>NZ_OY761553.1:3035000-3363333 GCF_963664735.1 uncultured Cohaesibacter sp. | reverse complement strand
TTCAATCTGGCTTCGATTGAAAGACGAATGCAAGGCTTTTGATCAATTTGAGCCATTAAGGCCAGCTTTCATTGGTATTCCGTCAACAATGAGACTAAAACCTGAAAGATAGGCTCTTCTCAATTGCATTTTGGACGATACTCGCTATGGATTTGTAAACGGCGCCCTGATACATAACGATGGCCTAATTTATAAAGGTGCAATGAACTTAGCGAAGGAATGCCTTCATGCGAACAGCATCGATCACTCGTAAAACCAATGAAACCGACATTTCTCTTTCCATCAATCTGGACGGAACGGGAACCTATTCCATCGATACCGGCGTTGGCTTTCTGGATCATATGATCGATCAACTATCGCGTCATTCTCTGATTGACATGACAATCAAGGCCAAAGGTGATTTGCACATTGATGCGCACCATACGACTGAAGACATCGGTATCGCGCTTGGTCAGGCCTTCAAAAAGGCCTTGGGCGACAAAAAGGGTATCACGCGCTATGCCGACGTGCATCTGCCAATGGACGAAGTAATGACCCGCGCTGCGGTGGATGTGTCAGGTCGGCCGTTTCTGGTGTGGGATGTGACCTTCAGCCGGGATAAGGTTGGTGATTTCGACACCGAGCTTTTTGAAGAATTTTTCCGAGCATTTGCCCAGAATGCCGGAATCACGCTTCACATTGCCACGCTCTATGGTACCAACAACCATCACATTGCAGAGACATGCTTTAAGGCGGTTGCGCGTGCGCTCCGTATGGCAGTGGAAGTGGATCCGCGTCAGGCAGATCGCGTTCCATCGACCAAGGGAACATTGAACGGATGATCTTTCAGGATCGGTTTGCCAAAACCGTTCAGTGAAGATATGCCCTGATACAGAGGCAATGACATGGCGTCCTATACGATCTATGAAAAACCCGGGCTTTCGCTCAATCAAGCGACTGAAAGTGCGGTGATTGTGAAAAACCAATATTCGGTATTGGCCTTTTTCCTGCCAGCTCTATGGATGGTGTTCAAGCGGCTTTGGTGGGTACTGCTTGGCTATATTCTATTTATGATTCCGCTCTGGTCGCTTTATGGGATTCTGCCGCTCTGGTCCGAGATGCTCATAAGCCTCTTGATCAGTGTCTGGATTAGCGTTGAAGCGCCCAACCTTATTGGTTGGCATCTGGAAAGGAAGGGCTACGAGGAAGCCGTGACCCTCTTTGCAGAAGACAAAAATCATTGCGAATATCGATATATTGAAGCCAAGCTCGCTCGAGCCGATGCGGACGGAGAAAGTCCTTCAGTTTCATCGCATAAAGAACCCTCTGACCGACTGTTTGACCGTAAGGGCAAGTCACGATTTTTCGCTCCTTCCAAGCCGAGCGAGAGAAGCGTGAACGGTCCGGTAATAGGTTTGTTTCCGACGCCGAATTCCCCTCAGGAGACTAAGTAATGCATATTGCAATCATTGATTATGGCTCTGGCAATCTTTGCTCTGCCGCCAAGGCATTCGAGCGAGCCGCCAGAGAAAGCGGGCTTCAGGCCGAAGTGTCGGTAACCTCCCAGCCAGAGGATGTGCGTGCGGCAGATCATATCGTGCTGCCCGGTGTGGGTGCCTATGCGGATTGTCGGGCTGGGCTTGATGCTGTCGACGGCATGGTTGATGCGCTCAATGAAGCGGTTATTGCAGACGGCAAACCGTTCATTGGCATTTGTGTTGGTCTGCAATTGCTGGCAAGCCGGGGCCTTGAATATAAGATTACTGAAGGCCTTGGCTGGATTCCGGGCGACGTTGTTTCTCTCGAGCCATCCGATCCAGGCCTTAAAATTCCCCATATGGGCTGGAATACGGTTGAACTGATCAGGGATCATCCGGTCTGGGCGGGTATTCCAACCGGTCCGGACGGATTGCATGCCTATTTCGTTCACTCCTATCATTTGAAAGCCAAAAATCCGGAGCATGTTTTGGCAACTGCAGACTATGCAGAAACGGTCACTGCATGCGTAGGGCGCGACAATATTATCGGAACCCAGTTTCACCCGGAAAAAAGCCAGAAACTGGGTCTTGCCCTTATTTCCAATTTCCTCAAATGGAGGCCGTAAATGATCATCTTTCCAGCAATCGATCTGAAGGACGGCCAGTGTGTTCGCCTCAAGTTGGGCGATATGGATCAGGCAACTGTTTTCAACAATGATCCCGGCGATCAGGCGCGCCGTTTTCAGGATCAGGGCTTTGAATGGCTCCATGTAGTTGATCTTAACGGTGCCTTTGCCGGCAAATCCGAAAATACGGCAGCCGTTGATAGCATTTTGAAAAATACCACCAATCCGGTGCAGTTGGGTGGTGGTATTCGTGATCTGGCAGGCATTGAACATTGGCTCGAAAAAGGCATTACCCGCGTTATTCTCGGCACAGTTGCCGTGCGCGATCCGGCTCTGGTCAAAGAAGCCTGCAAGCTGTTTCCCGGCCGCGTCGCGGTGGGCATTGACGCCAAGGGCGGCAAGGTTGCCGTGGAAGGCTGGGCCGAAACCTCTGAGCTGACGGCGGTTGATCTTGCCAAACAGTTCGAGGATGCCGGTGTCGCTGCCATTATTTATACCGATATCGATCGGGATGGCATTTTGAAGGGCCTCAATATTCCGTCCACGCTGGAGCTGGGCAATGCGACGTCGATTCCCGTGATTGCTTCAGGCGGATTGGCGTCCATTGACGATGTCAAACGCTTGCTGGAACCGGATTGCGCCATTCTGGAGGGGGCTATTACCGGACGCGCCCTTTATGATGGTCGTCTTGATCCAGACGAAGCGCTCGGCCTGATTGCCGCTCATAAAGCTGCGGGAGAGAAAGAATGCTGAAAGCTCGTATCATTCCCTGCCTTGATGTCAAAGACGGTCGTGTCGTCAAAGGCGTCAATTTTGTTGATCTGAAAGATGCCGGAGATCCGGTTGAAAGTGCCAAGGCCTATGATGCGGCCGGAGCTGATGAACTCTGCTTCCTCGATATCACTGCCAGTAGCGAAAATCGCGGCACAATTCTTGATGTTGTCCGCCGAACCGCTGAAGAATGCTTCATGCCGGTGACCGTCGGTGGCGGCATCAGGACCACAGACAATATTCGCGATCTTCTGAAGGCGGGTGCCGACAAGGTGTCCATCAACACCGCAGCCGTGTTGCGCCGGGACTTCATCAGGGAAGCATCTGAAAAGTTCGGGGCCCAGTGCATTGTGGCTTCTGTTGATGCAAAGCGCGTCAGCAAGGAAGGTGAACCGCTTAAATGGGAGATATTTACCCATGGCGGTCGCACCCCAACCGGTATCGATGCCATTGAATATGCTCAGGAAGTGGTGGATCTCGGTGCTGGTGAAATTCTTCTGACCTCCATGGATAGAGACGGAACCAAAATTGGTTTCGATATCGAATTGACCCGTAAGATTGCTGATATGCTAACCGTTCCTGTCATTGCATCAGGCGGCGTGGGAACTCTTGACCATTTGGTAGAAGGTGTTCGCGATGGCCATGCTACCGCAGTATTGGCGGCATCCATTTTTCACTTTGGCGAATATTCCATTCAGGAAGCCAAAGAATATATGGTCAAGGCAGGCATACCCATGCGCATGGATATGAACAATTAGGCTTGCCCAAGCAAACTGGACGATATTTGAAAAGGCTTGCTTCTCAAAAGCAGGCCTTCCTTGCAAGGAAGGGAAGATCCCCGTGACACAATTCTCGCTGAATGATCTTGAGGCTATCATTGCCAAACGCGCAGATTCTGATGATCCAAAATCCTACACGCGCAAACTGATAGGCAAGGGCGTTGGAAAATGCTCGCAAAAAGTGGGTGAGGAAGCCGTTGAAGCCGTGATCGCAGCAGTGAAAGGCGACAGGGAAGAGCTTATAGCAGAGACCGCAGACCTTCTTTACCATCTGCTGGTCGTGCTCAAAATCTCCGATGTGCCCCTTTCTGACGTCATGGCCGAACTGGCAAGCCGAACCGGACAGACCGGTCTTGAAGAGAAAGCATTGCGTCCTGCGGACTAAAGTCTACTGGAATGCGCTATTTTTCGGGTTCGCAGGTGCAAAAAAGCTTGTAGACATTGAGCTTGATCAAGCCACTGATAACCTTCTCTCGTTAGGGTGCGCGCGCCTGTTTCGTGCAATTTTTTGATAATGAAGCCAGCATCAGAAAATTTCACCTCCAGCAGGCGACAGGAGCGAACAACGGGAAGTCGACCGGTAGTCGATCAAAAAAGCTCCAGGGATTTACAATGAAGCAAACCGTAAACCGGCAACTCTCCCCTTATCGGGTGTTTTCCAGCGACGAATGGGCAACCTTGCGCGCGGATACTCCATTGACCCTGACGCGGTCTGATCTTGAAAAAATCAAAAGTCTGAACGATCCTATTTCGCTTAAAGAGGTTGAGGAAATCTACCTGCCTCTTTCCAGACTGCTCAGCTATTATGTCGAGTTTGCCAAGGGCCTGAATAATGCGACGCAGCATTTTCTCGGCACAAACGAACCCAAAACCCCCTTTATTATCGGTATTGCCGGCTCGGTATCGGTTGGCAAGTCAACCACCGCACGCTTGTTGCAGACCCTGCTAAGCCGCTGGCCTGCCAGCCCGAAAGTGGATCTGGTAACCACGGACGGCTTCCTGCTGCCAAATGCCGTGCTGGAAGCGGAAGGGCTTATGCGCCGCAAGGGGTTCCCCGAGAGCTACGACCGTACGGCATTGATTCAGTTTCTGACGGACATCAAGGCCGGAAAGCGCAATGTTTATGCTCCGGTCTATTCACACTTCTATTATGATGTCATGTCGACCGAAAAACAGATTGTCGATCAACCGGATATCCTGATCATTGAAGGCCTCAATGTGTTGCAAACCAGCATTTTGCCCACCGATGCCAAGGATATTCCGTTCGTCTCGGATTTCTTTGATTTCTCGGTTTATATCGATGCCGATGAAGACATGTTGCATCAGTGGTATCTGGATCGCTTCATGCGCTTGCGGGAAACGGCATTCCGCGATCCCGGATCCTATTTCCATCGCTATTCCCAGATCGATGAAAAGGAAGCTTTCAAGATTGCCAATGATCTTTGGCGCTCCATCAACCTGGTAAACTTGCGAGAGAATATTTTTCCCACTAGGCCGCGCGCGGACTTGGTCTTGCGCAAGGAAGATGGCCACGCGATCACAACGGTCATGTTGCGCAAGCTTTAAAAAATTGGATCAGAAGCAAAATTAAAGGCGGCCCGAGAAAGCCGCCTTTTTGTTTGGCCAGTTTTGAACTGCCCTAAGGGGGCAGCGGACGCATTTAAAGCAATTGCGCCTGTCCGGCGGCTTGTTTGAGATCATGCTCAGGGCGTGGTCCGACATGTTGGATAACTTCCGAGGCGCAGAAATTCCCGAGCATGGCACATTTATCAAGGCCCATATCCTGTGACAGGCCATAAAGGAAGCCTGCTGCATAAAGATCACCGGCACCAGTGGTATCCACCAACTCACGAATAGGACAAGCTGGCACATGATGGGTTTGATTGCCGGAGATAGCGACAGATCCTTCACCACCCAGCGTGACGGCAGACAAGCTGGTGTCCTGACGCAAGGCATTCAGCGCCGTGGCTCTGTCTGATGTCTGATAAAGCGCTTTGGCTTCGGACTCATTGGCAAAGACGATGTCAACCTGAC
Source organism: uncultured Cohaesibacter sp. (assembly GCF_963664735.1). Lineage (NCBI taxonomy): Bacteria > Pseudomonadati > Pseudomonadota > Alphaproteobacteria > Hyphomicrobiales > Cohaesibacteraceae > Cohaesibacter > uncultured Cohaesibacter sp. The sequence goes on along the minus strand of NZ_OY761553.1, from coordinate 3,357,666 downwards.
CAGACTGGATCAGTTCGAGAAACTCATTTCTGAACCGGTCAACGCAGAAACTGTCTGACAGTGTAATGGATACTTTGCGCCCTGCCCCATGGGCAATCTTGGCGGCTTTTCTGAAAGCGTTCTTGGCGTTTTCCTTATCCCACAAATAGCCCTCCATGTAGAGGATGCCGGAATCGGTTACCACCTTTTCGTCAATGTCCTGCTCGGTCAACTCGCTGCAGGCGCCAAGATAGGTATTCATGGTACGCTCCCCGTCCGGCGAAATAAGTACCATGCATCGGGCCGTTGGGGATCCGCCAACAAGGGGCTTGGTCTCGAAATGGGCACCCAGTGACTGCATGTCATGGGCAAAGATTTCACCAAGCTGATCGTTCGCGACCTTGCCAAAATAGGCTGCCTTGCCGCCAAGGCTTGTGAAACCGAAAATGGTATTACCGGCGCTGCCACCAGAGGATTCAATACCAGCACCCATTTTTGCGTAAAGATACTCGGCGCGTTCGGTGTCGATGAGGTTCATGGAACCCTTATGCAACTTTTCAGAAGCCAGAAAATCATCTTCAACTTTGGCAAGCACATCAACGATTGCATTGCCAATGCCAAGAACATCAAAACGTGGTGCAGTCATGTTTTTCTCCCGCCAATCGTCTCTCACCTGAGACAAAGCATATTTGAATGGTGAAAAATGGCGTATTTTAGCGATCAAAGTCGGATGCAGTATAGGAAGACAACAAGGCAAGGCAACCGTCTATTCTTATGAATTGCCCTTGCACAAGCGCTTATGCCCGCCTATGTGAAGCGTGAATGCAAACAAACCCTTTTCAAAGAGAAGCCTGTCATGTTGTCTCCAGCCATTTTGGCGCTCAATCAGCTGTTTTCAAAACCCTTCCGTTCCGTTCTCTGGAGAATGCTGGGTGTTACTCTGCTGCTGTTGTTGCTGGTGGGTATAGGAATGCAGGCTGGCTTGGAATATCTGCTGAGCATGGAATCGTTTCTGCCCGGCTGGGCGGAAACAGCTGCAAGCATCTTGGCCGGATTGGGATTGTTTTTCGGGCTTGGCTTTTTGATTGTACCGGTTTCTGCCGTTGTGGCTGGTCTCTATCTTGATGAAGTGAGTTCCATCGTAGAGACCACTTATTATCCTCAGGATGGAACCGGGCGCGATTTGCCCATGATGGAAGCGATTGTTCAGACGATCCGCTTCCTGGGCGTTGTCATCGGCGTCAACCTGATTGTTCTGATCCTGATCCCGTTTCTGGGGCTCGGTGTTCCATTATTCTTCGTAGCGAACGGATATTTGCTCGGCAGGGAATATTTTGAACAGTCGGCTTTGCGCTTCAGGTCAAGACAGGAAGTCAAAGAGCTTCGGTCCCGCCATGGTGCCAAAATCTTTTTATCGGGCCTGTTGATCTCTCTATTCGTTGCTATTCCGTTTTTGAACCTTCTGACGCCCTTGTTTGCTACGGCCTTCATGGTTCATGTTCACAAGCGTGTAACAGGGTCTATTCCCTCAAGGATGAACGGTGCCTGATGATTGTTACCGGGTGTTGACCCTTATGCGTTTCAAAGCACCCTCGGCAAGTTTTGAGTAGAGCTGTACGAAATAACCTACCAAAAGGGCAGCAATGATCGTGCCTTCACGAATGCCAATCAGTTTATGGACCAGCAGCAACGAGCTTGATAGCCCGATCAGGACCATCGTGCTGTCAAAGCCGATTTTGGTTTTGCCAAAATTGTTCGTAAAAGTGTTGGTGATAGCCAGAACCAGCCCGTCCCCCGGAATGTAGGTCACGCGCATGGTGACCACCAGATAAATGCCAAAGGACATAATCAGACAGCTTGCAAGAAGACAGGCGATCTGGGCGGGGTAGCTGGTGGGATTTAAATCCTGCAACAGATAGAGTGAAAAATCGATGAAATAGCCTAAAACGCCAACCGCCAGAACCTGTATGAGCTGAATGGGCGGGAATTTCCGACGCAAAATCAGAATCTGCATCAAGAGGAAAATGCAATTCATCGCGATGGTCAATTGACCAAGGCTCAGTGGGAAATATTGGCTATAAACATATGGGATACAGGAAATTGGCGAGACGCCCAGATCTGCTTTAACAGATAGGGAAACGCCTGTGGCCATCATGAACAGGCCTACCACAAACAGTGGTATGTTCCGAAAGTTGATCTTTTTAAGCATCTGAATTCTTTTACTTTTTACTTCGTATATTCTCGATCATCCGATCGAGCTGGTTTAGGAAAAGTGTCTTTTCTTCTTCGCTGAAGCCGTCAAAGAGAATATCTATTTGCTGCTGCAATATCGTGAGAATTTCTGACTGAATCTCTGCGCTTTTTTTCGTCGGATGAATACGTTTGCAGCGTTTGTCTTTGGGATCATCTTCGCGAAAAATGAAGCCATCCTTTTCCATGATCTGCATTGCACGGGCTGTTGCTGCGCGATCAATGGATAGGGATTGCGTAATTTCTTCTTGAATGACCTGCTCTCTGCTTAGAACTTCCATCAAAAATGGCAAGCTTCCTCGCGCCAGACCCAGTTTTTGCAACGGAGCGGCAAGAAAATTTAGATTAAGGCGATGCAGAATCGAAATCTTGCGAATGGGCGAGGTGCGTTCAAAATCGTTTGTAGCGCTCATGAAAAACCTTCAAATTGTTGACAAGTCAATAATATTTATTCATTGACTTGTCAACGAATTATCGAGACTTCCTAAGGAAAGCTGTTATGTATTCGGTGCCATTTCAAAAAACCAAACCCTTTTAGTCAGCTTGATTAAGCAGAAGAAAGCCTAGTCCTTGAATTCACCCGTGCTATCGGGGTTGCTCTGTTTGTTCTCGTAAGGATCAAGCTCCACGATTGGAGCCGGGACAGAATAGGTCTTTTCCTTGTAGCGGCATAGATCGGCTACGATACATTTCTGACAATCGGGTTTACGGGCCTTGCATATGTAGCGCCCATGCAGAATAAGCCAATGATGGGAATGGCGCACATAGGGCTCGGGAATGACATGTTCCAGCGCCATTTCAACTTCATCGACGGTCTTGCCCGGTGCCAGCTCCAACCGATTGGCAAGGCGGAAGATGTGCGTGTCAACAGCGATGGTTGGTTGGCCAAAAAAGATATTGAGCACGACATTTGCTGTTTTGCGCCCCACACCGGGCAAACTGACCAAAGCGTCCCGATCAGCAGGCACCTCACCGCCGAACTCATCGATAAGCTTCTGGCTAAGGAGAATGACATTCTTGGCCTTGTTGCGATAAAGCCCAATGGTCTTGATGTAGCCTTCAACGGCCTCTTGTCCAAGCTTCACCATTTTCTCTGGTGTGTCAGCAATGGCAAAAAGCGGCCCTGTAGCCCTGTTGACGCTGACATCGGTGGCCTGAGCAGACAGAACCACAGCAACAAGAAGCGTATAGGCGCTTGTGTAGTCCAGCTCACCGCGCGGGTTTGGCCGCTGGCGGGAAAAGCGCGCAAATAGCTCTTCAATATCCTCTTTGGGCATCTTGCTCCATTTGCGACGCGTTGGCTTCTTGCTCTTGGTCAAAACCTTTTTGGAGGTTTTGGGATTGCTTTTGGAAGCGGCGGCTTCATTCTCGCTCACGGTGATCCCCTTTGGTTCAGTCGAAAGGTCTGGTCTGTGCCCGATATTGGTCCTTGCCTTTATGAGAGTCTTCACGCTTTGAGACAAGATCAAAGTGAAAGCAAGTTTCGGGTGGTTGAAAGTTCGAGAAACGATTAGCATCATCAGACAGCAAAGAACGGGATGACACCATGACGCAGAAACAAACGCCCCTTACAAGCCTGACACTGGATGGTGATTGCCCCGTTTTGACGGATGTGCAAATGAGCCCAGAAGACAGGCAAGAAGCCTTGCGAGATTATGACACCATTCGGCGTTCTATCGAATATTTGACAGATCACTGGCGTGAACAGCCAAGTCTTGAGCGTCTTTCCGATCATATGGAATTGTCTCCGCATCATTTGCAGCGATTGTTCACGAGATGGACAGGCGGGTTGTCACCAAAAGGGTTTGTTCAGGCTGTAACATTGGATAATGCCAAGAAAATATTGGATCAATCCGCTTCCGTAATGGAAACCGCATTTGAAGTGGGCTTGTCAGGCTCGTCCCGTCTGCATGACCTCTTTGTCACCCATGAGGCAATTACTCCCGGTGCATATAAAGCCAAGGGTGCCGGACTTACCATTCAATATGGATTTCATCCCAGCCCATTCGGCAAGGCGTTGATCATGATCACTGACCATGGGCTGGCCGGCCTTGCCTTTGCTGATGAAGGCGAAGAACAGGCCGCGTTTGACGATATGTGCCGCCGGTGGCCGAATGCTTCCTATCAACAAAATGGCGAAGCGACCCGGCCTTTTGCCTTAAAGATATTCAATCCTGAAGCTTGGCAGCAAGATCAGCCCTTGCGGATTACGCTCATTGGAACCGACTTCGAAGTTCGTGTCTGGGAAACGCTGCTGAGGATTCCTATCGGCTCCATGACGACCTACTCGGCCATCGCCCAGCATATGGGCAAGCCCAAAGCATCACGGGCCGTAGGAACTGCGGTCGGGAAAAATCCGATTTCCTTTGTGGTCCCCTGCCATCGCGTGCTGGGTAAGGGAGGTTCGATCTGCGGCTATCACTGGGGCCTGACACGCAAACGCGCCATTCTTGGCTGGGAACAGGGCCATAGCGCGCAAACCGCCTCAGAAGATGGCCTGATCAAGATAAACAGCTAGACTAGCTTGGCACAAAAAAAGGTGACCGAAGCCACCCTTTCGAAAATTCTTATACAATTTCTCTAACAGCCAAATTTCTCTAGACGAGACAGTAATCTCTGCTTGGCCTCTTCTGACGCCTCATGAGAAATTCTTTCCGTTGAGAGATAGCCTGGCATAGTTTGGTCAACCTGTTTGCCAGGATTTGGTTCTCTCTGATTTGAGCTATCAAATACAAAAAAGAAAGATTTCTGATTTCGGTTGAATTCAGACATTGGCGGCGCTTTCTTCTGAAGGGAGATTTAAATCTTTTAGCTGCTTTATAACCCGAATTTCGTGCGTTGTGAATCCGTCAATTGAAGGGGCAAAGACTGGATTAGCAGTTTTTTTCTGACTTTGAATAGCTTTTCCTTCATCTTTACGTTTTAATCCATGCCCGAACAATTTTAACATACTGCGCGGTCCGACTCCTTCATATTGAAGAAATGCAACCTTGCCTGTGTCATTTTCAGATACTGAAATCGCATCACTATGCAAATCGATTGCCAAGCTTTTTGCATATGGCTCAATGTAATAAACGTTCTCTATGCCACTAGCAACAATATGTCTCGCACAATTATGACAGGGGTAGGTTGTCGAATATAAACTACCACCGACTATTCCCAATTTACCTGTTCTAGCAACAGAGAGAATTGCTTCCATTTCAGCATGCACAGCACGACTGTACTCAATGAGACCTTTAATCGGAGTTTTCTTCAGCGCTGAAGTAATTTTTTCTTGATCAAGCTTATTCTCAAAAGTGTTAATTTTTTCAAAAATTTGAGAGTATAGTTCCTTTTTATGTCTATCATTATGGCATTCTTGCGATTGCCATTTATAACATCTGTGATCACAATCATTATCTTCTGTTTTATACAAACCCCCACCGTAACGCGGAGCATCATTACAACCAGTGCTCAATAGCTCATTTTTATTTGAATATAGAGCAGCGCCAACTTGTCGCGATAGGCAAGCAGATTTGCTGGCCGCAGTTACTGCTGTGAGCATTCCTGTTTCTTGCTGGGTTGGAGTATGAGTGGAAACATTAAAGAGAATTTCAAGAAACCTGTCCAAAACACTTTCTAAACGGTGGGTATTCTGCCCATCATTTCTAACAAAAAAATTTGATAATAATGCTGTATCACTTACTTTTTGACCGTGATTGTCTTTATCATTAGTATCTGTTGTGAATATTCCGTGCAGTTTTCCTTTATCTACACCTATGTTTCTAAGCCTGTTTTCTCTTACCGTCTCGGGAGCAAAAACAGTAAATTGCCAGTAAACGTCTCCATAGACATCAGAAAGCTTTTTGCTTTCTTCTGGGTGCTTAATAGAATCAATTATGGTTGCAATTCTTCTATTTATTGCTTGAGGAACGGTCTTGGAATGATCATACCCTTTATTAACATCTCTTGAGATTGCAATTTTCTCAATTGCTTTTGAAATTAAAATATCTTCACCAAAATCATTGCGTAATTCAGTTCCGAGTTTTTGAAGTTGAGTTATTCTGGATGTACTATCTAAAGTAGAATCTAAAGTCTTCATTGATGAAATTATGTCGCTTACTCTAATTATTTCGACGTGATAATCGTAATCTGTTTCAAGTTTTCCTTTTAATTCATTTGCCGTTTTTGTAACCCCAGCTCCGACAGCCCCAACCATACCAATTACAAGCTCTGATGTTGGCCTTGCCACGGCACAGGGGCCGTTTGAAACTGATTTATCAGATTGACTAAATTTAGATAACTTCGGTTCGCTTTTGAGAGCAGGCATGACGATGTACTCGATATCAACGTTAAATATATCGAAATAGTATACTTAATTAGAAAATGCACGCCATAAAAAAGGGTGACCGAAGCCACCCTTTCGAAAATTCTGCTGAAAAACAGCTGCAACATTGCACCAATTAGCCAAGGATTTCCTTGGAAGCGATAGTGGTGTCAGCGTTGAATTTGTAAACGATCGGAACACCGGTGCCCAGATTGACTTCAAGGATTTCTTCCTTGGTCAGACGGTCCAGAACCATCACGATGGAGCGCAGGGAGTTACCGTGTGCTGCACAAAGAACAGACTTGCCAGCCATAACCTGTGGCAGAATGTCGGTGATGAAGTAAGGCAGGGTGCGTGCAGCGGTATCTTTCAGGCTTTCACCACCCGGAGGAGGAACGTCGTAAGAACGGCGCCAGATGTGAACCTGCTCGTCGCCCCATTTCTTGCGAGCGTCGTCTTTGTTAAGGCCTGACAGATCGCCATAATCACGTTCGTTCAGAGCGAGATCGCGGTAGGTGGTCAGGTCGGACTGACCAACGCCATCGAGGATGTGCTGGCAGGTTTTCTGGGCGCGCTGCAGATCAGAGGTAAAGGCAACGTCGAATTTCATGCCCATATCGTTGAGCTTCTTGCCAGCAGCAATGGCTTCAGCCGTGCCCTGTTCGGTAAGACCAGGGTCTTTCCAGCCGGTGAAAAGGTTTTTCAGATTCCAATCGCTCTGGCCATGACGTGCCAGCACTAGTGTCCGTTCCATCGGATCCACTCCTTAACTGCAAATTGAAGCACTCTTCTGAAAGCGTAATCCGCAGAGCGGCCAGAAAAGCGCCTTGTTAAATCGGTTACAACATTTCTCGCGCTTTTGTTGCGCCAGAATTGCCCTCTTTGCGGTTCAAAACTTCGCCATGTGGCGTGCCTGTTCAATTCAGTCCCAGAACATCCATCATGGAGTAATAGCCAACGGGTTTGTCTTTTGCCCACAATGCAGCCTTGACGGCACCACGGGCAAAAATGGAGCGATCCTGGGCCTTATGCGTGAGCTCAATGCGCTCGCCTTCCCCTGCCAGAATCACACTATGCTCACCAACAACCGACCCTCCACGCAATGTGGCAAATCCGATGCTTCCCCGTTCCCGGGCACCGGTCATGCCTTCCCGAGACATGACGGCATTGGTGTGCAAATCAATGCCGCGCCCCTGCGCAGCAGCTTCACCAAGCAACAGGGCCGTGCCCGAAGGGGCGTCCACTTTATGCTTGTGATGCATTTCAAGGATTTCTATATCAAAGTCTGCGTCAAGCGCCTTGGTGGCCTGTTCGATCAGCTTTGAAAGAAGATTGACCCCCAGGCTCATATTGCCGGATCGAACCATCGTAGCGCCGCTCTCAGCAATGGTCTTGAGCTCGGCTTCCTCTTCCTGAGTAAAACCGGTGGTTCCTACGATATGCAGCTTGTTTTTTGCAGCGGTGATCCGCGCAAATGAAAGACTGGCCTGAGGAGTGGTGAAGTCGATAACGCCATCTGCAGACTCAAGGGCTGCATCCAGATCGCAGCTGACAGGCACGTCAAGAGACTGTACACCCGCTAAAGTGCCGGCATCCAAACCGATGCACTCAGATCCGACCCGTTCTATCGCACCGGCCACACATACACCCTGCTGCTCGGTAATCGCTTTGATGAGAGCGCGTCCCATGCGTCCCTGAGCACCTACCACAACAAGCCGTATATCGGTCATAACGCAGTTCCACCGTATGTTTCGAGAAGGGTGAATAGTCAGGCTTTCTTCTATGCGGTATATGACCTTAGTGCAAGTCCAATACGAGTATTTGCAGAGTGAGAATGTCCCATAATCATCAAATTTGTCCCAATCCGCCTACTTACTTCATGCGTCTGTGGGGTATAACTGGAAAATCGAGGCAAAAAACTGCTGAAATGCAGGTAGCCAATCTGGGCTTTTTGCAAAACAAAAGCTTTAAAAAGACAAGTAAAGTTCGGCCTTCCCGTTTTAAACCCGAAATAATATCATTAATTACATTTTTAATTTTGATCGCTGGATCCACTAGACTCTCGCCTTTAGAAATCATGAGGCTATGCATTTCAAAATTACGTGTTTAGGTTTCATCCTAATGGACTATGAAATTACCATGACTCATCGGTATAAGGAAAAAAGTAACAAACATGCCATTTAGACTCGGTTGGAATATAATTCCTATAGGTTCTATTAGAAAAATAAGAATTTTTTGAAAAGGGTGAAATATAAATTCTATAAAGACTCCAAAAGTGGAATCGCCTTTTGATGTATTCTTGTGTTATATATATTTTAATAAAAAATTAATAATTGCTTCGATTCTTGAATTCTTAACAACCAGGTTTAATGTCATGCGTTATCAATCCGCATATCACTATTCAGGGGTTAGAGGCGTCAATTGCGAGCCTCCGCAAGCCAGATCTGCGTGGATCATAGCTCCGAAACATTCTCGATTTCGGCAAATTACAGCAATTGATGTTGCAAAATTCATATTGATTGTTGCGGGTTTTCTGCTCTTCCTTGTTGGCGTTGCGCATTATTTTACCGCCAGAGACGTAAAAGGCTGGGAGCAACGTGAAGTGACCATCACGCGGGCAGACGTTGTCAGAATACCATACAAGGATGGTGTTCCCGTATTCACGGCCAACATCGAATATAGCTATATTGAAAATGGCCTTGTGATAACCGGCAATCAATTGTCTTTGTCAAAAATGCGCTTCAAATCGCCGGGCAAGGTGAAAAAGGAAATTGCGGCCTATTCAGTCGGGCGCACGGTTTTAGCCCATGTCAGTCCCAATCGATCCGGCAAGGCATTCCTTAATATCATTCCCAAGAAGTATCTATATTCTCTGATCGCACCGGGGCTCTTGTTGATGGTCATCAGCTTGATGATCTCCCAAATTCAGCTCTTGAAGAAAATGAGATCAGATCGAAAAGCTTGGCGATTTGGGGAATTCGAGGCGCCGGTTCTTCAGCCTGCCATGGTCATGGCCCGATAGCGGGCTGCTGAAAATAATGGAGTTATTGACGATAAGCTCCTGATCAATACCCATACGGTCACGTCTGCGTGGCGGTCAGGAGCCTGATCGCGAACCTAGCTCTTCTCTGACAGAGCAGCACTGATATCGTCTATGATGCTGTCAGCCATCTTTCTGCGGTTATCCGCCGCCAGAATAGGACGGCCTACCACCAGGTAGTCTGCGCCTTCCAAAATGGCCTTTTTAGGCGTCATGACGCGTTTCTGATCACCAACATCGGCACCGGCTGGGCGAATGCCTGGTGTGACGATGGCGATATCAGGTCCAACAATCGAGCGCATGGCTGAGGCTTCTTGCGCCGAACAGACGATTCCGTCCATTCCTGCGGCGCGCGCGTCTGCGGCGCGTTTTGCAACCAGTTCGGTGGCGGAAAAGCGATATCCGGCTTCGTTGAGATCTGCGTCATCCATGGAAGTGAGCACAGTAACACCCAGAAGCTGCAGCGATGTTTTGCCTCTGCCTGCAACGGCCGCTCTCATTGCCTTTGGATAGGCATGAATGGTCAGAAATTTGGCCCCGAGGGTGGAAATGGAGACGACCCCTTTTTCGATCGTATTGTCGATATCCAGAAGCTTCAGGTCCATGAAGACGTCTTTGCCTTCGCTTATCAGAGCGCGGGTCAGATCAAATCCACCTGCATATCCAAGCTGATAGCCAATTTTGTAGAATGAAACACTCTCGCCAAGATCTGTGATGATTTCTTTGGCTTCTTCAACGCTTGGCACATCAAGTGGCACGATCAGACGATCACGAGGGGTAAGTGACATTGACGACGGCTCCTGTTCCGGTGGGACAAATCGGTCAGAGCCATATCACTTCCGCGTAAAGGGGTCCAGATTGGAAAGGAAACTTCTTGCCTAGTTCCAATCAAGCGGCTTTTTGCGCTGCCCTATATGGACGAGGCTTTTCGCGCATAGACCAAGGAACATCGAATCCCTGTCATTGGAGAGATTGCCTTTTTCATCAAATGCCTGATGAGCCATGCTGATGCTAAGCTGCTCGGGAATAACCAGTGCGCCCAGAGCGGACAGAATGTCCCTGAGATGAGCAAGGGACCGCATGCCGCCAAATTTGCCGGGGGATGCCGAACCAATGGCATAAACAGGATCGGTGAAGGGTGACCGACCAGTTTTTGGTACGCGAGAAATCCAGTCCAGAGTGTTTTTCAGCAGCGGCGTTAGGGAACCGTTATATTCCGGGCTTGCGATGAAGACAGCATCATGGGAGGCCAGCATTTTGGCCAGTTTGACAGCATTTTCAGGCAAGCCGCTTCCTGCTTCGTCATCTGCGTTGAAAAGAGGCAACGGATAGTCCTGCAAGGACAAGAAGGTCACGTCCATTTCCAAGAGGCTCAGTTCTTTGGCCATGGCGCCAGCAAGCAGTTGATTAAAGCTGCCCGAGCGAGTGGAACCGGCAAGACAGAGAAGACGAATTTGCTGCATTATCATTCCTCCAGAGGGCTCAAACCGCGACAAGGGCTTGGCTAGGGCAAACGATAGTGCTCAATGATTGATAAACAGTTCGGATGGGTGAAAAACGCGAACAACGCGCCTGTCAATTGATAGGGCGGCGATAGATCCAGACCCGTGCGGGCGGTAAATTCCCCAATATCCAATGGCTTGTCTCGATTGTGAAGTTGCCTTCTTTTTCCGAAACCGGAGGGACCAGAGCATAGGAAAACTGGATAAAAGGCGAGCCGGGTGTCAAGGCATCAAGACACATTGAAATGAGCCGCTTGCGTATTTTTTTGGGGCTCGTGAATAGTGGCAGGCTGGATATGACCGCCGAAAGAGGAGCCTGAATGTGGTTTTGGCGAATGGATTCAAAATCATAAGCATCACCTTGCACGACGGTCACGCCTGAAAAACGATCATTCAGGATGCTGACAAAGTCACTTGAATATTCAACGGCCAAAACGCGCGCTGGATCGATGCCACGGTTCAGAATAGCATTGGTAACAACACCGGTTCCCGGCCCCAGTTCCAACACCAGACCTGACTCATCCACGGGAATATAGGAAGCCATTTTTCGTGCCAAAGCCGGGCTTGATGGTGCAACGGCACCTATCTTTTTTGGATTATCAAACCATTGCCTTAAAAACCGAATCTCGTCGGGGAGCTGAACTTTTAAAGGATGATTTCGCAAGTGCTTGAGCATGGGATCCCCGAGAATACTTCAATCCGATTGCAATTGAGTTTGGCAAAGGGATTGGCGGTCTGTCCGACAAATTCAAAAGCCATCGGAATTGACCAAATCATGTCTTATGCATGTAAGGTGAATTTGTGTCAGAGAAAAGGCCCAAATGGTATGGATCGAAGCTTTTTGATAATTTAAGCCGCAAGAATTATCGACTCTGACGGCACAAAAAAGGAGACAATCGGCTGATGTCTCCTTTTTTCATCAAATAGAAGATTGTCTTGGCGCTACTCGCTAATTCGTTCGAAAAAATCTTTTACTTTCGCGAAGAAGCCGGTGCTATCTGGATGATTATCATCACTGGTCAGTGAATCAAACTCCTGAATCAACTCTCTTTGGCGCTTGGTCAACTTGCGTGGTGTTTCCACTTCCACCTGAATATACATATCACCATATTGCTGGCTACGCATAACCGGCATGCCTTTGCCTCTTAGGCGAAATTGCTTGCCGCTCTGGGTTCCTTCAGGCACTCTGACACGCGTCTTGCCGCCATCCACAGTGGGAACTTCGAATTGTCCACCCAGAATAGCAGTGGTGATCGAAATCGGAACGCGACAGAAAATATCTGCACCATCACGCTGAAACAGATCATGGGGCTTCTGCGTCAGGAAGATGTACAAATCACCCGATGGCCCGCCTCTGATGCCTGCTTCCCCTTCTCCGGAGAGCCGAATGCGTGTGCCATCTTCGATACCTGCCGGAATGTTGACCGAGAGGGTACGGTTTTCTGTCGTCCGCCCTACGCCACCGCAAGCATCACATGGATCATCGATGATTTCGCCGCGACCGTGACAGGTCGGGCAAGTGCGCTCAACAGTGAAGAAGCCCTGCGTCGCCCGTACCTTGCCCATACCGCCACATGTAGGACATGGTTTGGGAGACGTGCCCGGTTTGGCGCCACTTCCCGAACATTTCGTGCATGTTACGGATGTAGGAACTTCGATTTCAGCGGTTTTGCCATGGAACGCTTCTTCGAGCGTGATTTCCATATTGTAGCGCAGGTCAGCGCCGCGCTCACGTCCGCGAGATCGTCTTCCTCCGCCCATCATCTCTCCGAAGATATCCTCGAAGATGTCGGACATGGAAGAGCCGAAGTCATTGCCGAAGCCCTGCCCCATACCGCCTTGTTCGAAGGCTGCATGGCCATAACGATCATAAGCGGCCCGTTTTTCAGGGTCTTTCAGAATCTCGTAAGCTTCATTGACTTCTTTAAAACGTGCTTCAGCATCTGGATTGTCAGGGTTGCGATCAGGGTGGAATTGCATAGCCTTCTTACGAAAGGCACTTTTCAATTCCTTGTCGTCAGCCCCGCGGGACACCCCAAGCGTTTCATAAAAATCGGCTTTGGACATATTTGCTATCCACCTTTACCAAAAAGTCGACGCCAGTTTGGCGCCGACTTCATTGGATTCTGTTAGATCATGAAGTCCGCTTAGGATTTTTTCGAGTCGTCTTCGTGAACTTCCTCGAAGTCCGCATCAACGATGTCTTCATCCTTGGCAGCGTCCGCAGCAGCATCTGCAGCTGCGCGGGCTTCTTCATCAGACTGCTGAGCCGAATACATGGCTTCACCAAGCTTCATGGAAGCCTGAGTCATTGCTTCGGTCTTGGCCTTGATATTTTCCAGATCATCGCCTTCAAGAGCAGTTTTCAGTTCTGCAATGGCAGCTTCGATCGCGGATTTATCAGCTTCGGAAACCTTGTCACCATAGTCAGCAAGAGATTTCTCACCGGAGTGAACAAGAGCCTCGCCCTGGTTTTTGGCTTCAACCAGTTCCTTGCGCTGTTTATCAGCTTCGGCGTTGGCTTCAGCATCCTTGACCATCTTTTCGATCTCGTCATCAGACAGACCACCAGAAGCACGGATGGAGATTTTCTGCTCCTTGCCGGTGCCCTTGTCGAGAGCGGAAACATTGACGATGCCGTTAGCGTCAATATCGAAAGTCACCTCGATCTGCGGAACGCCACGTGGTGCCGGTGGGATACCAACCAGATCAAACTGGCCAAGCATCTTGTTGTCGGCAGCCATTTCACGTTCACCCTGGAAGACGCGGATCGTCACGGCATTCTGATTGTCATCAGCCGTAGAGAAGACCTGGCTCTTCTTGGTCGGGATCGTCGTGTTGCGGTCGATCAGGCGGGTGAACACACCGCCGAGGGTTTCGATACCCAGAGACAGCGGGGTCACGTCGAGCAGCAGAACGTCTTTCACGTCGCCCTGCAGCACGCCGGCCTGAATGGCAGCACCCATGGCAACCACTTCGTCCGGGTTCACACCCTTGTGTGGTTCCTTGCCGAAGAACTGTTTAACAGCAGCCTGAACCTTAGGCATACGGGTCATACCACCGACCAGAACAACCTCGTCGATTTCGGAAGCGGAAAGACCAGCGTCCTTCAAAGCAGCTTCGCATGGCTTGATTGTGCGCTTGATCAGATCATCAACCAGAGCTTCGAATTTCGCACGGGTCAGTTTCAGAGCCAAGTGCTTGGGACCAGAAGCATCTGCCGTGATGTATGGCAGGTTGATTTCGGTCTGGGTCGAAGAAGAAAGCTCGATCTTGGCTTTTTCAGCGGCTTCTTTGAGGCGCTGCAAAGCAAGATTGTCCTTCTTGAGGTCGATGCCGCTATCTTTCTTGAACTCTTCGACCAGATAGTCGACCAGACGCATATCAAAGTCTTCACCACCAAGGAAGGTATCACCGTTGGTGGATTTCACTTCAAACACGCCGTCGCCGATTTCCAGTACGGACACGTCGAACGTACCACCACCAAGGTCATAAACCGCAATGGTTTTACCGTCGTTCTTGTCAAGGCCATAGGCCAGAGCAGCAGCGGTCGGCTCGTTGATGATACGCAGCACTTCCATGCCAGCGATCTTGCCGGCGTCTTTGGTTGCCTGACGCTGAGCATCGTTAAAGTATGCAGGAACAGTGATAACGGCCTGAGTTACCGGTTCACCGAGATAATCTTCAGCGGTTTCCTTCATTTTCTGAAGGATCATGGCTGATACCTGTGAAGGAGAGTATTTACCACCCTCAACCTCTACCCATGCATCACCATTGTCGCCCTTGACGATCTTGAACGGAACCAGATCCTTGTCTTTGGTGACAGCCGGATCATCATAGCGACGACCAATCAGACGCTTGACGGCAAACAGTGTATTCATTGGGTTGGTAACAGCCTGACGCTTGGCCGGCTGACCAGCAAGACGCTCGCCATCATCTGTGAAGGCGATCATGGAAGGTGTGGTACGGGCACCTTCAGCGTTTTCGATGACTTTAGGTTCTTTACCATCCATAATGGATACGCACGAGTTTGTGGTACCCAAGTCAATACCGATGACTTTACTCATTCTCTCTTCTCCTTTCGGCAGGCCGGTCAAACCCTTTAAAAGCGGTTATAAGCGCCGATAATTCGGCCCAGCCCCCATGAAGATGCGCGTGTATCGCGCGGGTTGGGATTTACATTCATGGCACATATAGGAGCCGTTTAGGCGGACTGCAAGGCACAAATCAAGCATCTTTGAGTGCATTTGCGACCTTTTTTAAAATTGGCATCCCTCATATAAGAGGAAAGCGAGAAAATAAAGAGGGTCTGGCGGGTTAAGGTCAAGTTAATGCCTATAATTCCCCACAACTCTCAAGACTGAAATAATATCTTGCTGCTGATATCTACGTATGCGGGATTTATGAGGGCTTTGCGCCTATAAGATGCTATGCTACCTTTCAGGCATATTTAATCCGTGAATTTGATTTGTTTTGGAGAAGTCATGCGCAATTTTTTATTGGCCATAGCTCTTTTCTTCACGGTTAGCCTGCCTTCAATGGTGAACGCTAAAGAGGTCTACACGCCTCAACAAGGGGATCCTGAGCGGACGGCCATCCTCAATGCCGTGCGTCCGATTCTTGAGGTGCGTTTGGGAAAACCGATAGAGTTTTTTGTTTCCTGGCTGCGTGTCTATGATGGTTGGGCTTTTGCAGCAGTGAACCCTCAGAGGCCTGGCGGTGGCCAGATCGACCCTCACACGCCGGTGTACGAGCCATGGGAACATCAGGATGGACTGCAAACGGTTGTTTTGCTCAAGCATGATTATGGACAATGGAATGTTGTCGAATTCGCTATTGGCCCAACCGACGCCTATTGGGAGGGCCTGCCGCTCTATCAGCAGTTTCCAAAAGCCTTTCTATTCGGGCAATAACCGGTTTTCAAAGAGGAAAAGGGAAACGGGATTTGCAGCATCTGTCCGGCTATCTTGATTTAGAAGCACAGCAGGCACTGCTTGAAGAAATCCGGGGCCTTGTCGCAAAGGCTCCTCTTTTCACGCCAACCATGCCGCGTTGGGGGCGCCCTTTTTCGGTTCGTATGAGCAACTGCGGACCGCTGGGCTGGGTTTCGGATAAATCCGGCTATCGTTATCAAGCGACTCATCCGGTCACCGGCAAACCGTGGCCTGCCATGCCGCAAAGCTTCCTCAATCTTTGGGGCGAGACCACCGGTTACCCTCGCCCTCCAGAAGCCTGTCTCATCAACTATTATAGTCCTGAAGCCAAAATGGGGCTTCATGTCGACAATGACGAAGAAGACTTCGATGCACCGATTCTTTCGGTCTCGCTGGGCGATGATGCACGATTTCGCTTGGGCGGTCGGGAACGAAACGGTCCCACAAAGAGTTATACGCTTAGATCAGGAGATCTTTTTATCCTTGATGGGGAGGATCGTTTGGCATTTCACGGTGTCGACAAGATCTATCCGGGAACGTCCCTGTTGCTCAAGGAACCGGGACGGATCAATTTGACAATGAGAAGGGTCTCGAAAAGCAGCGAGTAGAACGCGGCCCTCTTCTCCTCGCGTTATGATGTTGGCGAAGGGATTGAAATAATGCTATCTATTGATCAATGTTCTTTGCGCGCCATCTTGGCCAACCGTTAGGCAGTATATGTCCTTCGTTATTTTTACCGATCTCGATGGAACCTTGCTGGATCATGCCAGCTACTCTTACGCTCCGGCCAAACCGGCGCTTGCGCTGCTGCACAAACTTGATATTCCGCTCATTCTGGCCTCCAGCAAAACGGCGTTTGAAATCGCGCCTCTGCGTGATGAGTTGGGTTTTGGTCATTGCCCGGCGATTGTTGAGAACGGGGCGGGCTTGCTGCCTGCGCATGCGGATCCGGAAAGCCTGGCCCGAGCCGAAAGCGACTATCAACGCATCCGTTCTGTTTTGGCACAGATGCCAGCAAACTTGCGAAGCCTCTTTACCGGCTTTGGTGACTGGAGCGTTGAGGTGATTACGGCGCAAACTGGTCTGCCACAGTCCAACGCAGCTCTTGCCGCGCGGCGTCTCTTTTCCGAGCCGGGCCTTTTTTCAGGCAATGACGAAGAGAAGCGCCGTTTTGAAGCCTATCTCGAACAAATGGGTCTTAAAGCCCGCCAAGGTGGGCGCTACTACACGCTGTCTTTCGGTGCCACCAAGGCCGATCAGATGCAACGCATTCTGAACGAGCGGGTGTCGTCATCAATCAAGTCGATAGCGCTTGGCGATGCAGCCAATGATATCGAAATGCTGCAGACAGCTGACATTGGCGTCATCATTAACAATCCCGACGGCAAAACCTTGCCGCACCTCAAGGGCGAAGATGATGGCAGCATCAGGCGAACAGTGAAGCCCGGCCCCACTGGCTGGAACGAAGCAATTTTAGAAATAGTTACGGATCAGAAGATCTGACAAATCATAATTGGAAACGGAGTGTCAAATGGGCGATTTTCATCAGAATGGCAAAGTGGCGACCCTGCATCATTTCCCAACCGCATCGGCGGAAAATATGGAGCGGATTCTTGAGACATATGCCCAAAACCGGAAGATCACGCTGATTCTCCCCTCTCTGTTCTCCGAACTTGAACAGCCAGCTCTGTCCAACATCCTTGATGAGTTGAGCAAAGCCAAATTCATCAACCAGATCGTTATCGGGCTGGATCGGGCCAACGAAGAGCAATATCGCTATGCCAAGCAATATTTTGCGCGCCTGCCGCAGGATCATGTGGTGCTCTGGAACGATGGTCCACGGCTAAGAGCGATTGATGCGCGCTTGCAGGAGTTGGGACTTGCTCCGACCGAACCGGGGAAGGGGCGTAATGTCTGGTATTGCATGGGCTATGTGCTGTCGGCCAAAAACAGCGATGTGGTGGCGCTGCATGACTGCGATATCATCACCTACAACAAGGAGATGCTGGCCCGCCTTGTTTATCCGGTCGCCAATCCCAATTTTTCCTACCAATTCTGCAAGGGCTATTATCCGCGCATAGCGGACGGTAAGCTCAATGGCCGCGTTACCCGCCTGTTCATTACGCCGCTGCTTCTCTCCCTGCGCAAGCTGATCGGCAACAATGAATATCTGGAATATCTACAGGCCTTCCGGTATCCGCTTGCCGGTGAATTCGCCATGCGCACCTATATGCTGCCTGATATGCGTATCCCTTCCGACTGGGGGTTGGAAATTGGCGTGTTGTCCGAGGTGCACCGTAATTTCTCCTCCAAGGCTGTCTGTCAGGTGGAGATCGCTGATATCTATGACCACAAGCACCAACCGCTCTCGGAAGAAAATGCGTCGGCGGGCCTGTCGCGCATGTCGACCGACATTGCCAAGGCGCTCTACCGCAAGCTGGCCATTGATGGCGTGGTCTTCTCTGGCGAGTTTTTCCGCACACTCAAGGCGACCTATTTGCGTCTGTCGCTGGATATGGTCGAGACCTATTACAATGATGCCATGATGAACGGCCTGCATACGGATCGCCATATCGAAGAGCGCAGTTGCGAGCTCTTTGCTGCCAATATCGTTGAAGCTGGTGCCGCCTACATGGACAATCCCATGGAAGTACCTTTCATTCCGAACTGGAGTCGCGTGAGCGCCGCAGATTATGACCTCTTGCTCGATTTCTATAACGCAGTGAAAGTGGATAACGAGGAATATGGCGCAGAGTAAAACAATGTGCCGATTGGCGGGGATAGTTGTTTGATGACAGGTGCGAAACAAGCCGGACATGTCGCCGCCTTCCTCAACACAGGCAGCGGCACCTTTCAGATGCTGGAGATCGGCCATGTGCGCGGCATGCTTGAACGGGCGTTCGGTGGCGCTGGCTACCAGCTATCCATTTTTACCGGCAGGGGCGCCGATCTCATCAAGCAGATGAAAGAGCAAAGCCAGTCCGCAGATTTCGACATTCTGCTTGCCGGAGGTGGCGACGGCACGGTTTCAGCGGCGGCCGATACTGCCTGGCGCAATGGCAAGACCCTTGCCGTTCTGCCCGGAGGCACGATGAATCTCTATGCTCGTGCACTCGATATTCCGCTTGATGTGGAATTGGCGATTGATGCGCTCGCTGGCGGTAGAAAGAAAAATGCCGATATCGCAACAGCAAACGGCGATCCCTTCGTGCATCAGTTCTCCGTCGGTCTGCATCCAAGAATGATTCGAAAGCGAAACGATTTCGACTATCAATCACGTGTGACCAAGATGCTGGCCAGCACCCGTGCCTTCTGGGAGACGATCTCCCACATGCCGACCTGTGGCGTGACCATAGAACTGGACGACAGGCGCGAAGAGCGGCAGCTAAGCGCCCTCTCCGTTTCAAACAATCTGTTTGGCTCCACCGCCCCACCCTATGCCGAAAAACTCGATGGTGGCGAACTGGGTGTTTATATGGCGGGCAAGATCACTTGGCAACAGGCGCTCAAGCTTGGAGCCGATCTGCTCATCGGGCAGACGCCGAACAATCCTGATCTGGAAATTCAATCAGCCAAATGCGTCAAGCTAACGGTGCACGAAAAGCCCGAAGGCTCCCAATGCGTCCGCGATGGCGAACTCTATGACTTGCCCGACGAAATCACCATAGAACTGCACGCCAAGGAGCTGTCGGTTCTGGTGCCTTGAGCTGGTTTCTGGTTTCTAACTCCTATCTTTAACGCTTTCCATCACCACGAAGGTGGAGGTGTGGGAGACATAGGGAAGAGCCGAAATTTTCTCGCCTAGCACCTTGCGATAGTTGCTCATGTCGCGGGTGCGAATCTTCAACAGATAGTCAAAATTCGACGCAATCATGTGACATTGCTCGATCTCTCGGATATGGCGTGTGGCTTCGTTGAAGGCATTGAGCGCCTCCGAGCGTGTGTCGCTGAGCGTTACCTGCACAAAGGCAATATGTCCCTCGCCCAGTTTTTCCGGGTCGAGGATCGCCGCATAGCCGCGAATATAACCCCCCTCCTCCAGCCTGCGCATGCGGATCTGGCAGGGAGTCTTTGATAAACCGACCTTTTTTGCCAGCTCTGTAATGGTGATGCGACCGTCATCTGCAAGCAGGGTCAGGATATTTCGATCTATCTTATCCAAATTGTCCATTATTTGTCCAATTCGTAGTGAAAACGTGCTGAATCACGCAAACTATTCGTGCGAACATCCTAAATCTATCAAAACTATGGTCCCTTTGCCTAGGCATTTTCCGCTATTCTTGAACAACAATCACTCATCCAGACCGCTGTCGTTACTGGCGATAAAACTGCACTAAAAGCAGGTCAGAGCACCCCCCACGGCTGTCAGGAATTAACTACTTCCAGGAGAACCCTATGGATCAACAGTCTTTCGACTCTGGCAAAGATCTGGACGCCCGCCTATCCGAGCTGCGTCAGGTTATTCGTGAACATTATCTGGCAGACGAAGCAACAAACGTGCGTCGTCTGATTGAAGAAGCCCACATGGATGAACGCATGAGCCTGCGCATTTCCCAGCGCGCGGCCGAACTCATCCGCACGATCCGAAATACAACCAAGCCGTCCATGATGGAAAACTTCCTTGCGGAATATGGCTTGTCCACCCGCGAAGGTGTTGCGCTGATGTGCCTTTCCGAGGCTCTGCTGCGTGTCCCTGATGCGGATACCATTGATGCCTTGATTTCCGACAAGATCACTCCGAGCGAATGGGGCCAGCATCTTGGCAAATCGACTTCTTCTCTCATCAACACCTCCACCTGGGGTTTGATGTTGACCGGCAGCATTCTGAAGGAGAAGGACGAGGAAGGCCTCGCCGCTGCTATGCGCTCCATGGTCAAACGCCTTGGCGAACCGGTGATCCGCACCGCAGTTGGGCAGGCCATGAAAGAGCTTGGTCGCCAGTTTGTTCTGGGCACGACCATCGAAAAGGCAATCCATCGCGGCAAGCATTATGAAGCCAAGGGCTTTACCTATTCCTTTGACATGTTGGGCGAAGCTGCCCGTACCGAAGCCGATGGCATCAAATATCATCTGGCCTATTCCAAGGCGATTGCAACTCTGGCCCCTTATTGCAAATCGGATTCCGTGCACAAAAACCCCGGTCTCTCGGTCAAGCTTTCCGCTCTGCATCCTCGCTATGAAGAAGGCAAGAAAGAGCGGGTCATGTCCGAGTTGGTCTCCCGCACCTTCGGTCTTGCTCTACTGGCGCGGTCTGCCAACATGAACTTCACCATCGACGCCGAGGAAATGGATCGCCTTGATCTGTCCCTTGACGTTATTGAAGCGGTTCTGTCCAACCCTGCCCTAGCTGGTTGGGATGGCTTCGGCATCGTTGTGCAGTCCTTCGGTCACCGCGCAAGCTTTGTTATCGATTGGCTCTATATGCTGGCCAAGAAGCTGGATCGCAAGATCACGGTTCGTCTGGTGAAAGGCGCATACTGGGATAGCGAGATCAAGCGCGCACAGGTTATGGGGCTGGAAGGCTTCCCGGTCTTCACCCGCAAGGCCAACACGGATGTTTCCTATTTGTCAAACGCCCGTCGCCTGCTCGATATGACTGACCATATCTATCCGCAGTTTGCGTCCCATAACGCTCACACCGCAACCGCCGTTATGGAAATGGCTATTTCTGCGCGTGTTGGCAAAGGCTCCTACGAGTTGCAGCGCCTGCATGGCATGGGTGATGCTTTGCATGACACCTTGGTCAAACAGGAAAAAGTCGCCTGTCGTATTTATGCGCCAGTTGGGGCTCACTCTGACCTTCTGGCCTATCTGGTCCGCCGCTTGCTCGAAAACGGCTCCAACTCTTCCTTTGTAAACCAGATTGTCGATACCGACATTCGCCCCGAAGAGATTGCTGGCGATCCATTTGCCAAGGTGCGCGAGTTGGGCGATGCCATCGAGAACCCGTATCTGACCAAGCCGAAGGACATTTTCAAAGGCGTCCGTAACAATTCCAAGGGTTGGGATCACACGGATCCGATCTCCATTGCGGCTATCGATGAAAAACGTGGTAAGTTCAAGACCCATATCTGGGAAGCAACTCCTCTTATTTCCGGTTACAAATCTTCTGAAGCAGCAAACCCGGTTTACAATCCGGCGGATCGGAACGAGCAAATCGGTACGGTGGTAAAAGCATCTGCTGCCGATGTTGAGAAAGCACTGGCTGCGAGCGAAAAAGGTTTTGCTGTATGGTCCGGCAAACCGGTTGCTGAACGCTCTGCCATTCTGGAAAAGGTCGCCACGCTTTACGAAGCCAATGCAGAGGAATTCTTTGCTATTGCCGCTCGTGAAGCTGGCAAGGTCATGACCGACGCGATCGGTGAAGTCCGCGAAGCTGTCGACTTCATCCATTATTATGCAGCTGAAGCTGAGCGTCTGGAAACGGATGCCAAGAGCGGCAGAACGGCGCGGGGTACCATCGCCTGCATTTCTCCATGGAACTTCCCTCTGGCCATTTTCACAGGCCAGATCATGGCTGCCCTGTCTGCAGGTAACGCAGTGATTGCCAAACCAGCAGGCCCGACCGGGATCATGGCTTTCCGCGCAATTCAGTTGATGCATGAAGCTGGCGTGCCGAAGGGTGCCATCCAGTTGCTGCCTGGTAGCGGGTCCGTTGTTGGAACACCCCTCACCTCAGATCCGCGCATCGCAGGTGTTTGTTTCACTGGCTCCACGGAAACAGCTCAGACCATCAACCGTGCAATGGCAGAAAATCTCGATCCAAGCGCCCCACTGATCGCCGAGACCGGTGGTCTTAATGCGATGATCGTTGATTCTACCGCCCTGCCGGAACAGGCCGTCAAGGATATCGTTTCGTCTTCCTTCCAATCGGCAGGCCAGCGCTGTTCTGCTCTGCGTATGCTGTATGTTCAGGAAGACATCTATGATCATGTCATGGAAATGCTCAAAGGTGCTACCGATCAGCTTTCGCTCGGCAATCCTTGGGAATGGTCTACCGATATCGGTCCTGTCATCGACGAAGCAGCCAAAGCGGGCATTGATACCCACTGCGACAAGATGCGGGCCAAGGGCCGCCTTATCAAGCAGCTGGCTACTCCGAAAACCGGCGTCTTCTGCGCTCCAACCATCATCGAGCTTAACGGCATCGAGGAACTGGAAGAAGAAATCTTCGGCCCTGTCCTTCATGTTGCCAAGTTCAAGGCAAGTAAGCTCAATGATGTGATTGCCGCCATCAATGCAAAAGGCTTCGGCCTCACATTTGGTTTGCATACCCGCATGGATAACCGCGTGCAGGAAGTTGTCGACCAAATCAAGGTTGGCAACGCATATATCAACCGCAACCAGATCGGCGCTGTTGTCGCTTCCCAGCCGTTCGGTGGCGAAGGGCTTTCTGGCACCGGACCAAAAGCAGGCGGACCGAACTATGTGGAACGCTTTTACTTGCCTTACCGGCATGAGGAACCGGCTGCACCAGAAGGTGATTCTGCTCCAATTTCGGAAATCCAGTACGCAATCCACCAGCTCCGGGCGGACAAGGCAAAGCGCAAGAAGTGGACCGATAAGGAATATCGTTTCGCAGCTCTCAAGAGTGCCTACAATTTGCCGGTTACCTTCGATGTCTTCTTGCAGCGTGATATGAGCCCGCGGGAAATGTCCGGACCAACCGGCGAGTCCAACCGTCTGAGTTTTGCGCCTCGTGGTATCGTGCTGGTCGTCGGGGTTACGGAAAAAATGGCGCTGCTTCAGGCTGTCTCTGCTCTTGTTGCTGGCAATGCGGTCGTCATTGTCGGCGTGGGTGCAAAAGCCATGGCAGCCAAACTGGCAGAAGCCGGCGCTCCGGTTGTTGGCTTCGATGGCGTGCTTTCCCCAGAAGCTGTGGCCAAATTTGAAGGCATCGATGCCTTCGCCTACATGGCCGACAAAGACACGCTGCGCACAGTGCGTATAGCCATTGCCAAGCGCGACGGGGCTTTGTTGCCTTTGGTCACGGAAGCCAATCCATTCCGCTTTGCTTTGGAACGACATGTCTGTGTCGACACCACAGCAGCAGGTGGCAACGCAACGTTGCTGGCTGCAGCGGAGGGTGAAGCGCTTTAACGGTATAAATAAAAGTAAGATCTCAGAATCCTGGAAGCCCCGGAAGTGTCATGCTTTCGGGGTCTTTTTATTTTCATTAATGCCGTGGAGCAGAAGAGCTGCATTCTGCTTTTGGCGCACGATTACCCGCTTGTGAATTTCGCCATGTTCTGTAAAACAGAAGTCGGGCAGCATTATCTGGGTTTCGCTGCAGTTTCGAGGAATATTGTGCCAAGAAAACTCCCTCCATTCAGTGCAGTCAAGGCATTTGAGGCTGCGGCTAGAAACGGTTCATTCGCGCGTGCTGCGGCGGAACTGAACGTGACGCCCACAGCCGTGAGCCAGCATATCAAAGGCATGGAGGCTTGGTTGGGGGAGGTGCTGTTTGAGCGTCATGCCAATGGGGTTGAGTTGAGCCAAAGGGCAAAAGCCCTCTTGCCAGAAGCAACGCGCTTGCTTGATGAAATCGCATCGTCTTTTCCTCCAATTGCAGAAGAAATTCATACCGTTTCCGTAATGATATCAGCACCAAAGCCATTTTCTGATGGTTGGTTGGGGCCACATCTCGCAGATTTTCAAAATGAAAATCCGGGCATCACTGTGTTTCTGGATCAGGAAATCAAACCGGCTCACTTGGAGCGACACGGCGCAATCGATCTGATGATATCGCAAGTGCCTGCGACCGGTGATGGCCTTTTGTCCGAGTTGCTGTTTGAAGACAGCATCATACCTGTCTGTACCGAGCAATATCGTGATCTCATGGGGCTGGAGCATCCGGACAGATGGAAGTCGGCGACGCTTTTGCACGATTCATCATGGGAGAAGGATTGGCCTCTTTGGGGCAAGGTCAATCTTCGATATGAATTGGATTGGAGCTCAGGTCCAAGATTTCCTAATCATTGGCTGGCTGTGGAAGCTGCAAGGCAAGGGCGAGGCATCGCCATGGCGCACACGATTCTGGTGGCCGAGCATCTTGCGGATCATTCGCTCGTTGCTCTTGGTAAGGAGCCAGCGGATACCGCTGAAAGCTATTATCTGGTTCGGCGTCGGGGGCATCGCTCACCCGCGGCAATCCAGCTACGTGCCTGGCTTTTAAGCCGTATACGCAGTGCTCAAGCGCTGACGGCAGATAATGCTCGATAGCGCAAGGCTCTTGGTTATTGCCAAGGCGCAGCTTTCCAGTCAGAGCAGACAAATCCAACGATGAAGTGGCAAAAGAAAAAGGAGACTCACCTCGGAGCCTCCTTGAAGATGTGATCCATGGACATAGCACCAGCAGAGGAACGTCGAGGGGAGGAGAGAGACGCACTGGCAAGTCCGAACCACAAGGTTATAATTAATCTAGTCAACCCGTTTTGGAGCAACTTTGATCGAGGTCATATTTGCCAATCAAATGCCGCCAGACCTATGCGACGAAACAGCGCAGAGTAGGGAAAATTATCAATACTTTCGTAGGTCAATAATGCCGTTTACGTTAACGGGAAGACGCGATTCAGATCGAAAATGACAAGCGATTCAGAATGCATTTTGAAAAATTTTGCTCATATTAATTTGATATAATCGCTTGAAATAACAAGGAATATGTAAAGTTTCGATAATAGGTCTAAAAAAACGCCCGGCATAAAACCGGACGTTTTCACAATTTCAATGAAAGCACACATTCCGCTTACGCAAAGGTAATGTGTGCTTCAGGCTAGACGCTTTTGTTGAGCCCTTCGCTCTCGCCGGAATTCTGGTCAGAATCAGCTGTTTCATCTGCCGCCTGTGCGGGGAATTTCGGCCCACCTTCGGCAACCCCTACCATAGCAGGGCGCAACACACGGGTGCCAATGACATAGCCAGCTTGTACAACCTGAATGACCGAATTGTTCGGAACATGGGGATTGGGTACTTTAAACATGGCCTGATGGAAATTCGGGTCGAACTTTTCCCCTTCCGGATCAAGCTTGCGAACACCGTGCTTTTCGAGAGTCTTGAGCATTTCCCGCTCGGTCATCTCCGTGCCTTCGAGCAGAGCCTTCAAAGTGCCGTCAGCCGCAGCCTTTTCTTCATCCGGAATTGCTTCCAGCCCACGGCGCAGGTTGTCGGCCACAGCCAACATGTCGCGTGCGAAGCTGGCGACGGAATATTGCTTGGCGTCGCTGATTTCTTTCTCGGTACGGCGGCGCAGGTTTTCCATCTCTGCGACCGTGCGCAGCAGATGGTCCTTCATTTCACCAGCTTCCTTTTCGAGCTCTGCTATGCGCAGTTCAGCCGCTTCCAAAGGATTGAGATAAGGCTCCTCTTGGGAAACCTCTTCAGCCGGAGCCTCGGCAAGCGGGTCTACTACAGCTTCTGAGTTGTTTGTTTCGTCAGACATCTATTAGCCTCTATTTTGAATGCTCGCCCATCGATCATGGCAAATCCATTGAGCATCAGGGCATAAGTTTGCACCGGATATCGAGCTTTCTGACTAAAAAATCAAGAGCTCAAGGGCAAAGAGTTGGATAAAGCGGTCAAATTGGACAGATTATGAAGTCATTCATTCGCTTTCGAACCGTCGGGACGGATCGGAGAGCATATTGCTCAAAACGCGGGCGGTATAATCCACCATGGGAACGATGCGTGCATAATTAAGCCTTGTCGGGCCGATCACACCCAACACACCTACAATCTTCTGATTCCCGTCACGGTAAGGGGAAACGATGACCGACGAGCCGGATAGAGAAAAGAGCTGATTTTCCGATCCAATATATATGCGCACGCCGTCGCCTTGCTCGGCAAGCTCCAGCAACTGAATGAAATCCTTCTTTGATTCCAGATCGTCAAACAGATGGCGGATGCGCTCGAGATCTTCCTGCGCCGTGACATTTTCCAACAGGTTGGACCGGCCTCTGATAATGAGGCTCTGTGGCTGATCTCCGCTCGCTCCGGCCCAGGTCGCCACCCCCGATTCCACCAGCTTGGCAGTTAGCTCATCAAGCTCTGCCTGCAGTTCGATGTGGTGCGCCTCGATTTCCTTCTGAGCTTCTGACAAGGTTTTGCCGCGAATATGGGCGTTGAGGAAATTGCTCGCCTCCGTCAGCGCCGATGCAGGCAATCCCTTCGGCAGAGAAATAAGCCGGTTTTCCACCTTGTCATCCTGATCCACCAGAACGACAAGCGCCTTGGTCGCCTCCAGACGGACAAATTCCACATGCTTGAGCCGCTGATCCTGCTTGTTGGCCAACACAAGGCCCGCGCCGGATGAAAGGCCGGAGAGCATCTTGCTGGCCTTGGTGAGCAGATTTTCAAAACCTGCATCCGGCTGGTGGGATAAACTCATCTGCCGCTTGATGGCATTGCGCTCATCATTGGAAAGATCACCAAATTCCATCATGGCATCAACGAAGAATCTCAGCCCCATTTCTGTAGGCAAGCGTCCGGCGCTGGTGTGGGGCGAATAGATTAACCCCAGATGCTCCA
Organism: uncultured Cohaesibacter sp.; assembly: GCF_963664735.1. NCBI lineage: Bacteria > Pseudomonadati > Pseudomonadota > Alphaproteobacteria > Hyphomicrobiales > Cohaesibacteraceae > Cohaesibacter > uncultured Cohaesibacter sp. Next base: position 3,330,132 of record NZ_OY761553.1, on the reverse strand, counting down.
GATCCGACATCACATTACGCACTGAAGCGGGGGAAAGAGAAATCGGCAATGCGCGGGAAATGTTACGAGATCCGACAGGATCGCCGTTAGCCAGATAAGATTCCACGATATGGCGGAAAATATCCTTCACTCTGTCATCCATTCCGACCAATGGAGGTATCTGGTTCAGGCGATCTCGTTCAAACATCTCACTATCCGTGTAAGACACTCCGGCAACGCCGGATTGACAATGCGAAACAACAAAGCGGTTGGGCAGTTGCGCTATTTATGCCCCAAAAACAGGAAAAGCTGCAAGCTCCCCTTGTCACTTGCCCTTGACGCTTTTAAGAAGCTTGAGGAAACGCCACAAGGGTGCGCGCACAAATGGACCATGCTTAGCATGACGAAATATAGGTGCGAATAGACAAGGGTCAAAGCTGTTTATTGCGGCAAACGCCTGATGCGCCCGATAATTTGATAGTAAATTGAAACAAAGGCAGGAGAGCATTATGCGCCCTTCCAAACGGAATCCCGACCAAAAACGCGTCGTCACCATGACCCGCAATGTATCCAAACACGCGGAGGGCTCATGCCTGATCAAATGCGGCGATACCCACGTATTGTGCATCGCCAGCCTGGAAGAGCGCATTCCGCCTTGGCTGCGTGGGCAGAACCGCGGTTGGGTAACCGCTGAATATGGCATGCTGCCACGCGCTACCGGCGACCGTATGCGCCGCGAGGCCAGCGCTGGCAAACAGTCTGGCCGTACGCAGGAAATCCAGCGTCTGATTGGCCGGTCTCTGCGTGCTGTTGTTGACCTTGAAGCGCTCGGCGAACGTCAGATCACGGTGGACTGCGATGTGCTTCAGGCTGATGGTGGCACCCGCACAGCGTCGATTACGGGCGCATGGGTCGCGCTTAATGACTGCATCGAGTGGATGCGCTCCCGAGGCATGATCTCAGCCGATACCAAAGTCATCAAGGATCAGGTTGCCGCCATTTCTTGCGGCATTTACGCTGGAACGCCGGTGCTTGATCTTGATTATCTGGAAGATTCCGATGCGGAGACCGATTCCAACTTTGTCATGACCGGCAAAGGCGGCATTGTCGAGATTCAGGGCACAGCAGAAGGCGAACCATTCTCCGAAGAAGAATTCGCTCAGTTGATGGCACTGGCCAAGAAGGGCATCGGTGAACTGATCGTGGCCCAGCAGGAAGCCCAGCCTCAGGAGTGAAGCATGGCAAACAAATTGACGGCTGAAACGCCGCTGGTGGTGGCAAGCCACAACAAGGGCAAGATCCGCGAGATCAAGGATCTGCTTGGCTATTATGGTCTTACCATCAAGACCGCCACCGAGTTGGAACTCGAAGAGCCGGAAGAAACCGGCACCACCTTTGAGGCTAATGCGGAGCTTAAGGCGATGGCCGCTGCCAAAGCGACGGGCCTGCCAGCGCTGGCTGATGATTCGGGCTTTGCCGTTGATGCGCTTGATGGGGCACCGGGTATCTACTCAGCTCGCTGGGCCGGTCCGGATCGCGATTTTGCGCAAGCCATGCGCAATGTTGAGGAAAAGCTTCAGGCGCTCGGAGCCACCACACCGGAAAAACGCGGCTGTCGCTTCGTTGCCGTTCTATGTCTGGCTTGGCCGGACGGAGAAACGCAGTTCTTCCGTGGTGAAGTGGAAGGGCTGGCCGTGTGGCCACCTCGCGGTGAAAAGGGCTTTGGCTATGATCCCATGTTCCAGCCGGAAGGGCATGACATTACCTTCGGGCAAATGGAGCCGGACCAGAAACATGGTTGGAAGCCGGGCGGCGAAAAGGGTCTGTCTCATCGCTCCCGTGCCTTCAAACTCTTTGCCGATGCTTGCCTTGAAGGGTAATTGCCCATGGTAACGAGCGGACCTGTGTCCCCTTTAAATCAGGATCTTACAAAGCCGGGACCAGATAATCCCGGCTTTGGCATTTATCTGCACTGGCCTTTCTGCAAGGCCAAATGCCCCTATTGCGACTTCAACTCTCATGTAAGGCATCAGCCGGTCGATCAGGATCGATTCGCCTCCGCAATGATTGCCGAGTTGGACCATTATGCAGATCGACTGAAGGGGGCAGGGCGGCGCCCGCCCGTCACATCCATCTTTTTCGGTGGCGGCACACCGTCCTTGATGAAGCCCGCCATCGTGGAACGGCTGCTCGACAAGGTAGCCCAGCTTTGGTCTGTCGCGCCAGACGCTGAGATTACGCTTGAGGCCAATCCCACCTCGGTGGAAGCAGAGCACTTCAAGGGCTATGCCAGTGCCGGTGTCAATCGCGTTTCTCTTGGTGTGCAATCGCTCTATGACGATCAGTTGCGCTTTTTGGGCCGGATGCACAGCGCACAAGAGGCCAAGGCAGCGATTGCTCTTGCGCAAAAGCATTTCGCACGCATGTCGTTTGATCTCATCTATGCCCGACCTCATCAGACACCTGAGGCTTGGGCAAGGGAACTTGATGAAGCCATCGCGTTGGCTGCCGATCATCTCTCGCTTTATCAGTTGACCATCGAGCAGGACACGCCCTTCTTTGCGCTCTATCGCAACGGAAAGTTTGAACTGCCCGACGAAGACACCTCGGTGGCGCTTTACGAAATGACCCACGAGCGTCTTTCCATGCACGGTCTGCCATCCTATGAGATTTCGAACCACGCGCGTCCGGGATATGAATCCCGTCATAACCTGACCTATTGGCGATATGGCGATTATGTGGGCGTGGGGGCAGGGGCGCATGGGCGGCTGCAACTGGCCAACGGCAAACTGGCCACGAGCAATGAACGCCATCCGGAAAGCTGGTTAAAGCGGGTCGAAGAGCAGGGGTCTGGCGCAATAGAAGAAGAGATGCTGACCCTTGAAGAGCAGAGTGATGAATTTCTCATCATGGGTTTGCGCGTCAAGGAAGGCATTGACCTTGGCCGCTATGAAAAGCTGTCCGGCAGAAAGCTCAATGAACTGCATATCGAAACGCTTATTGGCGAAGGACTGCTGCAACGCCGTGGAACGAGGATTAGCGCGACCCGTGCCGGCTTTCTCGTGCTCAATGCATTGGTTGCTGATTTAGCCAGCAGCTAGGCATGGCGTGGCAAAAAAAGGCCTGAGTGAAACGAGCAACAAAAAAGGGAGCCAATTGGCTCCCTTTGATTTGATTATGTCTCTTGTCTTATTTCGGCAGGCTTGCTGCCGACATGGGAGCGTCGTCAACAATCTTGGCGTTTCCATCTGAAATCTCCATGATGGCGAGGCCACGCTGTGAGGTGCCATCTTTTCTGAATCGGAAGAATCCGTCGCCAAAGCCGATAAACCCGTTCGGATCGGTCAGGGTTTCCGGTGCAAAGCGACGTTCGCCAGCCTGTGCGACGAGAGCTGCGGCAAGGATCACGCTGTCATAGGCCAAAGAGGCAACCCGTGGTGGCTGTGAGCCATATTTTGCAGCATAGCGATTGGCAAAGCTGTCAAAACCGATGGTCCGTCCATCCAGATTACGCAAAATGCGAGGCGGTGCCGGATACCAGGCCCCGGCCAGCATGGGTTCGCTGGCAATGGCTGGCTGGTTCCATTGTCCTGTACCAAGGAAGGTAACGGTCTTGTTCCTGATGCCCTGTCCGGCAAGAAGCTGTGCAGTTGAAACGGCTGCGGCGGCTTCAGGAATGAAAACGGTATCAATTTGATCTTTAACAGTCGCAATCTGTTCCGCCGCTTTTTGCAGCCCGAATGGATCTGGCTTGTTGCCGGATTTGTAGCTCTCGATGGTCATGATGCGCATGCCATAGCGCGCAGCATCCTGACGCAGGGCAGCTTCCACGATATTGCCATAAGGTGTTTGTGGTACGATGGCAGCGATGCTGCGCTTTCCTTGCGAAGCTGCGTAGGAAATGATTCGTTCTACGTCATTTTCCGGCGAAAAGTTGATCAGATACACCCCTTGTGCCGCAGCACCGGTGTCTGTGGTGAAGGCAATCATCGGCACGCCAGCAGGCTTGAGTACCATGCCAGCTTTCTTGACCGCATCAGACCGCAATGGGCCGATCACCAGCTGAGCCCCTTCGGCCAGCGCATTGCTTGCCTGCTGGGATGCGCCGTTTGTGTTTTCACCAACATCTTTGACGATGACCTGCAAATCAGCCGAGCTGTAATTTTCCAGAGCCATGGCCGCCGCATTGCGAAGGGCCTGACCTGTTTGACCGAAGATTCCTGATGCAGAAATCGGAGCTAACAATGCGACCCGTACGCTACCCGTGCCAAGCACTTCCCCTGTAGGTTCGGCGATTGTCAAAGGCTGATTCATTCCGGATGAAGAGCCAAATCCGGGGCCGGACAGGGTTGTCGGGTTGCAGGCAGCAAGCAATGCGCTAGCGCCGATCACTGCGCCGGAAACAAGTTGGCCAACCATTCTGCGCATGTGTGACTGCGCATCAGGGGATGAGCGAAAGAAACTTAACAATTTTGGCCTCCAAATCAGACCGCATTTCCGTAACGAGTGCGTTTTGCAAAGTGTTGAGTTGGATGGAAACCATGCCAGCATATTCCTGCATGCAGGTAAAGTGCTATTTATGCACGAATAGGCATCTTGAATATCTCAACAACTACTCTTGCTTCACTATTTGATTTGTCAGAATTATGGAATGATAACAAGCAAGATGGCGGTGAGATGCAGATTTGTATGACATTTCAACAAAACTGTGGCCTATTTGTCGCGAATCGCCATGGCAGTGCACATGGAGTGTAAAACTCTGTATGGCAACATAGATTGCGCTAAAACCATCACTGGTGGCATAAAGAGGCTTATCAGGCTCGTGATCATGCCTCGTGATCATGCCTCGAGATCATTCGATGTAGAAAGCAGAAACCATGAGCAGTATCGAGAACAATGATCCTTCTGAGGATGACTATGATCTGTTGGTTACCGAGAGCGATCTGGACGAACAAGACCAGCCTGATAGTGCCGATGGAAGGCGCAGGGATTTCTTCCTGCTCGGAACCAGGCATCAGGCACCGCATCTGCCTTCAGCGCTTTACATCGTGGCGACGCCGATCGGCAATCTCAAGGATATGACGATCCGTGCAATCGAGACCCTTGCTGCCTGTGATCTGATCGCCTGCGAGGATACGCGCGTTTCCCGCAAGCTGTTGACCCATTATGGTATTCACACGCGCCTTGTCACCTATCACGAACATAATGCAGACAAACAGCGCCCCTACCTTTTGAACGCTTTGGCAGAGGGTAAAGCAGTGGCTCTGATCTCTGATGCGGGCACGCCTCTTCTGTCTGATCCCGGTTACAAACTGGTTGCCGATATGGTTGCTGAAGGCCATAGCGTTGTCCCTATTCCCGGAGCTTCGGCGATGCTTTCTGCTCTGGTGGCCAGTGGCTTGCCCACCGATCAAATCCATTTTGCCGGATTTCTACCCCAAAAGGCAGGAGCGAGAGATCGCAAACTTGCGGATCTCAAGGATATTCCCGGCACACTGGTTTTTTATGAGAGCCCGCGTCGCCTTGGCGCTGTGCTGCCTGCAATGACCGAGCATCTGGGCGAGGAGCGCGAGATTGTCGTTGCAAGGGAACTGACCAAGAAATTCGAAGAGTTTCATCGTGGTTCACTTGCAGACCTAGCCGCACATTATGCCGATGCAGACGCCCCGAAAGGCGAGGCCGTGGTGTTGGTTGGCCCTCTCGAACATCAGCAGCCGGATGAGCAGGACATCGACGCAATGATCAGGGACGGGCTTGAGAAGGGGCTTCATATAAAAGCTCTTTCTGCCGAGATTGCACAAAAGGTCGGCGCCAAAAAGAATGATATCTACAAACGGGCGCAAGCCCTGAAAGACGAATTGGCTTCGGACAAAAAAGCCTGAAACGCATGCAACAAGCTTTCCCCCCCAGACCCCGACGCAAAGCCAGCAAGGACCAACATCGCAAGGAGAGCTATGACAGGGGTGTCCGCTCTGAACGCTGGGCAGGCTGGATCATGCGGGCCAAGGGATATGAAATCCTGAAGCGACGTTATAAGGCGCAAGGGGGAGAAATCGACCTGATTTGCCGCAAAGGCGATCTCGTTGTCTTTCTGGAGGTCAAATACCGCGACCGGATGGATGATGCGCTTTATGCGATCACGCCGCGCAATCAGGCCCGTATTGTGGCTGCCGCAAGCCACTATGTCGCGCATTTCGAGGATGAAACGGTCTCCAGCTATCGCTTCGATATCATGGCCTTCGCCAAAGGTGCGCGAGCGGTGCCCCTGTGGTCTCATCTGGAATCCGCATTCGAGGCTTTTTAATCGAATTTTCTCACTGCTACAGAGCCTTGAAATATGACTGCAAAGCGGACATATAGGACTCAACACTGTTCTTCCGGGCCAAAGCTCCGGACAATCCCAATATTCTCTAGCCGGAGCATTCGTTATGGCTCAGTCCCGTACGCTCAAAGTCGCGTTTCAAATGGATCACATCAAAAGCATCAAGATCACGGGGGATTCCACCTTCGCGATGATGCTGGAAGCGCAAAAGCGCGGACATGAAATCTATCACTACACGGTGGATACCATGGCCATGGAAGATGGTGAGGTCTTTGCTTCTGTTGAGCCGGTCGAGGTTCGAGATGAAGATGGCAACCACTTCACACTGGGCAAAGCGGTTCGTACCAATCTGGCTGAGTTCGATGTCATCCATATGCGTCAGGACCCGCCGTTCGATCTCAATTACATCTCGGCGACCCACATGCTCGAGCGCATTCATCCAAAGACGCTGGTGGTCAACGATCCGACCAACGTGCGCAATGCGCCAGAGAAAATCTTCGTTACCCGCTTTCCTGATCTGATGCCGCCAACCATCATCACCCGCTCGGAAGATGAATTGCGCGCCTTCAAGGAAAAGCACGGCGAAATTGTCATGAAGCCGCTTTATGGCCATGGCGGCGCTGCCGTTTTCCGTCTCGGCGAACATGATCAGAACTTCGGATCATTGGTCGCTCTGTTTGGCGACATTTTCCGCGAGCCATGGGTTGCCCAGAAATTCCTGCCTGACGTGAAAGCCGGTGACAAGCGCATTCTTCTCGTCGACGGCGAAGCCGCTGGCGCGGTCAACCGTATTCCGGCTGAAGATGATCTTCGTTCCAACATGGTACGCGGTGGCGCTGCAGCCAAAACCGAGCTGACCGAGCGCGAAAAGGAAATCTGCGCCCGCATCGGGCCATCGCTGAAGGAAATGGGTTTCATTCTGGTCGGTATTGACGTCATCGGTGGCTATCTTACCGAGATCAATGTGACCTCCCCAACCGGCATTCGGTCTATTCAGAAGCTTTCCGGTATTGATATTGCTGCCATGGTTTGGGACGCAATTGAAGCCAAACGCGCCTGAACCCAAATATTGAGGGCAAACTGGCCCATCTAACAAAGCTTGACCAGCTGCGGGACATATGTGTATCTACGGGGAAAGAGACCTTGTAGGACCCATTTGTCTTGCGTCTGGTGTGACCAGCCAGCCGCTATGCTTTGAATGAGGAAAGCATGTCCCAGCTGGTATCACTGCGGATAATGGCCCTGTGTGTCTCCCTGTCCACGTTGGCTATCACCGCATCTCGTGCTGAAGATCTTCCCACCTTGCCTTCCGACAAGGCAACGCTAGAAGGTCTTGGTGCCGCATTGTTCTTTGACGAGAATCTCTCCAAGAATCGCAATCAGGCTTGCGCCACCTGTCATTCTCCGGACGCGGGCTTTGCTGACCCGCGGCCTAACGGGCTTGATGGGGCGCCAGGACGCGCCGCATCACTGGGGGATGATGATCGTTCAATCGGTGACCGCAATGCGCCAACCGCCAGCTATGCGTCTTTCAGCCCTGAATTTCATATCAACAAGGAAGGCCTTTACGTCGGTGGCCAGTTCCACGATGGGCGCGAGCCGGATCTGGAAGGGCAGGCGGGCGGACCTCCTCTCAACCCGATTGAAATGGGCATGCCGGACAAGGCCTCCGTGGTCGAGCGCCTTAAAGAGAACGAGGAATATCTGAACGGCTTCAAGCTGCTCTATGGCGAAGATATTTTCGACGAACCCGATCGGGCCTATCGCGCGATGACCGAAGCGATTGCCGCGTTTGAACGCACCGACTTCTTCAGTCCTTTTGATTCGAAATATGATCGCTATTTGCGTGGCGAAGCCGAATTTACCAACGAGGAAGAACTGGGGCGAACGCTGTTTTTCTCCCAACAATTCACCAACTGCAATCTTTGCCATCAGCTTCAGCCGCGCCCGGGCATGAAGAAAGAAACCTTCAGCAACTACCAGTATTTCAACATTGGTGTGCCGGTAAACACGGCCTTGCGGGCGCAAAATGGCAAGGGAGAGACGTTTATCGATCACGGCCTTCTGGACAATGGCGCAGTTGATGGACAGGCAGAAGACGGAAAATACAAGACCAGCACCTTGCGTAATGTGGCTGTTACCGGTCCCTATATGCATAACGGCGTGTTCAATGATCTGGAAACGGTGATCCGCTTCTATAACAAATACAATTCGCGGGCCAAGAAGGCCCGGATCAATCCCGAAACTGGCATGCCTTGGGGCGCGCCGGAAGTGGATGGAACGATCGACATGGAAAAGCTGAGCGAGGGCCCGGCATTGGATGAACGCCGGATCAAGGCTCTCGTGGCCTTTTTGAAAACCCTGACGGATCAACGCTATGAACATCTTTTGGACTAGAGGGAATTGAGTAAGCAATCGACGGGTGGTCATGAAAAGACATATTTCAAGCGGTAGTTGTACGAACTTGTTGCTAACACGCCAGTTTCCCATCTGAGCATTGTTACGCAATAGGCTTGCGAGTTTATACTACCGTTTGCTTTTAGAGTGCAGATTGTTGTTACGCTGAGACTATTCAGGCAGTCTGTCCGTTTTGATGAGAGGCATTTTCATGACCAAAACCGATGATGACTCTGTGAGAACCGATGCGGTCAAACTCCAGTCTCCGGGGATTCGTCTTGCCATACCGCCATTGATCTTTGTCCTGTGTGGTGGCAGTGCATTGGCGCTGGAGTGGTTTTTCTTTCGCTCTGTCGGGCCGCTATCAGCGCTTGGAATTCCCGTCATGGCGCTTGTCATTTTGGGCTTTCTGGTCGGCTGGGCGGGCTTTGCCTTTATGGGTTGGGGCTTTTTCAAGTTCAAGGCGGTTGGAACCACAACCACATTGAAGGATTCTGCCTCTGAGCTGGTCAGCAATGGCGCCTTCCGTTATAGCCGCAATCCCATGTATGTGGGCTTTGTTGCCCTGCTGCTAGGTGGCGCGATTATGTTTGACAGCGTGCCCTTCATTGTCGCGACTGTGATCATGTTTGTTTATCTCGACCACTATATCATCGTGCGCGAAGAGCGTTATCTGTCAGAGGAATTCGGTGAAAGCTATCGGGCCTATTGCCAATCTGTTCGTCGTTGGCTCTGACTGAGAGGCCGGGCTTAAAAGGGGCGAGCATTAAAAATCAAATCCGAGCTGGCCGGCGCTACAGATTGGTCCCGGCGTAATACCTTCATGTTCAAGCAGCCAGCGCTTCAAGTCCAGTCCTCCTCCGAAGCCAACCATCGAACCATCTTTGCCAATCACGCGGTGGCAGGGGATGATAATCGGCAGCGGATTGGCGTGGTTGGCCATGCCGACCGCCTGAGCGCCTTTGGGTTTACCCACTTTCTGCGCGATATCGCCATAGCTGGTTACGGAACCGTAGGGAATTGAGCAGAGTGCTCGCCAAACGGCAAGCTGGAATGCTGATCCTGTCAGCGAGTAGGGTACGGTGAACCGTTCCAACCTTTTGGCAAAATAGGCATCAAGTTCCCGTCGGGTCTGAGAAAAGTCATCGGGATGCTCTAGCCAGCTTGCATTGGCTGGTGCCTTGTCATTCCCTTTCGGGAATATCAGACCACTCAGGCACCTCTTGTTGCCTTGCAACAGAAGCGGGCCGATTGGGCTGTCATGATAACAAAAGTGAAGGCGCTGTTCGTTCATTGGTTCTTTTTCCCCATTACAGGGCATAAACTAACAGCTTTTCTTGTGCAGCAAAAGAATTTGTTCACATATTGTTCTTGATATGCAACCCTGAGAAGCATAAGGTTTCAATACCTTTTATCACCGATGACTATTTAATTCATTTTGCGGGCGAGCCATGGTGTCTCACGTTCAAACGGTTTCCTTCCAAGGCATCGCGGCAACACCTGTTGATGTTCAGGTTCATGTTGCGTCCGGTCTTCCTGCCTTCACCATCGTTGGCTTGCCGGATAAAGCGGTTGGGGAGAGTCGCGAACGCGTGCGCGCTGCGCTTTCTGCGTCTGGCTTGTCACTGCCACCAAAGCGCATAACGATCAATCTGGCACCTGCCGATTTGCCCAAGGAAGGGAGTCATTTCGATTTGCCCATAGCGCTGGGCTTGATGGCTGCGATCGGCGCGATTCCTGCCGATTGTCTTGATGCCTATACGGTTCTGGGTGAATTGTCTCTGGATGGCAGGCTCGCCGCCGTTGTTGGTGCCTTGCCTGCCGCGATTGCCGCCAACGCAGAGGAAAGGGGCTTGATCTGCCCGCTAGAATGCGGTCCGGAGGCGGCTTGGGCTGATCCGGATATGGATATTCTCGCACCTGATAGCCTTATCTCTCTGGCGAACCACTTCAAGGGCAGTCAGGTTTTGTCGCGCCCCAGAGCATCGATTCGGAGCCAAAATGATTTATCCCTCGACCTGAGGGACATCAAGGGGCAGGAAATGGCAAAACGGGCGCTAGAGGTCACGGCAGCCGGTGGTCACAATATGCTCATGGTCGGCCCGCCCGGCTCAGGCAAGTCCATGCTGGCCGCGCGATTGCCGACTATCTTGCCGCCTTTGTCGCCAGCGGAGTTGCTCGATGTATCGATGATTCATTCCATCGCAGGGTTATTGCCCAGTGGGCAATTGTCTGCCGTGCGCCCGTTTCGTAGCCCTCACCATTCCGCCTCCATGGCGGCGATGGTGGGTGGCGGCATGCGCGCCAAGCCAGGCGAGGTCGCTTTGGCCCATAACGGGATTTTGTTTCTTGATGAATTGCCTGAATTCTCGCCGCAAGTGCTCGATAGTTTGCGGCAACCGATTGAAAGCGGCGAAGCGATCATCGCGCGCGCCAATCATCGGGTCACCTATCCGGCGCGGTTCCAGTTGATTGCTGCGATGAATCCATGTCGATGTGGACATGCCGGTGAGCCGGGCTATGTCTGCAAAAGAGGCCCTCGCTGCGCAGCAGATTATCAAGCGCGCATTTCCGGCCCACTGCTGGATCGGTTCGATCTGCGTATTGAAGTCCCGGCCGTTTCCGCTACGGATCTGATGCTGCCCGCCAGCAAGGAAGGATCCGAGGAAGTCGGCGCACGCGTTCGGCAGGCCCGAAAAGTCCAGAAAGAGCGGTATCTTGCCTTGGGGGCGGATAACGTCAACACAAATGCGCAATGCCCGGCGAGCCTGATTGAGCACATTTGCGAACTCAAGGGAGAGGCCAGAACCCTGTTGGCGCATGCCGCCCAGACAATGGCCCTTTCAGCGCGTGGCTATCATCGGGTTCTCAAACTGGCGCGCACCTTGGCAGATCTGGCCGGAAAAGATCAGCCCGGAAGTGAAGAAATTGCCGAAGCGCTTGGCTACAGAGTTGCAACTCCGTCGCTGGTTGTTTGAGGACGGCAAGCTTCCGCTGACCGTTTCAAGCTGAAAGACTATGCGCCAAACACGCGCGTGTCAGTCAAAATTCTTCGATGACCGCAGCTTTTTGATTGCACCGCGCTTTGTCTTGCTATCCATGCGCCTTGTCTTGCTGGCCTTTGTTGGTTTGGTCGCAATGCGCCTCTTGGGTCTGTAGGCCGCTTTTTCGATAAGGGCTACTAGGCGTTCTATGGCTTCTTCCCGATTTCTTGCCTGCGTGCGATGGGTTTGAACCTGCATGACCAGAATGCCGTCCTGTGTCATCAAATGGGAAGCCTGCCGCCTGAGATTGGCTTTGATGTAGGGAGGCAGAGACGGGGACTTGCGCACATCAAAGCGCAATTCCACAGCAGTGGACACCTTGTTCACATTCTGACCACCGGGGCCGGAAGCACGGATAAAGCGCTCCTCCAGTTCATCTGTGTCAAGGCTCAAACCTTCCTTGATGAAGATGCGATCAGACATAGTCAAAGTACCATTTCAAAGTGTGGAATAGGTGTCTATAGGCCTCCTGTCATACTCTTTCTTGCTTTGCGTTGCATCCCCTAACCGAATTTTTTCAGAACCGAAATAACGCGTCGAATGGCTGGCCTGTCCGGCAAATCCTCAAAATAGCTGATAGCCGCTCTGCGCCCGATTTCGGAATAGGTCGGGTAAGGTGAAATATAGCTCGTAATTGCCTTGATGTTCATCTTCTGAGAAACGATCAGCGCCCACATATTGATAATCTCACCAGCATTGGCCCCGACAATCGATGCACTCAATACGGTGCCCTTTCTGTTGGTGATGACTTTTATGAAGCCGGTAGTTTCCCGTTCGGCCTGAGCGCGGTCATTCTCGCCATAAGACCATCGCAATACGCGGACTGATTTGAATTTCTCTCGGGCTTGCTCCTCGCTGTAGCCGACATGGGCAAGTTCCGGATCGGTGAAGGTCACGCGGGGCAGGATGGCCAAATCCTCCTTGGCACCCATCTTGAAGAGAATATTGCGGACAACAAGGCCTGCGTGATAGCCCGCAACATGGGTAAATTGCATACCACCCGTTACATCCCCAATAGCGTAAACACGTTTGTTGCTGGTTCTGAGCGTGGGTTTGACCTCGATGCCCCGTTCGGTGTATCGGATGTTCGCTTCATCAAGGCCGAGATGCTCGATATTGGGCCTTCTACCAGTGGCAACCAGCAGATGGCTGGCCTCGATAACCGCCTGATTATTGCTGCCAGCATTGGCTTGGTCTTCAGAGCCAAGAGAAACATGCAGCTTCGCCCCGAAAGGATTTCCTTCCGGATCGGTGCCGGGCTCTATGCTGGTTATCGTAATTCCTTCATGAACGATCACACCTTCGAGCCTTAGCTGGTCAACCACCAGTGACGCGCATTCCGGATCCTCGCGTGAAAGAACGCCTTGGGCTTCCAGCAAAATGACCTCCGTCCCCAATCTGTGGTGAGCCTGAGCAAGTTCAGCTCCGACGGGACCTCCGCCAATGATGACCAGACGATCTGGCTTCTCGGTGAGCGAGAAAATGGACTCATTTGTCAGATATCGAATAGTCTCAATACCTTCGATTGGCGGCATTGCAGGCGAAGACCCTGTTGCGATCACATAGGCGCGCGCCTTTATCTCTGTTTCTTCGTCGTCCGTGATAACCGTGCGCGCATCCTTGAAGCGGGCGGCCTTGTTGATCACGGTGACGCCAAGCCCCTCGAACCGTTCAACCGAATCGTTGGGTGCAATGTCCCGGATGACAGCTTCAATGTGATCATGTACGGCTTGAAAATCGACCCGCGGTTCAACCGAGCTGATGCCGAACCGGTTTGCCTTGCGCATGGATTGCGCATATTTGGCCGCAGCAATCAGCGCTTTGGACGGCACGCAGCCGGTATTAAGGCAATCGCCGCCCATTTTGCCTTTTTCCAGCAAGACAACTTTCTCGCCAAATACCGCAGCAGCAGCGGCCACGGAAAGCCCGCCGGATCCCGCTCCGATCACACAGATGTCTGCACTGATTGTTTCGCTCATGGCCTATTCCAAAATGTGAGCCGCATTGAGAGGCTTGCGTTATCGATTATGTTTGGTTGCCAGCACCCGATTTGGTTCGATTTTTCCATCTCTTGAGAATTGGGGGCAGGAGGGATACCACCCCCATGGCAACAAATGCGGCGAGTAATTCTCTTGTCAGGATCGAACCGGTGTCCAGCGACAGCGAGCAATTTGACTGAGAGGAACAACCGGGGTTAACGGCGATCTGGGCGTCAATGATGCTGTCCAGCCCCGATCCGACAAGCGCATAGGCAAAGGTCCCTGGCAGGATCCCGATCAAGGTTGCCGACAGATAGGTTGGCAGTGGCACTTTGAACAAGGCTGGAACAATATTGACGAGCCAAAAGGGAAACAGTGGCACAAGGCGCAGGAATAAAAGGTAGCTGAAGGCGTCCTCGATGAAACCGTCGGTGAAGCGGGATGTGAAGCTCCCTGCGCGAGCGCGTAGAGACGAGCCAAAGGCTGATCTTGCAGCAATGAACACAATGCTGGCGCCTGCCGTTGCTGCCAAAACGGTAAAAATGCCGCCAATCATCCAACCGAACAACAGTCCTCCGACGATCGTGAGAAAACTGGCTCCGGGGAACGACAAGGCCACTGCCAAAGCATAAACCAGACCATAGGAGAGCAGCGCCAACAAATAGTGATTGCTTACAAAAGCGGACAATGTGCTACGATTTTGCACAAGGGAATCCAGTGAGAAATAGGCGTACCACCCTTGGGTAAATCCGAACAGCATCAAGGTAAGGAGGCAAAAGAGAGGCCCCCACTTTTTGAAGTGACTTACCGCCAGTCGGCTTTGGCTTATGTGATTGGTCTGATCGGTCATCAATGAAAGCCTTTGTTGAACGAATAGTGCCGGATTTGTCTTTTCGAAAAAATGCCAGATAAGTCTTATATAGACTCAAATACGGGCCCTGTATTCGCTCTCACCGTCATTTGATGGAAGGATAAAGAAAGGTAACATTCGTGTGAGAGAGTCGATCGTCTACGTGATAACCAATAGCGTTTTTTGCAAGCAAGCGAGATATTCGGGGGTTTGAGATCGTTTGAATGTCAAAAATTGGCGTTTTTTCATTGCTGACGATTGACTCAAAGCCCGCATCTCCGTATAAGCCGCAACAAGTGTATCAGGATAGCGGAAGGCGTCTCCTTGGAGGCGCTTATTTTTACCGCTCTGGTGAGATTTGAAAAAATCAAATAAGGGGCCGCGCAAGCGGTATAAAGCCCATGAAACGGACTTATCAGCCAAGCCGATTGGTGCGCAAGCGCCGTCACGGCTTCCGGGCTCGTATGGCAACCAAAAACGGCCGTCTGGTCTTGGCACGCCGCCGGGCAAAAGGACGCAAGCGTCTTTCTGCTTAATGCAATTTGCGATAACCGCCAGAATTTAGGCTTTTGAGCTTCAAATCTGGCGGTTTTGCATGTTCAGGACAATCATTTGCGAAGCATCCTTGTTCGTAGATGCTTGAGCCTCGGAGCGCTTCAAGGAGGCTGGCATGCTTCGATTGAAAAAGCGCAGCGAATTCTTAGCCGCGGCCAGTGGAGTGCGTCTCTCACGTCGCGGTTTTGTGCTTCAGGCGATCAAGCGCAAGCCTGAAGATAAGAATCCGTCTCGTATCGGCTTCACTGTGACCAAGAAGGTCGGCAATGCGGTGATTCGAAACAGAGTTAAGCGCCGTTTGCGGGAAGTGGCACGCCTTTTCGGACCTGAACATCTTCAAGCCGGTTGGGACTATGTTCTCATAGGAAGACAAGGGGCGTTGCATCTGCCATTTGATTCTCTTTGTGCCGATTTCAAGGGCTGTGCCCGGGATCTGGCAGCCGGAAAGACCGATAGAATGCGCCGTCCGCCGAAACGATCTGGAAAAGAGCGACCTGCTCCTAAATCTTCCAATTTGTCGGAAAAGTCATCTGACGGTGAATCAATCAAAAGCAACTGATCGTGGCCTCGCTTGGCCTATTTTTGGTATCAGTTCGAAGATGAATAGAACAATTGGTCCCACTCTCAGCCGATCCTCGGGCTGGGTTGCGGCCCGCAAAATGAAACGAAACACTTGACTTGGCTGCATCGACGCGCCAATTGGGTGTTTATCAAGTCGAATTTGTCAGGTCATAAATGTCCGGATCACGAACAAGTTCGGCACTCAATAATGGGATGAAGAAAGTCGATGGAAAATAATCGCAATCTCTTCCTTGCCATTGCCCTGTCTTTCATTGTGTTGCTGGGATGGCAGTATTTTGTCGCCGGGCCTCGCATGGATGCAGAACGGGCACGGCAGGAACAACTTGCAGCTCAGCAGGCGGAGCAAGCAGGAACCACCGAACAGGCCAACACAGCGCCTAGTGCTGGCGCTTCCACCGCCAATGTTTCTCCAACAAGTGCTGGTGTCGTTCCACTTAGCCCGCAAGAGGCTCTGTCTCAGTCTGCGCGTGTCACCATCGACACGCCAAAACTGTCCGGTTCGATAAACCTCACTGGTGCTCGTATCGACGATCTTCACCTGAACGACTATCGTGAGACCCTTGAAAAAGACAGTCCCACCATCACGCTGCTATCGCCTTCAGGGTCCAGCCAGCCATATTATGCCGAATTCGGCTGGGTTTCCGGTTCAGGCGATCTCGCTCTTCCAGATGCCAACACTGTCTGGACAGCGCCAGAGGGAGCAAAGCTCACGCTAGACAAACCTTTGGTGCTCACCTGGGACAACGGTGCAGGTCTTACATTTGTTCGCACCATCTCTGTGGATAATGATTATCTGTTCACCATCGACCAGAAAGTTGAAAACAGCTCAGATGCAGCAATCGCACTCTATCCATATGGCCTGATTTCGCGTCATGGCACGATCAAGACCACAGGCATCTATATTCTGCATGAGGGCTTGATCGGCGTTGACGGCGAAGATGGTTTGCAGGAAGTCAAATATAAGGACATCGCTGAAGATGTTCTGAAACAACCTTCAAAAACAGATGCTGGCTGGGTGGGTATTACCGACAAATATTGGGCTACGGCTGTTATTCCGCCGCAAGGCCAGACCTTCCAGCCAAGCTTCCGCTACAATGAAATTGCAGGAAAACCGGCCTATCAGTCTGATTATCTTGGCGATTCAATCAGCGTGGCTGCCGGTTCAAGCGCTTCCTATAAAACCTCTTTGTTTGCAGGTGCCAAGGAAGTTGCGACCCTTAGAAGGGTTGAAGACAAGATCAATGCTCTCAACTTCGATTTGATGATTGACTGGGGCTGGTTCTACTTCATCACCAAGCCGATGTTCTGGGCTATCGACCATCTTTATGGTCTGGTCGGCAACTTCGGTATCGCGGTTCTTCTGATCACCGTTTGCGTCAAGGCGATCTTCTTCCCGCTAGCCAGCAAGTCCTATGCTTCCATGGCCAAGATGAAACTGCTGCAGCCGAAGATGGAAGAAATCAAGAAGAATATGGGCGATGACAAGCAAGCCCAGCAGCAAGCTATCATGAAGCTTTATCAGGAAGAGAAGGTCAATCCGCTGGCCGGCTGTTTACCGATCGCCATCCAGATTCCGGTATTCTTCTCTCTCTACAAGGTGCTCTATACTACCATCGAAATGCGTCATGCGCCGTTCTTTGGCTGGATTCAGGACTTGTCTGCGCCCGATCCGACCAACCTGTTCACCTTGTTCGGGTTGGTGCCGTGGGATACGCCGTCCTTCCTTGCCATTGGTATCTGGCCTCTGATCATGGGTGTTACCATGTTCGTGCAGATGAAGCTGAACCCGACGCCTCCCGATCCGACCCAGAAGATGATCTTCACCTGGATGCCAATTATGTTCACTTTCATGTTGGCGCACATGCCGGCCGGTTTGGTGATCTATTGGGCGTGGAACAACTCTCTGTCCATTATCCAGCAGGCGACCATCATGAAAAAACATGGCACGAAGGTCGAAATCTGGCAGAATATCAAGGATACTTTCTCGCGCTCCAAACCAAAGAGCGAATAGAGTTTCCTGAAAAAGACACGATCATGAGGGCGGCTTTTAAGCCGCCCTTTTTGTTGCAGGGATACAACGATAGCTGGCAACTGCTTGCAGCCGCGTCTTTGAGGATGAACAGGAAAGCAAAATTTGCTACCGTGCACCTATCTTGCAATCGAAGTGAATTGAGCGAATCGGTTCGATGAACAACTGACAGCAGCCATACTTGATCCAGACCAAGCCAAAATCCTGCGTCGTATGCGCTGTTGATTTTCGCTGCACATGTCCTGTGATCGGCTGCCGCTTTTCAATCGTCTTTTTCTCTTCGAACAGGTAACTATCATGCAAAACACTCATTCAGCCAATCCGAACCCGGATGATCCCTATCCCATTCCCGCGTTCAAGCGCACGGCCTTTCTCAAACCCTTGATTACCAATCCGCTCATCGAAGTGGGTGAGTTCACCTATTATGATGACCCGGAGAGCCCGGAAAGCTTCGAGCACAAAAATGTGCTTTATCATTATGATTTTCTCTCAGATCGTCTGATAATTGGCAAATTCTGTGCCTTGGCGACCGGCGTCACCTTCATCATGAACGGGGCCAATCACGATATGCGCGGCATCTCCTGCTATCCGTTCGGTATCATGGGCGGAGGATGGGGTGAAGGCTTCGACATTGAGGCATTCAAAACCCTTTCTCGAGGCGATACTGTTGTTGGGCACGATGTCTGGATCGGGCGTAACGCAACCATTATGCCGGGTGTGACCATCGGATCGGGAGCGATCATTGGGGCCGGTTCTCTGGTCGCCAGCGATGTGACCAACTATGCAATAGTTGCTGGTAATCCGGCCAAGCCGATCCGGTTGCGCTTTGATGACGCCTCCATAAAGAGATTGATGGCCATTGCCTGGTGGAATTGGCCTATCGAGCGGATCAATGAACATAGGCTCCTTATTCAAGGGGGAGATATCGATACGCTAGAAACAGCCTATAGGGCCTTTTCAGATGAGCTTGGCGCATAAAGCTCGCTTTCGCGCTTGTTTCCTAGTAAAAGGCAGGCTAACCAACCTCTGCCTTTTCAAAATCAGGACTAATTCGCCATGACCGAAGAAGACCAAGTCGAACAAACATCATCCACCGAAGACGCTGAAAGCCTTGCTGCGCTTGTCGGAGATGATGAGATCGACCCGGCGCTTGCCGAACGGGGCAGACTTCTCTTTGCGCAAGCATGGGACTTCATGTGGGGCACGAAATTCTTCCATCAGCTGCCGCCGGTCGAGGGTGTAGAGATCGCCTTTGCAGGCAGGTCAAATGTTGGCAAATCCTCTTTGCTCAATGCGATTACCGGCCGCAAGGCTTTGGCAAGAACATCGAACACGCCGGGCCGCACCAAAGAGCTCAATTTTTTCCGACCGGAAAAAGACGCGACTTTGGTGATTTGCGACATGCCGGGCTATGGCTATGCCAAGGCCTCGAAAAAGGAAGTCGCTGCCTGGAACGAGCTCATTCTAGACTATCTGCGTGGGCGCCCGAATCTGCGTCGCGTCTATGTGTTAATTGACAGCCGTCACGGGCTGAAGGACAGTGATCTGGAAGTCATGACCACACTGGACAAGGCCGCCGTGAACTATCAGGTGATTTTGACCAAGGTGGACAAGACCAAGCTCAAGGATCTCAAGAAGGTCATGGACAAGGTGCATTTGGGACTAAAGAAACGCCCTGCCGCACATCCCGAGATTTTGCTGACGTCCTCTGAAAAGAAGATCGGCATCAAGCGTTTGCGTGCAGAGATGCAGCTTTTGGCCGACGGGCTGTAAAAACACTTGCCGCACATTGTTTCAAAAATTGTGACAAAAGCGGCATATCCCTTTGGATTTCTTGCTTATTAAGATATTTGCCGTTATACAGCGTCTTCAGTTGAGTAACCTGCCAGATATAGAGAAGCGCCATGTCCGAGACATCCAATCAATCAAGTACCCCGGCCAAACGTGCCAAGACCATATCTGAAGCGCTTCCCTTCATGCAGCGTTACGATGGCCAGACCGTTGTCGTCAAATATGGTGGCCATGCAATGGGCGACAAGGATCTTGGGCAGGCTTTCGCTCGCGATATTGTGCTGCTCAAGCAATCTGGCGTCAAACCGGTTGTCGTGCACGGCGGTGGCCCACAGATCAAGAATATGCTCGACAAGCTCGGCATCAAGTCTGAATTCAAGGGCGGCTTGCGCGTCACCGATGCCCATACGGTTGAAGTGGTCGAAATGGTGCTGGCCGGTTCCATCAACAAATCCATCGTCAGCAACATCAATGCCGAAGGCGGGCGCGCCATTGGCTTGTGCGGCAAGGATGGCAACATGGTTCAGGCAGAAAAATTGACCAGAACCATCCGCGATCCGGATAGCAAGATCGAGGAAATCGTTGATCTGGGCTTTGTCGGCGATCCCAAGAAGGTTGATCGCTCCGTGCTCGATATCGTTGCCAAGGATGCGCTTATTCCGGTTATCGCGCCGGTTGCTCCGGGTGTTGATGGCGCGACCTACAATATCAATGCCGATACTTTTGCCGGAGCAATCGCTGGAGCCGTGGACGCCAAACGCCTGTTGTTCTTAACCGATGTTCCCGGGGTGCTCGATAAGGAAGGCAAATTGATAAAGGCTCTCACCATCAAGCAGGCCCACGCCCTGATTGCAGACGGCACCATTTCCGGCGGCATGATCCCGAAGGTCGAAACCTGCATCGACGCGCTAAACAAGGGCGTGGAAGGCGTTGTCATTCTCGATGGCAAGGTTCCTCACGCCGTGTTGCTTGAATTGTTCACCGAAGGTGGTGCCGGAACCCTGATAACGCATGGGTAATTAGGTGAAGAACATTCCAATTTGGAAGCCGAATTGAGGGGCGCTTGCGCCCCTTTATTTTTGGCATTTTGCGCAGAAGAAGGTCGATCGGCCGCTTTGCGTGATACGCTCTATGGTGCCGCCACATCCCTCTTTAGGGCAGAGGCTGCCTTCCCGGTCATAGACCTTGAAGCTATGCTGGAAATAGCCAAGGCTGCCATCGGCTCTGGTGTGGTCACGCAAGGTCGAACCACCTGCGGCGATGGCTTCGGCGATAGTGGCGCGGATCTCATCGGTCAGCAAAACAAGTTTTGCCGATGGTCTGCCGCTTTTGGTAACGAGGCTGCCCGCCGCGCGCCTCGGGTCAAGACCTGCGCGGAACAGTGCTTCGCAGACATAGATATTGCCAAGTCCGGCAATGATGTGCTGGTCGAGCAGCGCAGACTTGAGCGGTGTCTTCTTGCCTGCGAATTTCTCTGCCAGATAATCGGCACTCAAGCTATTGCCAACTGGCTCAACGCCCAGTTTGGCAAAATAGGGATGCTCGGCCAGAGACACGCGTTCGATGAGATCAAAAAAGCCGAAGCGGCGCGGATCATTATAAAGGATTGAAGCGCCTGAGGTCAGATGAAGCACCACATGGTCATGCTGGGGCCGTTTGCCTCGGGCAATGTGAAAGCTTTCCTCACCAATCAGATGCTGCTCTTGCTTGCTGACAACGCGAAAAGAACCCGACATGCCCAGATGCATGACCAGCACCGTGCCGTCGTCCAGATCGGCGAGCAGATATTTTGCCCGACGTCCCAGACCAACAACCTGTCGCCCGGCCAGCCGCACAGCGAGTTGATCGGGGAAGGGGAATCTCAGATTCTCACGTCGGATTTCAGCGCGTTCAATGGTGGCGTTTTCAAGCACCGGCTGAAGGCCGCGCCTGACCGTTTCCACCTCTGGCAATTCGGGCATGTTTCAGGTCCTGATGAGCGCTTTGAGCGCGGCCACGGCAGCGTCAATGTCGGCTCTGTTGTTGTAATAATGGGGTGCAGCTCTCAGCATAACCGGAAGATTGCGAGCCTCGGCGTCGAGCCGCGTGCTCTCCGGGTTGGAAGCCCCGATTGCAATACCCTGCTGCCGCAATAAGGCGACCGTGAGGCGGGGTTCCAGCCCTTCTATTGTGAAACTGACGATTGCGCATTTCTGCGTTCCAATGTCATGGACTTTGGCCCCTTTTAGCTCCGCAATGCGGTCTCTGAAATAGCAGGCGAGCTCGGTCACCCGTTTTTGGATCGCCTCAAGGCCGATCGATAGTGCATAATCACAAGCGACCTTGAGACCAGCACGCAATGCATAGTTGTTTTCCCAGTTCTCAAACCGGCGGGCGTCGGCTCGAAGGGCATAACTCTCCCGCGTGACCCATGGGGCTCCGAAATGGTCGAGCATGACGGGCTCAAGAGTTTCCAGCCATTTGTCTCGAATATAGAGAAAACCAGTGCCTCTCGGTCCGCGCAGAAACTTGCGGCCGGTCGCCGAGAGGAAGTCACATTGAAGCAGCTTCACATCAACAGGCATTTGCCCAACCGCCTGACAGGCATCCAGTAGATAGGGCACGCCATGCTTGTTGGCAATCGAGCCGACTTTGGCTGCCGGATTCACCAAGCCACCGTTGGTGGGTACCCAAGTCATGGCAATGAGGGCGGTCCTGTCCGTGATCATGCCTTCCAGAGCCTTCGTGTCAACGGCACCGCTTTCATCGTTGGGCACCACATCGATGACGATCCCGTCTCTCTTCTGCCTCTGAAGAAAAGCCACATAGTTGGCCGCATATTCGGCTTGGCAGGTAATAACGCGGTCCCCTTTCTTGAGCGGAAGAGCATAGAATGCCTGACACCAGGCGGCTGTTGCGTTTTCCAGAATGGCTATCTCATGACGGTTGGCGCCGATAAGCCGGGCAACGGAATCATAAACACCGTCGAGCTCTTCGGCTTGTTGGCTGTGGGCTTCGTAGCCGCCCAGTTGAGCTTCCAGCTCCAGAAATTGCATGACCGTATCGATTACTGGCTGCGGTGCCAGTGCCGACCCGCAAGCCATCAGATGAATGCCATTCTTGAGGCCCGGCGTTTCGGCTCTGATCTTGTCGATGTCCATGCTATCCTCCGCTTGTGAAATACAAGAATGCCAACCTAGCAATGGGACGAAAGCAACACAAGAAAAGCCATTTCGAAACATGGCATTTAGGATGAAGATGGGCTATTGTCCGGCGGAAAAGAAATGACAACCGCTCCCTGATCGGGTCGAGCGCAGGATGTAGATAATGGTGGCACAAAACAAAGAGCGCACGGAAAAAGTCACGGAAATGGCCACGTCTTTCGGTTTTGAACAAGTCGGAGAAGGTGAAAAGCAGCCGCGGGTCAATCAGGTGTTCCATCATGTGGCCGATCGTTATGACGTCATGAATGATCTGATGAGTGGCGGTATGCATCGGCTCTGGAAAGATGCCTTTGTGGCTTGGCTCAATCCGCCCCAGAGTGGACGTGTGTCGTTCAAGCTGCTCGATGTGGCCGGTGGCACCGGCGATATCTCTTTCCGTGTGGTTGAGCGTTCGCGCAACAATGCCCAATGCACGGTTTTTGATATCAATGGCTCCATGCTTGCTGTCGGCAAAGATCGGGCAAAGGAAAACGGCCTTATCGACAATCTGGAGTTTGTCGAAGGCAACGCCGAAGACCTGCCGTTTGAAGACAATAGCTTCGATGCCTACACCATCGCCTATGGTATCCGCAATGTGCCACGCATCGACAAGGCGCTGGCCGAGGCCTATCGTGTGCTCAAGCGGGGTGGGCGCTTCATGTGTCTTGAATTTTCCAATGTCGACATGCCCTTGCTCGACAAGGCCTATGATCTCTTTTCCTTCAATGCGATTCCGGCCATTGGCGATGTCGTCACTGGCGACAGGGAAAGCTATGAATATTTCGTCCAGTCAATCCGCAAATTCCCCAACAAGGCGCGCTTCAAGATGATGATCGAGGACGCCGGTTTCCAACAGGTGACCTATCGCAACATGACAGGCGGTATCACCGCCATGCATTCGGGCTGGAAGCTTTAAGGAACGGAACTGGATCATGATTGGTGCGTCATCTGCTCTGCTTCGCCTTGTGCATACGGGCTATATTCTGGCTCGCGAAGGGGTTTTCTCCATCATCGAGCCCCCAGCGGATCTGCCAACCGGGCCGCGTATCGCTATTGCCTTCATCAAGCTGTTCGAGCGCAAGAATGCTTCCCAGCGTAACAAGGGCGAACGGTTAAGCGCTGCGCTCAACCGGCTCGGGCCAAGCTATGTCAAGATGGGCCAGTTTCTGGCAACCCGTCCCGATCTGGTCGGTCCTGAGCTGGCGCAGGCTTTGACTGCGTTGCAGGATAGGGTTCCCGCTTTCAGCATGAAGGAAGCCAAAAAGGCGGTAGAAGAAGCCTTGGGCAAGCCGGTTGAAGTGCTGTTTGAAAGTTTCTCCGAGCCAATCGCTGCGGCCTCCATTGCCCAGGTGCACCGCGCCACCTTTGTTGACGCAAGCGGTGAGCGTAAGGATGTTGCCGTCAAGATCCTGCGCCCCAATATCGCCCAGCGTTTTCAGGATGATCTGGCCAGCTTCTATCTTGCCGCCCGGCTGATCGAGGCTGTCCATGTGCCCTCCCGACGGCTCAAGCCCGTGGGTGTGGTCGATACGCTGGCCCAATCGATCCGGCTGGAAATGGATCTGCGCCTTGAAGCCGCGGCCATGAGTGAAATGGGCGAGAACTGCGCCGGAGATGAACATTTCCGCGTACCGACCATCTACTGGAGCAAGTCGGAAAAAACCGTCATGACCATGGAATGGATCGACGGCATCAAGCTCAATGACATGAAAGCGCTGAAAGCTTCCGGCCATGACTTGAGCGAGCTTGGCCGCACGGTTATTCAGTCTTTTCTGCGCCACGCCCTGCGCGACGGCTTCTTTCATGCGGACATGCATCCGGGCAATCTGTTCCTTGGGACCGACGGCAAGCTGGTGGCCGTGGATTTCGGCATCATGGGGCGGCTCGGTATGAAGGAACAGCGGTTTCTGGCCGAAATTCTCTATGGCTTCATCAAGCGCGATTATCGCCGCGTCTCGATGGTGCATTTCGAGGCGGGCTATGTCCCCTCAAGTCAGGACGTCGATACTTTCGCGCAGGCACTGCGCTCCATCGGCGAGCCGATTCATGGGCGGGATTCCGCCGAAATCTCCATGGCGGGCCTGTTGCAGCAATTGTTTGAATTCACCGAACTGTTCGGCATGGCCACCCGCACCGAGCTGATCCTTTTGCAAAAGACAATGGTTGTGGCCGAAGGGGTCGCGCGTATGCTCGACGACAGCCTCAATCTGTGGAACACCTCCGAGCCGGTGGTGAAAAGCTGGATGGAGAAAAATCTCGGTCCTGTTGCCAAGGCCCGCGAAATGGCCGAAGGCCTGACGGTGCTTGGTACGCTTTCGGCGCAATTGCCCGAAATGGCGCGCCGGGCCGAACGCTTGTCCAACAGCTTTGATGAAATGGGTCGTGACGGTCTTCGTCTCGATGCCGAAACGGTTTCAGCTATAGGCAAGGCAGAAGCGCGACAGAGCCGGTCGGGCCGTTTAGCCCTCTGGGTCATTGCCCTTGCCCTCGCCGCCATTGCCATTCGTATCTGGAGTTAGGAGAGATTCCCATGCTTGCCAACAAGCGTATCCTGCTCGTCATCTCAGGTGGCATAGCCGCCTTCAAGGCGCTCGATATCATCCGTCTGTTGCTGAAGGAGGGCGCTGGCGTTCAGGTCATCATGACAAAGGCTGCGACCGAATTTGTCGCGCCCCTGACCATTGCCACGCTGACGGGCAAACCAGTGCTGACCGAGCTGTTTGACTTAACGCGCGAAAGCGAAATCGGCCATATCGAGCTGTCCCGCGCTGCCGATCTGGTGGTGGTCGCACCCGCAACCGCCAATCTCATCGCCAAGATGGCCAATGGCATTGCCGATGATCTGGCCAGCACGGCCCTACTGGCAACAGACAAGCCTGTGTTGGTGGCTCCGGCGATGAATGTGCGCATGTGGTACCATCCGGCAACCCAGCGAAATCTGGCCACCCTTGCGAAGGATGGCCTGCATTTTGTCGGTCCGGCTGTTGGCATGATGGCGTGCAATGAGGAAGGACCGGGCCGCCTCAGCGAACCGGAAGAGATTCTCACCCATATCAAGGTCCTGCTCGATGACAGCCCCAAACCGCTTGCCGGCAGGCATGTGCTGATCACCGCCGGCCCCACCCATGAGCCGATCGATCCGGTGCGCTACATCGCCAACCGATCCTCTGGCAAGCAGGGTTATGCCCTTGCCGCCGCGGCAAGAGACGCAGGCGCACGCGTAACCATCGTTTCCGGCCCTGTTGCCATCGACCCGCCCAAGGGGGTCGAAGTGATCAGGGTTGAGACTGCACGCCAGATGCTCGAAGCCGTTAGCGAACATCTTCCCGCTGATGTGGCCATCATGGCAGCCGCGGTTGCTGATTGGCATGTTGCCAACGAGGGTGCAGAGAAGATCAAGAAGCAGGCCGATGGAACCTTCCCCGCTCTTCAATTTAAAGAAAACCCGGATATAGCCAAATTTGTCGGCACCCATCCGGACAAACGGCCCAAGCTGGTTGTCGGTTTTGCGGCTGAAACGCAGAATCTTGAAGAGAATGCGACCAAAAAGCTGGCGAAAAAGGGTGTTGACTGGATTATTGCCAACGATGTGTCACCTCAGACCGGTATCATGGGCGGCGATCACAACATGATCAAGATTATCCGCTCCGATAGCATTGAGGCTTGGCAGGATATGAGCAAGCAGGAAGTTGCTACCCGTCTCATTGCCCGCATTGGTGAAGCGCTTGAAGAGAGCATCGAAGTCTGAGAATTGGCAGGGCAGATCTGCCTCAACAACCCCTTGGGGAGGATTAACATGGCCAAACCACGCCTTAGCATTATGCCGCTTGATCATTTCGAGGGGCTGGATCTGCCAAGCTATCAAAGCAAGGAAGCCGCAGGCCTTGATATTCAGGCCGCCAACCCGACTGACGAGCCGATTATTCTTAAGGCAAGTGGTGGGCGCGCCCTTGTCCCTACCGGCTTCTGCATGGCTATGGAACGCGGCTTTGAAGCCCAGATTCGGCCACGCTCCGGTCTCGCGCTCAAATTCGGTGTCACCCTGCTGAACACGCCCGGCACCATCGATTCCGATTATCGCGGTGAAGTGAAAATCCTGATGATCAATCACGGTGAGGAGGATTTCACCGTTGAGCGCGGCATGCGCATCGCCCAGATGGTTATTGCTCCGGTTCTGCACATGAAGGTCATTGAAGTGGAAAGCCTTGATGAAACCGAGCGCGGAAAAGGCGGCTTCGGCTCCACCGGTCACAAAAAGAAGTGAAGGCGGGAAACGCCAAAATGTAGAATAATTTTCTTACCTTGCGAAGTCAGTTTTGCTTCGTGGGGTGAAGTTTCTATTGTGACCACGTTAATTAGGTACTTTTTTCTCTTCTCTGCCGCAAGTTGGTACAGGATTTCTCGCAGTTGCACTCCGAATTACCTACATTATGCCCAAGAGATTTAGTGTTAGAGAAGAATATCCGCCCACTCGCCGAAGCTTCCAATGCCGGCTAGACAGGATGCGCGATGTTTCCAATTGCGAGGTTCCATTATGGCTCACACTCCAAAGAAAACCGAAGGCCGCGGCCGCATCTATGACTCCATTATCGACACCATCGGCAACACGCCACTGGTGCGCTTCGACAAGCTTGCTGCCAAACATGGCGTAAAGGCAAATCTGCTTGGTAAACTTGAGTTTTTCAACCCGCTCTCCAGCGTTAAGGATCGTATTGGCGTCAATATGATCGAAGCGATGGAAGCAGAAGGCAAGATCGAGCCGGGCAAAACCACCCTTATCGAACCAACATCTGGTAACACCGGTATTGCTCTTGCTTTCACTGCGGCAGCTAAAGGCTATCGCCTTATTCTGGTCATGCCGGAAACCATGTCCATCGAACGCCGCAAGATGTTCGCCTATCTCGGCGCAGAGCTGGCGCTTACCGAAGGGCCGAAAGGCATGAAAGGCGCCATTGCGCGTGCTGAAGAGCTTGTGAAGGAAATTGACAATGCCGTCATTCCGCAGCAGTTCCAGAATCCGGCAAACCCGGAAATTCACCGCAACACAACTGCTGTAGAAATCTGGAACGACACCAACGGCGAAGTGGACGCTCTGGTCTCCGGCGTGGGCACAGGTGGCACCATCACCGGTGTAGGATCTGAACTGAAGGCGCGTAAACCTGAAGTGAAGATCATCGCGGTTGAACCTGCTGATAGTCCTGTTCTGTCCGGTGGCAAACCGGGCCCGCACAAGATTCAGGGCATTGGTGCAGGATTTGTTCCCGATGTGCTGGATACCAGCCTGATCGACGAAGTGGTCCCCGTTTCCAACGACGATGCCTTCGCCTTCTCGCGTGAACTGGCCCGCACGGAAGGTGTGCCGGTCGGGATTTCATCTGGTGCAGCCCTGGCAGCCGCTATCGAACTGGGCAAACGTGAAGAGTATGCTGGCAAAAATATCGTCATCATCATCCCAAGCTTTGCCGAGCGCTATCTGTCCACCGCCTTGTTCGATGGTATCGGAGAATAAGCAAAACCTTATTCGTTAAAGATCCGAAATTTTTAAAATTGCGAGAGCCGTGGCTGGGAACTCATTTCCCGACCACGGCTTTTTATGATCTGTGATATGGTTCGCAGGTGGAATCGAATCGCTCTTGGCCTCAATTCAAAAGGCTTGCGGACACTCATGATCTGAACAGAATGGTGAAATGATGAACCGGCTTTCAAACTGTCTTGCTCTGTCGTTGATGATTGCAGGGAGTGCAGCGCTGGGAGGAGCCGCGATGGCCGGTGATGCGGCCGAATTCCGCTCACACGGTTTTTCAGATGATGAGCGTGGTCGTTACTTCGCCTTTGAGGAATTCGGTGTTGAGGGCGGCCCCCATTATCCCTATTCCAACATTTACATTATTGATCTGGCAACGGACAAATGGGTGCCTGATACGCCGGTTCGCGTGCGCATTGAAGAGGAGGGGGAA
Organism: uncultured Cohaesibacter sp.; assembly: GCF_963664735.1. Taxonomy (NCBI): domain Bacteria; kingdom Pseudomonadati; phylum Pseudomonadota; class Alphaproteobacteria; order Hyphomicrobiales; family Cohaesibacteraceae; genus Cohaesibacter; species uncultured Cohaesibacter sp. Next base: position 3,301,465 of record NZ_OY761553.1, on the reverse strand, counting down.
ACCCCGATCGTTGCCCGCGTAAAGGCATTCTCTGAAGCGACGCCCATCATGCAGCAATATCAGATATCCAATTCCGGTGTCCTTCTGGCGGCATCGCCCATAAGCGAAGTTGGTGACAAAACTGAGATGCGGTTCAGGAAGACCTCGCAGCCGCTGCTTTCCGAAGCGCCGAATCCTTATACGCTGCAGCTGGAAACCAAGGCAGTTAAGGATCTGACCGGCTGCGGAATGAGTGGAGGCACCGTAACGGGATTCTCTTTGAGCCTGACGACGCCAACCGGCGAGGTCAACCAATTGCATGACGAAACGTCTGCGCCGCGTTCGCGAGGATGCCCGGTGGACTATCATCTTTCTGCCGTCTTCGCACCAACGCGCGTTGATGCACAGACCCACGCTGTGGCACTTGTGGGCGTATTCAGCCAAACTGATGACGGGCAGGACTTGCGCTATATCGCAGTCCCATTTTCCTTTTAGTTAGCCTTTGATTGAGAGAGCCAAGCATGCTGAGCAGTGAAGAACTGGAACGCTATGCGCGTCATATCCTGCTCAAGGATGTCGGCGGGCCGGGACAGCAAAAACTGAAAGCCGCGCACGTGCTTGTTGTCGGAGCTGGCGGGCTGGGTTCGCCCCTTCTAGCCTATCTTGCCGCAGCAGGGGTCGGCACACTCGGGGTCGTCGATGATGATCAGGTGGCTCTTTCCAACCTGCAACGCCAGATCTTGCATGATACCGATGCTGTCGGCACGCTGAAGGTCGACAGCGCTGCCAAAAGCCTCAAGCGTATCAATCCTCACGTTGAACTCGAAATCCATCCTGTGCGTCTTCAGGAAGCCAATGGGGCATCACTGCTCAGTGGTTACGATCTGGTCGTTGATGGAACGGATAATTTTGATACTCGCTATCTTCTGGCAGACTTCTGCGAGCAGGCTTGCAAGCCCTTGATCAGCGGAGCGGTGGGAATGTTTGATGGCTCCATCACCACGCTAAAGCCCTATGAATGTGACGAGAAGGGAAAACTCAACCCACGTTACAAGGATCTGTTCCCTAATCGCCCGACGCCTGGGGCCATACCCGCCTGTGCAGAAGCGGGAATTCTTGGTGCCCTGACGGGCGTTATCGGTTCCATGATGGCTTTGGAGGTGATCAAGGAAATTGTCGGTTTGGGAGAAAGCCTCGTTGGACGCCTCATCTTGTATGATGCGCGAGCAGCGCGATTTGAAACAATACGATATCGCCGCCGCGCGACCAGATAGCACTCCAGGATGAAAATTTCGGATTCGAAACGAAATTAGCTAGATCATTGAGGGCAGGACCCGATCAGGTGGCCGGTGTCCGTCGATGAAGGCCTTGATATTGATGATGACCTTCTCGCCCATATCCATACGCCCCTCTTCGGTTGCCGAGCCCATGTGAGGGATCAGGACGACACGGTCGGATTTCGCCAGCTTGGGATTGATTTTGGGTTCATTTTCAAACACATCAAGTCCTGCTCCGGCAATGTCGCCATTTTCGATCATATGGGCCAGTGTTTGTTCGTCGATCACTTCGCCGCGCGCCGTATTGACGATATAGGCGTTCTTGTTGATCAGCTTGAGCCGCCGGGCCGAGAGCAGATGGTAGGTTGCTGGCGTATGAGGGCAGTGAATGGAGATCACGTCCATACGCGCCAACATCTGATCGAGACTATCCCAATAGGTTGCTTCAAGATCATATTCGATGTCTTCGGAAAGGCGGCGACGATTGTGATAATGGATTTGCATGCCAAACGCCTTGGCACGCCGGGCCACTGCTTGGCCGATGCGGCCCATGCCGATGATCCCGAGCCTTTTGCCCCAAACGCGTTTGCCAAGCATCCAGGTCGGGGACCAACCTGGCCAGTCCTTATGCTCCTTGAGATAGAGCATGCCTTCAGCAAAACGGCGCGGCACAGCCAGAATAAGCGACATGGCCATGTCTGCGGTGTCTTCTGTCAAGACGCCGGGTGTATTGGTTACGGTGATATTGCGTGAATTGGCGCACAAGACATCGATATTGTCGATGCCGTTGCCGAAGTTGGCTATCAGCTTGAGATTTTCCCCTGCCTGTGAGAGGAGATGAGCATCTATTCGATCCGTCACCGTTGGCACGAGAATATCGGCATGTTTGACAGCTTCCACCAATTGCGCCTGACTCATTGGCTTGTCATCTTCTTTCAGGCGTGTGTCAAATAGTTCCCTCATTCGCGTTTCCACAGCGGCTGGGAGTTTGCGTGTAACGACCACAATCGGCTTCTGTCTCGCCATAGGTTTGCCCTATTCCTGCCTCATAGCATCACTCGTTTCCACTTGTAATCAAGGTCGTGCGACGGGTAAGAAACCCTTGTTTTACACTGCCTTTACAAGCGGCGCGTTCAGGTGAATTCTTCGATTTCCAGCATGTACAAGACATACCGCTTCAGTTTGAAAAGCCACACGGCGTGATCCTTTCAAAAGAAGAGATGTCACGTGTGTTTGTTTGAATGACTACGCCCAATTGCGAGCGATCGCAATAATTTCAAGCAGCCCCCATCCATTTGGATGCTATAGGGAATGCCCCGGTCATGACCAGTCCTTCCATGGTTTGAGATGCGGCTGGTTGTTGATGGTTGGAAAATCAGAGTTAAAAGAATCTTTATTGCGGGAGTGTATTCTCCAATTTGTCGAAATGGAAAACGCCAGATATCAAGGCAGCACGCAGAGGCAAGATGACAAAGAGACTATTCATTGTAAAATGGATGCTGACGATAGGTTTCATCGTCGGAACCGGCTTGGCGGCAGAGGCGCAAGGGACAAGCATTGGACCTTCAGGGCTTAAGGTGCCCCGGTTTGTTTCTCTCAAGTCAGATCGTGTCAACGTGCGTGGCGGCCCGTCAACGGACCACAAGGTCAAATGGGTGTTCCGTCGTGCCGGGCTGCCGGTTGAGATCGTGCATGAGTTTGAGAATTGGCGCCAGATTCGCGATTCCGAAGGCGAAGAAGGTTGGGTCTATCACTCTTTGCTCTCGGGGCGCAGAACGGCTCTGATCAGCCCGTGGCAAACTGCGGGCACATTGGTGAACCTGCTCAAGGATCCTAAAGAGGATGCTCCAACAGCGGCCAAGGCGCAAATCGGTGTTCAGGTAGATATCAAGGAATGCGAAAAGGGCTGGTGCGAGGTTGCCGTTCAAAGATATAGCGGCTGGCTAAAGGCTAACCTGCTGTGGGGTGTCTATCCCAATGAAGAAATCAACTGACCGATCTCTTGAGATCACCAAGGCAGCAGCATCCGATTTGCCTCAATTGCTTTCTCTTTATACGCACCTGACGCCGGAAGACGGCCCGTTGAATTTGGAAAGCGCTGCGGATCGATTGGCTGCATTCCACGCTATTCCCAACAATGCTCTATTCGTCGGCTATGTGGGCGAAGTTATGGTCTCGTCCTGTGCTCTTGCTGTTATTCCCAATTTGACAAGGGGCGGCAGACCCTATGGTTTGATCGAAAATGTCGTCACCCATGGGGAATATCGCAGTAGAGGATATGGCAAAATGCTGCTTTCCCATGCGCTTGACCATGCATGGCACCATGATTGCTATAAAGTCATGTTGTTGACAGGATCGCACAAGCCTGAAACGCACGCCTTTTACCGCGCGGTCGGTTTTGAAGCCTCTAAAACGGGATATCAGATCAGACGGATTGCTGCGCGACAGGAATAGGCAGACTAGGGCTCACAAACAAAAGGCGCTCGCCGGTTTTCCGGGAGCGCCTTTTTCAATGTCTATGAGAAGGAAAGCCTTAGTCGGCTTTCTTTTCTTCCTGTTTGATCTCTTCACCGGTTTCCTGATCAACCACTTTCATGGACAGGCGAACCTTGCCGCGATCATCAAAGCCGAGCAGTTTAACGAAGACGCTGTCGCCTTCTTTCACAACGTCGGTCACCTTGTTGGTGCGCTGTGGGGTCAGCTGAGAGATGTGAACCAGACCGTCGCGTGCGCCAAAGAAGTTCACGAAAGCACCAAAGTCAACGGTCTTGACGACCTTGCCTTTGTAGATAACGCCAACTTCTGGCTCAGCGGCAATGGAGTTGATCCAGTTGATCGCTGCTGTGATGGCTGCGCCATCGGAAGAAGCAACCTTGATGGTGCCGTCGTCGCTGATGTCGACTTTAGCGCCGGTTTTTTCAACGATTTCGCGGATAACCTTGCCACCGGAGCCGATAACTTCACGGATCTTGTCGACCGGGATTTTCAGGGTTTCGATGCGTGGAGCGAACTCGCCGACTTCAGCGCGGGCTTCGCCCAGAGCCTTGCCCATTTCACCCAGAATATGCAGACGACCACCTTTAGCCTGTTCCAGAGCGACCTTCATGATCTCTTCGGTGATACCGTCGATCTTGATGTCCATCTGAAGCGAGGTGATGCCTTCGGAAGTACCGGCAACCTTGAAGTCCATGTCGCCGAGGTGGTCTTCGTCACCAAGGATATCGGAGAGAACAGCGAAGTCGTCGCCTTCCTTGATCAGGCCCATTGCGATACCGGCAACAGAAGCCTTCAAAGGCACACCCGCATCCATCAGCGCCAGTGAGGTGCCGCATACGGTAGCCATGGAAGAGGAACCGTTGGATTCGGTGATGTCGGAAACAACACGCAACGTGTATGGGAATTCATGGTGGGCTGGAAGCATAGGATGCACAGCGCGCCAAGCCAGCTTGCCGTGACCGATTTCACGACGACCAGGAGACCCGATGCGGCCAGTTTCTCCAACCGAGAACGGAGGGAAGTTGTAATGCAGCAGGAAGGTTTCCTTGTAGGTACCAGCAAGGGAATCAACGAACTGTTCGTCGTCGCCGGTGCCCAGCGTAGCAACAACCAAAGCCTGTGTTTCACCGCGGGTGAACAGAGCCGAACCGTGGGTGCGAGGCAGTTTGCCAACTTCGGAAGTGATCGGGCGAACGGTCTTCAGATCACGGCCATCGATACGGCTGCCGGTCTTGATGATCTGGCCACGAACGATCTTGGCTTCAGCTTTCTTGAAGAGGTCACCAACGATAACGCTGTCGGCAGCATTTTCGTCTTCCGGATTGCAGAGGGCTGCCATGACTTTTTCTTTGGCAGCATCAACCGCGGCATAACGTTCGGTCTTGGCAGCAATCTTGAAGGCAGCCTGAAGATCTTCACCAGCGATTTCTTCGACCTTGGCAGCCAGTTCGGAATAATCCGGCATGGAGAATTCGCGAGGTTCTTTGGCAGCTTTTTCAGCAAGGCGAATGATTGCTTCGATAACTGGCTGGAAGCCTTTGTGACCAAACATCACAGCTTCAAGCATGGTTTCTTCCGACAGGTTCTGGGCTTCGGATTCAACCATCAGAACGGCGTCGTTCGTGCCGGCAACAACCAGATCCAGTTTGGAGTCTTCCATCGAGTCGATGGCAGGGTTGAGAACGAACTCGTCGTTGATGAGGCCAACGCGCGCACCGCCGATCGGGCCCATGAAAGGAACACCGGACAGGCAAAGCGCAGCAGAAGCGGCAACCATGGCCAGAATGTCAGGGTCATTGACCATGTCATGGCTGACAACGGTTACGATGACCTGGGTTTCGCATTTATAACCATCAACAAACAGCGGGCGGATCGGGCGGTCGATCAGGCGAGAAACGAGGGTTTCTTTTTCACTTGGGCGACCTTCGCGTTTGAAATAGCCACCAGGAATTTTACCGGCAGCGTAGGCTTTTTCCTGATAGTTGACGGTAAGCGGGAAGAAGTCGAGGCCTGGTTTTGGCTGCTTTGCGGAAACAACCGTTGCAAGAACAGAGGTTTCGCCAAGGGAAGCCAGAACTGCGCCATCAGCCTGACGGGCAATTTGACCGGTTTCCAGAACGAGCTTCTGCCCGCCCCAATCGATTTCTTCTCGTTGAATATCGAACATGTATATGTCCCTTCCTTTATGCTTCTCCATATCGGACATATGGGAGCATCGATCATAAATTTTTTGATCACGGGCAAGACAACGAGCGGCTTCAACACAAAATGCGTGTCTGGCAAAAGCGGCTGGCAATCCTGCCTGTGAACGATGGTGAATCAGAGCTTCCGATAGCACTGATTCTGTTTAACTAGTCTGGCATGCATATACCAGAGCATCGGGAGGGTTTCCCCTCGTGCATTTCACCTCTCGCTTTATCAGCGGAACGGAAATGTCTGTGGTCTGGTCGTATCGGCAATCCCTTAAAATTTGCGAAACATAAAAGGGTTCACACAAGATACTAATTGAAAACGCGGCGGCTTGTGGGCCACCGCGCTTATCAGAGAATTAACGACGCAGTCCGAGGCGTTCGATCAAAGACTGGTAACGTGCTTCGTCTTTAGCTTTGACATAGTCAAGCAGCTTACGACGCTGGGAAACCAGTTTCAAAAGGCCACGACGAGAGTGGTTGTCTTTCTTGTGAGACTTAAAGTGCTCGGTCAAGTTCGCAATCCGCTCGGAAAGAACAGCAACCTGTACCTCTGGGGAACCGGTATCGCCTTCTTTGGTGGCATATTCCTTGATCAGCTCTTGCTTGCGTTCAGCAGTAATCGACATCGGTTTCTCCTTTAGTTTTTGGCTCGGCATCGCTCGTAAAGACGGGCGGATGCTCAGGCAGATTGAAGACGCGCCTTGGCCAGAGTTCTCCTTCGATCACTTCACAAATGGCCACGAGCAAACCTGCATTCATGGCCGAGACGTAACCGTCAATCGGAGCTTCCTGTCCACGCAACAAAACCGATTGTCCTCGGCGTAATCTTGCTGCGGCATTCCTGTTTATGGCCAGAGCCGGGATGTCGTCCAGCGCGGTCTCAACAGGAAGCAAGGCAGAGGCGAGCCCGGGCTCGCCGGGCGCACTATGGCTCAACTGTTCCAAATCGTCCAGCGAAATAAGCATTTCTTCGGTAAATGGTCCAGAAATGAGCCGACGCAAGGCCACAACATGGCCGCGCGTTCCAAGATGTCGCCCAATATCCCGTGCCAGAGACCTGACATAGGTTCCCTTGGAGCATTCGGCGACAAAAACAGCGGTATCCTCATCCGGGGTTTCGAGGAGTTCCAGATGGTGAACGGTAACCGGACGAGCGGCAAGCTTTACCTCTTCTCCGTCGCGGGCCAGATCATAGGCCCGCTCTCCGTTCACTTTGATGGCAGAAAATGCAGGGGGAACCTGCATGATTTCACCGGAAAAATAGTCAAGAGCCTTCTCGATGTCCTCAACGCTCGGGCGGTGGGCGGAACTGTCGATCAGCTCTCCTTCGGCGTCGTCGGTTGAGGTTTCTTCGCCCCAGCGCACGGTGAATTCATATTCCTTGAAGCCGTCCATCACGAAGGACACCGTTTTGGTCCCCTCGCCAATGGCAATCGGCAGGCATCCTGTGGCAAGAGGATCCAGTGTTCCTGCGTGGCCAGCCTTCTTGACGTTGAAAATGCGTTTGATGGCACCCACGGCCTGGGTTGAGGTCATATTGAGTGGTTTGTCGAGCGCAATCCAGCCATGGACATCGGTCCGGCGCTTGGCACGAAACTGCTGTTTCTTCTTTTTAGGTTTCTTGGCTTCTGTCGGTTGTTGATCAGAAGCGCTATCTGTTTCTTGAATATTTTCGCTCATAATCAGCCCTATTTGCTCTTGTCAGTGTCATCGGAAGCATCATCATCGTCTTCATGATGAAGATCCCTCTGGACAAGAGGGGAGTTGAGCAATGCGTCGATCCGAGACGCTTCATCGAATGTTTCGTCATAGCGGAAACGCAGATCGGGGGTGTGCTTGATGGTCAAGTCACGCCCGAGACGACCACGCAGATATTTCTTGTGGCCATTGAGGGCTTCCACAATTGCTTCTTCCTCACCAGAAGCTCCAAGCGGCATGACAAAGGCAGTTGCCAAAGTCAAATCCGGGCTCATGCGAACTTCGGGAATGGAAATAACAAACTGTTCCAAAAATGGATCGATTATTTCACCGCGCGTAAGGCATTCGGATAAAGATTTTCGAACCAGTTCGCCTACACGCAACTGGCGCTGGGACGGCATGCCGCCGCCCTTGCGAGAACTACGTCCCATGAAATGTCCTAATCGTTGGGGCTGTGGGCGGAGTTGGACCGACCAAGCCTGTAAAAACGCAAGCCATCGGGCTTTGAGCGTTAGGTATAGTAAAAAGAGCAAAGGTCAAGGGAAAACCCTCGACCTTTTGCAGATTTCGTTAACAAACAGCCTTTAGAGCGTGCGTGCAATCTCTTCCACACGGAAGCATTCGATCTGGTCGCCAGCGCGCAGATCCTGATAGCCTTCGAAGGCCATACCGCATTCCTGCCCGACATGCACTTCCTTGACTTCGTCTTTGAAGCGCTTGAGGGTCGAGAGTTTGCCAGTGTGAATGACCACATCGTCGCGCAGCAGGCGAACGCCTGTACCACGTTCGACCACACCTTCGGTAACGCGACAGCCAGCGACCTTGCCGACCTTGGAAATATTGAATACTTCCAGAATTTCAGCGTAGCCGATAAAGGTCTCGCGAACCTCTGGGCTCAGCATGCCGGACATCGCAGCTTTCACATCATCAGTCAGATCGTAGATGATGTTGTAGTAGCGAATTTCCACGCCCTTCTGTTCGGCAGCCTGTTTGGCCTGAGCATTGGCACGAACGTTAAAGGCAATGATCGGAGCACCGGATGCGGCCGCAAGGGTCACGTCGGATTCGGTTACACCGCCAACGCCGGAGTGCAGGAGCTGTGCTGAAATCTCATCGTTGCCGATGGCGTCAAGAGCACCGATAATAGCTTCGACAGAGCCTTTCACATCACCCTTGATGACCAGCGGGAAGGTCTGGCTTTCGCCGCTTTCCTTCAGATTGCTGAGCATCTGCTCAAGGGAGCCGCGGTTTGCCTTGGCTGCTGCAAGATCCTTGTTCTTGCGGATGCGGTAATCGGTAATTTCGCGAGCGCGACCTTCGGTCTCGACAACGGCAAACTGGTCACCGGCATCAGGAGCCGCATCAAAGCCGAGAATCTCAACCGGCTTGGACGGCTCAGCCTCATCGACCTTTTCGCCTTGGTCATCGATCAAGGCGCGGACCTTACCCCATTGTTCGCCAGCGACGACGATGTCACCGACCTTCAGGGTACCATTCTGCACCAGAACCGTAGCGACAGGGCCGCGGCCTTTATCGAGCTTGGCTTCAACGACGATGCCGTCTGCTTGACGATTTGGATTAGCCTTCAGCTCCAGCAATTCCGACTGCATCAGAATCGCATCGAGAAGATCGTCCAGATGGAGATGCTCTTTAGCGGAAACTTCCACTTCGAGCACTTCACCGCCCATGCTTTCAACGAATACACCATGCTGGAGAAGTTCGTTGCGAACCCGTGTCGGATCGGCTGCAGGCAGATCGATCTTGTTGACTGCCACGATGATCGGCACTTCAGCGGCCTTGGCGTGGTTGATCGCTTCAATGGTCTGCGGCATCACGCCATCATCTGCGGCAACAACCAGAATGACGATATCGGTGGACTGGGCACCACGTGCACGCATTTCAGTAAAGGCGGCGTGGCCAGGAGTATCGATAAAGGTGATCTTCTGGTCATTCTGGACGACCTGATAGGCACCGATATGCTGGGTGATACCACCTGCTTCACCGCGAACAACGTTGGCGTGACGAATGGCGTCAAGCAGCGAGGTCTTGCCGTGGTCGACGTGACCCATGATGGTGACAACAGCAGGACGGGAAACCAGATCGTCTTCGCTGTCTTTCTTGTCGAACAGGCCTTCTTCAACGTCCGATGCAGCAACACGCTTTACGGTATGGCCAAGTTCTTCGGCGACGAGCTGAGCGGTATCCGCATCCAGAACGTCAACAGTTTTGACCATCATGCCCTGTTTCATCAGAATCTTGATAACGTCAACGGCACGTTCGGTCATACGCTGAGCCAGTTCCTGCACCGTAATGGTTTCAGGGATAACAACCTCGCGGAAGACCTTTTCTCTCTGAACGTCGTGCTGCGCACCTCTTTGCTTCTGGCGGCGACGGCGCATGGAAGCGAGTGAACGCTCGCGCTGTTCGTCAGCATTCAGGGCATTGGTAAGGGTCAATTTGCCACGGCGACGCTGTGCATCCGTGCGCGGTTTGGCCGGTGTCGGGGCTTTTGCATTGTCATCAGGCTTCGGCTTTTTCGGAACAGCCTTGATTGTCTTTGCCAGAGGTTTTCCTTCTCCGGCAGCATCCGGGGCGATAAAGCCTTCAGCCGCCGCGCGACCACCGCCTCGCTGAGGACGGTTGATCTTTGCACCTGGACGGACGCGATCATTATCATCGCCTTTGTCGGAGGTCTTTTTGCCCGCAGCTGAACGATGTGGACGCTCTGGACGATCGCCTTTGGCATCCTTGGGGCCACGATCTGCGCGTGGAGCGCGATCACCACGTGCTGGACGATCTGAAGTTTTTCCAGAACGCTCCTTGTCACGGCTGGCTGGTGCGGCTTTCTTGGCTGGAGCAGCAGCTTCCGCACTGGCTTCTGCTTTTGCAGCTGCGGCAGCTTCCTTGGCTTTGCGTTCTTCTTCTGCCTTCTTTTCGGCAGCGGCCTGTTCTTCAGCCTTACGCTTAGCTTCTTCTTCGACTTTGCGTTTGGCTTCTTCTTCGGCCTTGCGCTGAGCTTCGACTTTGCGCTTTGCTTCTTCCTCAATCTTGCGCTGCTCCATTTCGCGTGCGCGAACTTTAGCCGCTTCAAGAGCCTGAAGACGTTTTGCGTTTTCCGAGGAGGTCAGGTTGCGTTGACCAGAAGCGCTATTGCCACCGTTGCCCTGACCATTGCCATTCCGGTTGCGTTGCCGTTGGCCGCGACCACCATTGCCTTTGCCCTGATTGCCGCCATTGCCACCACGGTTTTCAGAGCCACGGTGGTGTGGCTGACCGGATGGAGAGGAGGGTTTCTCCGCAGATGCTGGCGCAGCTTCACTTGCTGCCGGCTTAGCAGCGGCTGCTGGTTTGCTTTCACCAGGTGCAGTGAACCTTCGTTTGCGCTTTTCAACAACAACCGCCTTCGAACGGCCATGAGAAAAGCTCTGGCGTACGGTGCCTTGCCCTACATTTTTGCCCAGAGATAGTGTCTTTTTCTCTGACGAGCTATTGTTGTCGCTGTTGTTTTCGTTGCTCATTTCTCGGTCAATACCCTTCACTGCCCCCAGCGGAGGCCTGTCCAGCTGTCCGGCCGTCCGGGCAACTGTTAGAATCTGGTTCAATTGGTTGCAAATAAGCCTCAAGGGCAGCAACCTGTTTGATGAAGCTTTTGCTTGCCGATCCGGCAAGCAAAGCTGCGTGTACTACATTTCCATATCCAAGCGCGTTACTTAACGCCTCAGCGCTGAACCTGCGAATTGATGGTAATTCGCAATCGCTGCCATAGTGGCGCCGCACGGCTTGGGACAGTTTGTTCTGTCCATCTTTTGCAGCATCTGCCGCATGTATTAGTCCAATAGCACCCCTTTGCGCAATGGACGTTTCTACCTTTGCAAAACCTGTCACTATTTGACCGGCTTTTCGTGTCATGGAAAGGGCTGATAAACAACCACTCGCCATCAAGTTTTCGACGAGCTCTGCCAAGTCGTCGCACTTTTGCACTTTCTGCTTAAAGCCGCGTGCAAACAACCCCTTGTCTGACGCCTGCTTTACCAGATTATAATTGGCAGTAACCCAGACACCGCGTCCGGGTAACCGCATTTTCAGATCTGGAACAACGCTCAGGTCCGGAGCCAATACAAATCGTATCATTTGCTCCTTGGGAAGAGTCTCCCGTGTAACCAGACATTGTCTTGTCGTCTGTTCGCTTTTTCGCGGCACGGTTTATCCTCTCAAGACCAATCTTGTCAAATCCAGTCAATTGCTATCAAGAGTGAAAAGCTCATACCAGAAAGGTATTAAGCCTTTTCCTCTTCAGTTTCTTCTGCGTCGTTGTCTTCTTCTTCGTCAGATTGCTCCAACAGAGCATCTTCATCCTCAAAGTCGATGTCTTCGCCATCTTCTGACTCCATCTGCTCATATTCTGCAGCTTCTTCTTCGCTAAGCAGCTCGGAAGGATCAATCCAGCCCGCGGCAACGCGGGTGAGCATGATGATGTCTTCGGCTTCCTGACGAGAAATCTCGAAATCTGACAGAATGCCCTTGAAGCGCTTTACTTCCCCGTTGTGACGCTCGGTCCATCCAACCAGATCGTCCGTTGCACAACCTGCAAGGTCTTCAATGGTTTTGATGTCGTCGTGACCAAGAGCCACCAGCATCGGAAGGGTCAGGCCCGAAATTTCAAGCAGATCGTCCGAAACGCCAAGTTTGATACGCTCTTCGTTCTGTTTTTCCGCTTCTGCTTCCAGATATTCGATTGCCCGTTTCTGGATTTCCAGAGCGGTTTCTTCATCGAAGCCCTCAATGTCGGAAACTTCAGAACTGTCCACATAGGCCACTTCCTCAATCGAGGTAAAGCCTTCGGAAGACAGAAGCTGGGCAACGATATCATCAACGTCGAGAGCCTGCATGAAGAGCTGAGCGCGTTCGTTGAATTCTTTCTGACGACGTTCAGATTCTTCCTCTTCGGTCATGATGTCAATGTCCCAACCGGTCAGCTGGGAAGCAAGACGAACATTCTGACCGCGACGACCGATTGCCAGCGACAGCTGATCGTTTGGCACAACGACTTCAATGCGTTCGCTGTCTTCGTCAAGAACAACCTTGGCCACTTCGGCTGGCTGCAGAGCGTTGACGATAAAGGTTGCCGGGTCTTCAGACCACGGAATGATGTCGATCTTTTCGCCCTGCAACTCGTTGACAACGGCCTGAACGCGCGAACCACGCATACCCACGCAGGCGCCAACCGGGTCAATGGAGCTATCATTTGAAATAACCGCGATCTTGGCTCTGGAGCCCGGGTCACGCGCAACCGACTTGATGGTAATGATGCCATCATAAATCTCTGGCACTTCCTGCGCAAACAGCTTGGCCATAAACTGTGGATGTGTTCTGGACAGGAAGATCTGCGGACCACGCTGTTCGCGCCGAACATCATAGATAATCGCACGAATGCGGTCGCCAGGGCGGAAAGCCTCACGAGCGATCAATTCGTCGCGCCGGACGATGGCTTCGCTGCCGGAAAGGTCGACGGTTACGTTGCCATATTCAACACGCTTGACCTGTCCGTTGACAATATCGAACTGGCGATCCTTGAACTCTTCATACTGATGGTCACGCTCGGCTTCGCGCACTTTCTGCACGATAACCTGCTTTGCAGACTGGGCAGAGATGCGGCCGAATTCCAGAGGAGGCAGCTGATCGGAAACGATATCACCGATTTGTGCATCCGGATTTTTTTCCTTGGCATCAACCAAAGCAATCTGGGTTGCATAGTCTTCGACTTCTTCAACCACTTCCATCAAGCGCTCGAGGCGTGTTTCACCGGTGCGAGGATTGATTGTTGCCTTGATTTCTGTCTCTTGACCATAACGGGAGCGAGCAGCTTTCTGGATTGCGTCTTCCATGGCCCCGATCACGATCATGCGATCGATCGATTTTTCACGTGCCACAGCATCTGCGATCTGCAAAAGTTCAAGACGGTTTGCACTGATTGCCATTGTTCAGTGTCTCCTATTCTTCACTGTCGGCATCAGTGATTTCTTCCACTTCTGCCGGTTCGGCGGGCTGAGCTTTCAGCGCCAGCTCCATCAGTTTATCTGTCATTACCAGTTTTGCATCCGCCAGACTTGAGAGTGGCAGACGTACATTCGGATCGCTGTCCTGTGGGGCATCAGGGAGAACGAGCTTCAACTCGTCCCCATCAACGCCGTCAAGGAAGCCCCTAAAGCGGCGGCGGCCATCGATTGGCGCGGACAGCTCAATTTTTGCATCATGCCCGCTCCATGCGATGAAATCGCGGACGCGAACAAGCGGACGATCTACGCCCGGGGAAGAAACTTCAAGATAATATTCGCTGTCAATTGGATCTTCGACATCCAGCACTGGCGAAAGAGCCCGTGAGACCGCTTCGCAGCCGTCTATCGACATGGTTCCATCGGGTGCTTCTGCCATGATTTGCACGGTACAGCCGTGTTGGCCTGTAATTCTGACCCGCACCAAATCAAAACCCAAATCAATGATTACAGGTTCAACAATTTTGGCAATGCGCGCTTCCAGCCCCTTCTCAATCGTAAGGCGTGGCTCCGCTCCTGCTTTTACCTGACTGCTCTCAACCATCGGGAAAGCCTGTCTCCATTTCACTGCCCCAATGCTTGCGATTGACTTGCGCGCACAAAGGGCCGTTTAAAGTGAAGGCAAATGCTTTTCCGTTACGCCTATACCCTTTATCCTCAGGGCTTGCCCTTCCTCAATTGGAAACGCGGCAGCATATCGGACGATCATTACCCATTGAACCAGACGTAACTGCCGAAAGAGATAGTACCTAACAAAAAAGAGCGGGTCCTTGTCTTGGCCCACTCTAAACAGCATGTCTAGATTTTGAGCACTCTATACACCAGAAAGTCTGTAAAAAGCAAGAGTTTTTACCATGGGAGAGCAAGAATCTCTTCTATTGGCGAATAAAAGTCAGATATTGCGGCCTTCTTCCTTCACGAAAAGCTTTGGCTTCATATCTTGTCCGTTGCCAATCAGACCAAGGTATTAGTCTTTCGGAAGGATTTTCGCATTTTTCTGTAAGTGCCTCGCAAGCATCCACATGGCTGAGGGTCCATTCAACATAATCCTCGATATCCGATGCAAACCGGAAAATCCCGCCCGGTTTCAGCACGCGCACTATGCGATCGAGATTCTGGCTGGAGACGAACCGCCGCTTCCAATGGCGTTTTTTGTGCCATGGGTCAGGATAGAGCAGGAAAACCCGGCTTAGCGATGCTTCCGGGAGCCAATCGAGAATATGGGTGGCATCCTCGTCATAGATTCGGATATTGCCCAGCGTTTTCTCTTCAATTTGCGCAAGGGCTTTAACGACACCATTGATGAATGGCTCACAGCCGATCAACCCGACATTGGGATTGTTCGTTGCTTGCCTTATGAGATGCTCTCCACCGCCAAACCCAATTTCCATCCAGACTTCTTCAGGCGCATGAGAAAACTGCTTCGCAATCTCTTCGATAGGGAGGGTCGGATTGAGGCTGATCCTGGGCAGCAGATCAGTCAGCAGTTTTTGCTGTGAAGGGCTGAGAGTCTTGCCCTTTCTGCGGCCGAAAAAACTGGTGGCAATCTGATTGTCGATCAGACTGGATTGGGATGGACGAAATTTCGGTTTGTCAGAAGAAACTGGATTCATGATCTCGGGCTTGATGATGCGTTGCGGGAAAAAGCGCATTCGCTGCTTTGTAATATAATTTGGCCCATCTGGACCAGAGCGCTTCTCATATCACGCAATGTCCAGACAGGCCAAAAAATTTTTACTCTATTCAGAAAGCGGGTTTCTAGCCGATTTTCTTTTGCAGGGCGTCTACAATATCGGTCTTTTCCCAGGAAAAGCCGCCGTCAGCCTCTGGCTCGCGTCCGAAGTGGCCATAAGCTGCTGTGCGTTCATAAATCGGTTTGTTGAGACCAAGATGGGTGCGAATGCCACGTGGCGTCAGTGGCACGATATCCCAGAGCGCTTTCTCGATAACGGAATCGCGCACCGTACCCGTACCATAGCTATCGACATAAAGAGCCAGAGGTTCGGAAACTCCGATCGCATAGGCGAGCTGAATCGTGCAGCGCTCGGCATATCCGGCAGCCACGACATTCTTTGCAAGATAGCGCGCCACGTAAGCCGCTGAACGGTCAACCTTGGTTGGATCCTTACCAGAGAATGCCCCGCCACCATGAGGTGCGGCACCGCCGTAAGTATCAACGATGATCTTGCGTCCGGTAAGGCCTGCATCCCCGTCCGGTCCGCCAATGACGAATTTGCCGGTTGGGTTCACGTGCCAGACCGTCTTGTCAGTGAGCCAGCCTTCAGGAAGGGCTTCCCGGATGTATGGTGTTACAATATCGCGGATATCGGATGAGGTAAGGCTACCGTCAAAATGCTGCGTCGAAAGCACCACAGAGGCAACATCAACCGGCTTGCCATCGACATAGCGCAAAGTAAGCTGACTTTTCGCATCCGGCCCCAGACGCGTTTCTTTGCCAGCATGGCGTGCCTCTGCGATCAGACGCAGAATCTTGTGCGCATATAAAATCGGTGCCGGCATCAGTTCGGGTGTTTCGTTGACGGCATAACCGAACATGATGCCCTGATCGCCAGCGCCTTCATCCTTGCCGTCGGCTTCGTCCACGCCCTGGGCGATGTCGGCAGATTGTTCATGCACGTAAATCTCAATATCAGCCTTGTTCCAGTGGAAGCCATCCTGCTCATAGCCGATATCTTTAATGACGCGGCGAGCGGCTTTTTCCATCAGGTGGCTGTCGATTTCGGCTGGCCCCCGAACCTCGCCAGCAAGAACAACCTTGTTGGTAGTGGCCATGGTTTCCACGGCACAACGAGCGTGCGGGTCGGCCTTGATGAATTCATCGACAATAGCGTCTGAGATACGGTCACAGATCTTGTCCGGATGTCCTTCAGACACGGACTCACTGGTAAACAGATATTCTTTACGGGCCATGGGGAATGTCTTTTCCTGTGATATAAAGGATTTGATATGTCGTTATCACATCAAACTATGTGATGCAATCCAAAGAGAAACAGCCTTTTGTGAAAAGGTGCACAACAAATGCTCCTTGTCGTTTCGATTTACCGTGCAACCAGAATATGGGGGAGGCAGAATTCGCGCGACTTATCGGTTTGTGGCCTGTGACGGTGACTTCGATTTTACCTTATGTTGAAAGATCTTACCGGCTTCTTAAAGCATATCTGATGTTCGAAAATACAAAGGGGTGGCCAGGAAACCGAATTTCCCCGACCACCCCTTACGAAAGAATATTGTCGTCTTCACTCCTGAAAAGGAGGTAAATCAAACTTAACTCTCTGAGCCGTCTCCAGCAATCTCTTTAACGAGTTCCACAATTTTGCGACGAACCTTCTGATCCTTGATCTGAACAAACGCGCGGTTCAACTGCAGCCCTTCAGAAGAAGAAAGGAAGTCGATCACGTAATTTTCAGATTTGGATTCAGCAAGGCCCTGTGCTTCTTGAGGGGTTCCTGGAGCATCTTCAAAGAAGAAGGAAACCGGCACTTCCAGAACGGTTGCAATATGCTGCAAACGGCTGGCACCAATTCGGTTGGTTCCTTTTTCATATTTTTGAATCTGCTGGAATGTAATGCCCAGATGCTCTCCAAGTTTTTCTTGGCTCATAGAAAGCATCATGCGGCGAAGCCGTACACGACTACCAACATAGACATCGATTGGGTTCGGTGCTTTTTTACTGGCCATTTGGCTCTCTTTTTTGTTTGACGTGTTGTTCTGTATGACAAATTTTTTTCACGTCGGTCTGGTTATCTGCGGGTTCCGCTTCCCGCGTTGTTCCCGAAAACTAATTGCGCCATTAGCTTTAGTCGCCGGGATTTTACAATAGTGCCGTGTATTAGCGCTATATGTCAATTATTACAATTAGGCGGATTGAAATTTTCTTTGATTGATTAATGCGAGCATACCGGTCAACAACCACAGGCATAGAAAAATAGTGTCTCCAAATCGCTTGTAAAAAGTGGATGAAAGCTTCGCCGGGACCGTCATCTGGAGGATTCCATCCTCTTCCAGTTTTAAAGACGCGACAAGTCGTCCAAAAGGATCGATAACCGCCGAAACGCCTGTATTTGCAGAACGAATGACTGGTAAGCCTGTTTCTACAGCGCGCATCTGTGCCAAATGGAGGTGCTGTAACGGCCCAGCGGTCTTGCCAAACCAGGCATCGTTCGTGACATTGACAATCATGTCCGCTCCAGCCGGAAAAGAAAGAATTTCGCTTGGAAAAGCAATTTCATAGCATATCAGAGGTAGAATTTTTCCCAGTTTGCCGTCACCAAGCAGTTTTCTTTTTGTGCCAAATGAAAAGCCAGATATCTGCTCGGCAAGGTGCCCGAACCCGAGCGCTTTCAACCAGTTTTGCTTTGGCAAATATTCACCAAATGGGACAAGGTGGATCTTGTCATAAGAGGCAAGAATAGTACCATCTCCAGCCACCTGATAGATGGAATTGTAAACTTGTTCGCTATTGGTAAAATTCTCTTCTCTACGAAGGGTGCCGGTGAACAAGATAGCATCATCCGGGAGGGCTTTTGCAATGGCTGCGAGGCCTGCCGGTTGCTCGATTAAGTAGAATGGAACTGCTGTTTCAGGCCATACAAAAAAGTTGACTTTTTCAACAGGTGCGTCTTCGCGATCTAAGGTTGTTAGGGCAAGAAGCCGATTGAAAACCCATGATCGATTCTCCAGTTTCCATTTTTCTCTTTGGGGAATGTTGGGCTGAATGATCCGAACCACAACCTTTTTGCCTTCAGCTGCCGTGGGTAAAGGCTGGTTGAGCCTCCAGAAGCCATAAGATAGCTGGCCGCAAAAAAGCAAAGCAGATAGTCCTGCCAGCACAAAGCCCGGTCTACGCGCACGCTCATTGGCGCAACAGAAGACGGGAAATGCAAAGATGATCGGCGCAAACAGAGCCACGCTGTTCTGCCCTACAAGAGCCAGTATCTGCATCATGACATCGTTGGAGGTCGCCGCTTGTCCGAGCCCACCCCATGGCAGTCCGGTAAAAATAATACCTCTTAGCCATTCCAGTGCTGACCAGGTCAGGGCTAGCCACACGATGCGCAGAGGCGAGGCGGACCAGAACGGAGCGACAAGTCCGGCTGCCAAACCCCAGAAGAGCGCCAGACCGCCAGCAAAGCATAGGATGGCAAATGGCATAATGAGGGCAAACTTGTCCGGCTCGACAAGGAAGGAAGCGCCAATCCAGTAAAAGGTAAAAAGAAAAAAGCCAAAGCCGAAAGTCCAGCCAACTAGAGCCATGGACCAGAAGGCTTCACGCGCACTTTTTCCCAACGTGGCTGAATCGAGCAGCCACACCAACACCGGAACGCAGAGCCATAAAATAGGGAACCAGCCTAAAGGCGCCTGAGAGAGACTTGCCAGCGCACCAAAGAGAAAAGCAACGAGCAGGCGTCGCCAGCCGTCCAGAAGGATGAGGTTTGAAATGATTGCGGCCATAACGCCAAACCGGATGCCTGTGAATGGGACAATGTTGGCTCATTGGTATAAGAGTCGGCTGGCGCAATCAAAGATTAAATCGTAACGGCCAGCCTTGTCGCACGATTCCGGGTCTCTCATGGTCGTCTGCGATCAGCGGATAGAGACTCATGCACACATGAAGGGGTTCTTGATCAGTTTGAGGGCCTTTGTGCTATCGGTGGCCTTGTCTTCCGGTTCGGGTTCAATCATTTCGAACCCCGGTTCCGCAGCCAAGTCGCGCGGACGGCCCAGATAGTATCCCTGTGCTTCGTGGCAGCCGGCAATACGAAGCATCTCCAGCGTTTCCTTGTCCTCGATGCCCTCGGCAAGAATGCTCATATCAAGGCTGCGACCAATCCCGATCATAGCGGAAATGATCGCCATATTGCCGTTGCTATTGGTGAGATTGGAAACAAAGGAGCGATCAATCTTGATTTTGTCGATCGGGAAAGAAGACAGGTAACTAAGCGAGGAATAGCCTGTGCCAAAATCGTCCAGCGCGATGGCGATGCCCATGCTGCGCAGTTGCCGCAGGGTTTCTATGGTGCGCTGGCTACTTTGAATGAACAGGCTTTCCGTAACCTCAAGCTCCAAACGATGTGCTGGAAGCCCTGTTTCATTCAGAACGCGTTTCACCAGCGGCACAAGATCAATTTTCTTGAACTGGATTGGAGAGAGATTGACCGCAACACGCAACGGTTGTTTCCATTTGACAGCAGTGCTGCAGGATTCACGCAAGGCAAATTCAGATAACGGCAATATCAGCCCATTGCGCTCGGCAATCTGGATGAATGTGCTCGGCGGTATCCAGCCTCTCACTGGATGCTCCCAGCGCATCAGGGCTTCAAAACCGGTCTGTTTGCCAGTTGTGATATTATATTGCGGCTGGAAGTGAAGTTTGAATTCGTGCTGGGCAATGGATTTGCCCATTTCCTGAGAAAGCTGATGGTCGATATGAGCCCTGACATCCTGTCTCTGCTCGAAACAGCAGATCTGGTTGCGCCCATCCTGCTTTGCCCTCAGCAAGGCCAGCTTGGCCTGTTGCAACAATCTGCCAACCTGATAGCCATGCTTGGGAAACTGAACATAGCCACCCGAAACAGTAATCTCAATGGGACGGCCATTGAAACGATAGGGCTGCTTCAAATAGGAATGGAGCACATGGATGCGTTGTCCGAAATCGGTGCTTGCATCTAGCTTCTCGATAACAATAGCAAATTCATTGCCCGACAAGCGTGCAACCATGGTGTGGTCTTGCTGAAAGTGGGACAGCCTTGCCGCAAATTCCTGCAACAGCAAATCGCCGTTCTCTGTGCCCAGTATCGTATCCAGCTCCTTGAAGCGATCAATGTCGATCAGCAGCAGAGCAAAAGGCACATTCTGGTGTTGTGGAGACTTAAGCCTCGCATAAACGGAGGAAAGAAACAGCTGTCTATTGGAAAGGCCTGTCAGATTATCTCTTGATTTCAGCTCTTCAATCAAATGGATGGTACGATTTCGTTTCTTCCGCTGCTTTGAGCTGAGGAATACATAATAATAACAACCAAGCAGAGCGATCGCCAGGATTGGCATTTGCCGTACGAGAAGGCTCTGGTGACTTGATAGAACCAGCGCAAGGATAACAAGAGCGAGGAGGATACACAGTTTGCGTAGCGCTCCCAATTCGGAATCCGGCCGGCTGCACGTGTTCGACAGTTGCTGCATCAATCTGCTCTAATTGGTCAACACTGTCTTTAACGCTAGTCCGGTTTTCTAAACAAATCGGGAATCAAATTAGTTAATACTTTCGATCAATATTAGAAAAATTCAAAATTAATAGCTTTACTGAATACTATTTGCCGTTACAAAAAATAATTAATAAATATAACGAGTTATGCGCAAATTTTGCGTTTATGTCGACTGCGAGGGTGCCTCCCTTTGTACAGAAAAGTTCAAAAATCTCGTGGATAACCCGAAACGAACCATGTCTGTTTCAAGTCCCGCCCACACGTGACTAGGCGACAGCGGCTTTTTGAACGGAGAGATCTAGCATTTCCTCTCCTGGCTCCTGGGTAATATCTCGGGGTTTGCCAAGCAGGAACCCCTGAGCTTCATCCACGCCAGCCAGGCGTAATATTTCATAGGCCTGCATGTCTTCGATCCCTTCAGCCGTAATCCGCATATTCAGGCTCTTGCCCATGCCGATGACGGCAGAAATGATCGCCATCGAGCTGTCATCGGTGGCCAGATTCAGAACAAAGGATCTATCGATCTTGATCTTGTCAAAAGGAAAACTGGTCAAATAGGCCAGAGAGGAATAGCCGGTGCCGAAGTCATCAAGCGCGATAGAGATGCCTTGTCTTTGCAAATGGAGCAGGTCTTTGGAGATCTCGTCGTTGATGTCGATGAACAGGCTTTCGGTTACTTCCAGTTCGAGCCTTCTTGGGTCGAGCCCGGTTTCCAGCAGCGTATCTGCTACCAGATCCGATATCACGCACTGACGCATCTGAATGGGTGAGAGGTTGACCGCAACCTTCAGCGGGTTGAGCCATTTGCTGGCGATCTCACAGGCGCGGCGTAGCACAAATTCGGAGATTGGGATGATCAAACCGTTTTGTTCTGCGATGGGAATGAAAACGGCCGGGGAGATAATACCGCGATCCTTGTGAATCCAACAGACAAGAGCTTCAAAGCCTGCCTGCTTGCCGGTCGCAAAGCTAAACTGAGGTTGGAAATAGACGACGAATTCACCTTCCTGCAAAGCCCTATCCATATCCTGGGACAGAAAATGGTAGTCCATCATCTTGGAATCGGCCACCTCGTCATAACAGCAAAGTCTGTTATGACCTTCTTTCTTGGCCCGTTGCAGGGCAAAATAGGCATTCTGGTTGAGACCTTCAGGATCTCTGCCGTCTTCCGGAAACAATGTCGTGCCAACAGAAACTGTCAGATCGATTGACTGTTTGTTGCACATGTAAGTCTTGTAGAGTGTTTCAAAAATCTTTTTGATCTTTGCTTGCAAGCTTTTTTCACTACCATCATAGGAAACGATCAAGGCGAACTCATCGCCCCCGATGCGAGCTGCGTCGGCTTCCTGCTCTGTCAGTAGTTCCAGTCTGGCGGCAAACTTTTGCAACAGTTGATCTGCGGAGCTGTAGCCTAAAAAAGCGTTCAATTCCTTGAAACGGTCCAGATCTAGGAGCAGCAGAATGAATGGTGCTTCCTTGTCATTCTCTATACGTTCCGCCAAGTGGCGCTGGAAGGCTTCACGATTGGCCAGGCCCGTCAACTTATCCTTGGCCACAAGATTGTCCATGGCTTCAACTGCAGCGACACGGGAGCTGTTTAGCTGCAACAGCACGAGACAGGAAAGCATGGAAATGATGGCGATGGTGATGAGCTGAACCATCGATTGGGTTTCAGGATCGCGATTCTGAAAGAACACAGATACAGTTACGGCGCATATGAAGTTTGCAATAAGCAATACTGCCAGCGCGGCGATTTCCTTGCTAAACAAGCGATCATAACGTGAGAGAAAACCAATCATGAAAGGCTCCAGTTCTGCTCAATGAACAGAGCTTACACCGGACATGCTAATTCGCGCCTAAGAGGCATGGTAAATATTGGTTTATTTTTAGGAAACGACATAACCACTCGCTAGATGGTACTACTTATGCGATTAGTGTGCGTGGTTTGTCAAAATGGAAAAAAATGAAGGAGAGCAATGCTCTCCTCCAATATTTTTTACTTTTCAGTCGACGACAACAAAGTCAGTAAATCTGTTATAACAACTATGACTTGTTGATCTTGTCGATCGCCGCAAGGGTCTCGACTGTCGGCATGGAAATGCAGCTATAACCGGAATCTACAAACTGGACTTGCCCTGTAACTTTCTTCGACAAATCGGAAAGCAGGTAGAGTGCGGCTCCGCCCACATCCTCGATTGTGCAAACGTCACGCAGCGGGCTGTTATCGCGCTGATAGCTGTACATCTGACGAGCATCTGCGATACCGTTGCCTGCCAGTGTTCGCACTGGCCCTGCCGAGATTGCGTTGACCCGAATGCCTGATGGCCCCAGATCATTGGCGAGATATCTTACAGAAGCCTCAAGGCCAGCCTTGGCAACGCCCATGACGTTATAGTTAGGCATAACCCTTGTCGAACCGGCATAAGTCAGCGTCAGCATGGCACCGCCATTGGGCATCAGATCTGCTGCCCGTTTGGCCGCTTCCGTGAAGGAAAAGCAGGAAATGACCATGGTACGAGAGAAATTCTCGCGTGAGGTATCAGCATAGCGACCGCGCAGTTCGCTCTTGTCGGAAAAGCCGATGGCATGAACGATGAAGTCAATCGTGCCCCACTTTTCTTTCAAAGCCGCAAAAACCGCGTCAACGGAGTCGATATCTTCCACATCACATGGCAAGACAAAATCAGACCCGACAGATTCCGCCAGAGGTTTTACGCGCTTGCCCAAAGCGTCACCCTGATAGGTGAAGGCAAGGTCGGCGCCTTGCTCGTGCAATGCCTGAGAAATTCCCCAGGCAATTGAACTTGCATTCGCAACGCCCATGATCAGGCCGCGTTTTCCTTCCATAAGACCTTTCATATGCTGCCAGCCCTTATCCGTTATAACGCTGGAAAATCAGCGAAGCATTGGTGCCGCCAAAGCCGAAGCTGTTGGACAGGGCAACATCAATTGGCTTATCGATGCGCTGACGAACGATGTTCATATCGGCGCATTCCGGGTCCAGCTCGGTAATATGGGCGGATTCGCCGATAAAGCCGGCCTGCATCATCAGCAGGGAATAGATGGATTCCTGTGCTCCGGCAGCACCCAGAGAGTGGCCGGTCAAAGATTTGGTCGACGCGATATGTGGCTGATCGTCGCCAAAGACTGTGCGGATTGCACCAATCTCAGCGGTGTCACCAACTGGCGTGGACGTGCCATGGCAGTTGATATAATCGATTTTGGCATCAACCGTGGCCATTGCCTGACGCATGCAGCGCTGGGCACCTTCTCCGCTTGGGGCAACCATGTCATAGCCATCAGATGTTGCACCATATCCTACCAGTTCGGCATAGATCTTGGCGCCGCGAGCCTTGGCATGTTCCAGTTCTTCAAGAACCAGCACACCGGCACCACCGGCGATCACGAAGCCGTCGCGTGTTGCGTCGAAAGCGCGAGAAGCAGTTGCCGGCGTATCGTTATATTTGGAAGAAATGGCACCCATTGCGTCGAACAGGTTGGACATGCTCCAATCCAGATCTTCATGACCACCAGCAAAGATGATGTCCTGTTTGCCCATCTGGATCAGCTCATAAGCGTTACCAATGCAGTGTGCAGAGGTGGAGCAGGCTGAAGAAATGGAATAGTTCACGCCGTGAATCTTGAACCATGTGGCAAGGGTTGCCGAAGCGGTTGAAGACATGGCCTTAGGCACGGCAAATGGCCCGATGCGTTTTGGCGAGCCGTTCTTGCGGGTGATGTCTGCTGCTTGCACCACGGTTTGTGTCGAAGGGCCACCAGAGCCCATGATGATACCGGTGCGTTCGTTCGTGATATCGCTTTCTTCCAGGCCGGAATCTGCGATTGCCTGTTTCATGGCAACATGGTTCCACTCGCCGCCGCGAGAAAGGAAGCGTTTGGCGCGACGATCAACCAGATCGGTTGTGTCAATGTCTGGACATCCCCAAACATGGCTACGGAATCCATGGTCGGCAAAATCCTGAGAGAAGGAAATACCGGATTTAGCATCGCGCAGGGATGCGGTAACGGCTTCGGCATCGTTGCCGATGGAGGAAACAATACCCAAGCCGGAAATGACTACACGTCTCATAATCGGGGCCTCACTGAAAATTAAGGGGCTCTTATCCACCAAGCCATGTCTATTGGAAAGGCATATAGGGGACATGGCCGAATTCATCTCTTGATATGTGTTCTTGTCTGCTGCTGCAACATCTCTTAAGGGCCTTATCGCAGAAAAACGCCACTATCGGGGCAGTATTTGACAGGCAATATAAGCCAGAAAGGCAATTTCGAGGCTGAGACGCTTCGAAATCACTTGCTTTCGGATACTCTGTCTCAGAGCAGACAAGACCTATCAGGCGTCTTTGAACAAGCCGACACGAAGATCTTTGGCAACAAACACGACCTGATCATCCGCTTTGACCCAGCCATCTCCGATGCCCAGGTTGAGGCGTCCCTTCATCACGCGTTTATAGTCAACGCCGTAAGTGACTTTCTTGATTTCCGGAGTGATCATGCCTGAAAACTTGATTTCTCCCACGGAAATGGCGCGCCCTTTGCCTTCAAGGCCCAGCCAGCCAAGATAAAAGCCGGTCATCTGCCACAGAGCATCCAGACCAAGACATCCGGGCATGACAGGATCGCCTGCGAAGTGACAATCAAAGAACCAACGCTCCGGGTTGATGTCATATTCAGCACGGATCATGCCTTTGTTATGCTCTCCGCCTTCTTCGGAAATGACGGTTATCCGATCCAGCATTAACATCGGTGGTAACGGCAGCTGCGGGTTTCCCGGGCCGAACATTTCGCCGCGGCTGCAGGTTAGAATCTCTTCGTAAGTGTAGCTGGATTGGCGCTGTTCCATACGGTTTCCACTCTTATCCTTCTCAGATCCGCCCGAAAAGCTGGGCGGTACAGTCAATACTTGCACCAAACGAACGTCATGAAACGGAATGCTCCTGTTTGGTTCATTCGCTGTGCGCGCTTGGCTATGTTGATCGCAAGTTTATTCTCACGCTAAGCACTAAGCTTATAGCCTTTAATTGAGTCCAGCACTAGGCGTGCAAACGATTAAGTTCACATCAGAAAGCCTAGTTTATGGCACTTTTCACCACACAGGCTATCACGCAAATTGCGGCAACCTCATCAACTTGTATTTAGATTGAAGCGGATGGTGTTTCAAGGAAGGTGCCCTAGATTGATGCAATGTGTTTCTAATTGTCTGAAAAGAAGCCCGAACAATACCTCTATTTGAAACCTTGATACAAAATGGGGGAATTGTTTACCCAAATGGGCAAGTATTTATATGCGATTCTCCTTAGTTGTCT
Organism: uncultured Cohaesibacter sp.; assembly: GCF_963664735.1. NCBI lineage: Bacteria > Pseudomonadati > Pseudomonadota > Alphaproteobacteria > Hyphomicrobiales > Cohaesibacteraceae > Cohaesibacter > uncultured Cohaesibacter sp. The sequence continues at coordinate 3,275,223 of NZ_OY761553.1, read as the reverse complement.
TGCCGTTGCGCCTAAAAAGCTCTATATCTTGCTAGATGAGACCGGGTTGCAGAACTGGCCTTCCAATTTATTTCGGAGGGTTTTAAACGCACGCCGTGGATTTTCCTGAATCGGCAATCAGGTGAAGTGGATACTCAAGGATGAATGCCATGACCTCACAAATACAAAAATTCGATAAGCGTTCCGCTCGGGATATGCTTGTGAGGGCAGGTTTGCGCCCAACGCGCCAAAGGCTTTCTTTGGCAGAGCTGCTCTTTGCAAAGGGCGACCGGCATGTTTCTGCTGAACGTCTTCATGAAGAAGCCGAGCGGGTGAATGTTTCAGTGTCCTTGGCGACAGTCTACAACACCTTGCATCAATTCACAGAGGCTGGCCTTCTGCGGGAAGTCGCCGTGGAAGGGACCAAAACCTACTTCGATACAAATGTGTCTGATCACTTTCACTTCTATATGGAAGAAGAAGGCAAGGTTGTCGATATCCCTGGTGGCATGAGCGTTTCTGCCCTTCCCGAGGTGCCAGAAGGCAAAGAAATCACCCGCGTCGATATTGTGGTTCGCCTGCGCGACAAGGCAAACTAGCCTGTTGGCTCGTCTGAGCCTGGGGTGCGGATCTCATTTCAGAATTCTGAATGGCTTTGCGTAGGTTGGCCAAGAACGACCTGTGTCGGTCTTATTGTGGGTGTCTAGGAGACTCGATTTTGCTCCTCGTCATATCCGCACTCGTTGAATCGGATGCAAAACAACCGGCACAAGAGCAACGAAGCCGCCTCTTTCGAAGCGGCTTCTCCAAAATCTACATTCTTAGGAAAGCCTACCAAGAACGAAGTAGAGCGAAAAACGCTATCCTATTCGGCGGCCGTGTCATTTTTCTGTTCTGCCTGAGCGCCACTGTCATCCGAGCCTGACGGGCGCTGCAATTCGAATGGGCGCTTGAAGGGCTTCTTGAGTGGTTTGAGGCGGATTTTAACTCGCCGGATGCGCCGTCGATCAGCTTCCATAATCTCAAATTCAAGGCCTTCATTCACCGATATCAGCTCGCCGCGCACCGGAATGCGCCCAATAAGGGTAAAGATGTAACCTCCCAGCGTGTCCACATCTTCCATCAACTCGTCATCAAGTGGCAAGGAAGATCCGACCGCTTCGGCCACATCTTCCAGCTCCGTTTTGGCATCGGCGATAAATAGATTGGGACCCGCGCTGGCGATGGAGATTTCATCTTCATCATCATGCTCGTCCTCGATATCACCAACAACGGTTTCAACAACATCTTCCAGCGATACCAGACCATCGGTGCCGCCATATTCGTCAATGACCAGCGCCATCTGCGTGCGGGCAGCCCGCATGGTGGCCATCAGGTCTATCGCCTGCATGGAGGGAGGGACGAACAAGACGTCACGGATAACGCCAAGATCTCTCAACGGACGGTCCAGGTTGATGTTGCTGAGCGTTCTTGGCAGATTGGTCAAGGACATCTCACCTTCAGAGGCAAAATGCACGCTAACCACGGAGCCTTCCATCGAATCGAGCGCAGGGCTTTCTGAGGGTTCGGGAATGCTGCATTCCTTCGTCAGCAGTGAGAGAACGTCCTTGATATGCACCATCCCTACCGGATCGTCCAGCGTTTCGCGGTAGACCGGCAGGCGTGAATGTCCGACATCCTGATAGACAGCCAGCAATGTGCCCAGTGAAATCTCGTCTTCGACCGCATCGATATCGGCGCGTGGGATCATGACATCGCTGACCCGCATTTCCCGAAGTTCGAGAATATTGCGCAGCATCGCCTTTTCTTCGGCAGAAAAGGTTTCATCCTTGCTGTTCTCGTCAGCCAGAGCACCTTCCATCTGAGAGCGAAGAGAAGGGCTGGTAAGGCCAGACATCCAGTTTGAAAGCAAACGAGAAAACCAATTCTGCTTGGGCTGGTGAGGGTCAGCGTCGCCGCTGTCCGCCTGATTGTCATTCGATGGCCTGTCGGCGCTAGATGACGGCGAAGGTAAAGAAGAGTCGGAGTCGTTCATTCTCGTTCCGGCGCAAATCAAAGGCTTGCGCTCTCAATCCGGTTAACAAATATAGGTGCCTGAGTGAATAATACGCTCAATTCAGGCTTTCCAAAGGCACTGTGCCTTCATAAGGGTTGGGAAGACCCAGCTGAGCCAGAATGGCGACTTCGACGCTTTCCATCTTGTCGGCTTCATCTGCCTCTATGTGATCATAACCCAATAAGTGTAAAAAACCATGTAAACACAAATGTGTTAAATGATCACGGATTTCAACCCCCAGCTCAGAGGATTCTCGCTTTACGGTTTCATAGGCGAAAACTATATCGCCAAGCATCGGGCCGAAGGGATCGGCATCCTCATCGATTGGGAAGGAAAGGACATTGGTTGCCGTATCTTTTCCTCTATGATCAGCATTGAGATGACGGATAGCTTCATCGTCGGTAAAGACGAGAGAAATTTCGCATTCCGGCAGAAATGCGATGTCTTCTTGCTCGATCACATAGGTCAAACCGGCCAGAAGAGCCCGGTCGATCACCGCTTCAAGATCGGGCAGCGCCTGCCAGAGATCCGCCTCGATCAACAAATCCTTTTCAAGCCTTGGTTGACCGGCACTTTGAGTATTCATTCTTCTGCCTCGTCAAAAATTTCTTCCGGATCGGTCGGGCTATAATCGGCAGCAGTCAAATGCTCCTGAACCTCGCGCTTGTGAAAACGCTCGCGTCCCAGCACCTGGCGTGCCTTTGCGCGCTTGCGGGCATCTTCGTCATAGGCTGTGACAATGCGGGCTACCAATTCGTGGCGGACCACATCTTTTGCCGTGAATTGCACGCGCACGATCGAGGGAATATCGGAAAGAAGTTCCATTGCCTGAACCAGACCAGACAGCTCACCACTTGGTAAATCGATCTGGCTGGGGTCGCCGGTGATGATCATCTTTGAATTTTCGCCAAGGCGCGTGAGGAACATTTTCATCTGCATGGATGTTGTGTTCTGCGCCTCATCAAGAATGACAACCGCGTTCGAGAGCGTCCGTCCGCGCATGAAGGCGAGCGGAGCGATCTCGATGATTTTTGCTTCGATTTCCCGTTCGACCTTGTCAGCAGGCATCATGTCGTAAAGTGCGTCATAAAGCGGGCGCAGATAAGGGTCTACCTTCTCTTTCATGTCTCCGGGCAAAAAGCCGAGCCGCTCGCCCGCTTCCACAGCCGGGCGGGAGAGAATGATACGCTCCACGACACCGCGTTCCAGCAGCGCGGCGGCATATGCAACGGCAAGGTAGGTCTTGCCAGTACCGGCAGGTCCGGTTCCGAAAATGAGATCGGCCCGATCCATAGCGCGGATATAGGCATCCTGTGTTGCTGTGCGCGCGGTTAGCTTTTTCTTGCGGGTTGCGATCTGGGCAAAGTTCATCTTGCCAGCAGTATCGTTATTTTCAGGCATCATATCAGGAAGCATCAATTGTTCATCGCTGGCTTGAGCCATTCGGATGGCGCCATCGACATCGGCCTGCTCAATGACATCCCCTTCCTGCAGTCGGAAATAGAGGGAATCCAGCACCAGTTTGGCCTGATCACATAAGTCTCCGGGTCCTTTGATGGTCACCCTGTTGCCACGCGCGATCGCTTCGACACCAAGCTTTTGCTCGATGCGGGCAAGATTCTGGTCATATTCACCAAACAGATCAGCCGCAAGGCGGTTGTCATCATAGGAAAGGACGATATGTCCCATATCGGAGGCTGCCGATGAAGCCTGACTGGCGGCAGGATCCCAGGATTTCTTGAAACCAGATGGCTTTTTATCCCGGCCTTCTTTGCGGTTCTTGCTTTTATCGCGACGCTGATCGCTCAAACGCTTATCCCTTCAAACAACTCGAAAATCAGAGACAACCGCTCGGCATCCTGTGACCTATTTCTCATGACCGGTCGATCATGGTGCCGAACAGACTGTTAGTTCCCATACTATCCACTTTAACTGTGACAATTTCACCAATCAATTCCTCAGCGGCATCAACTTGCACTGCCTGTAGCCATGGTGACTTTCCAACCAGCTGGCCCGGCTCGCGACCCTTGCGCTCCAGAAGGACGGTCATCTCAGTACCAACCTTGGAAGCGTTGAAGTCTTTCTGTTGCTGGGTGAGCAGATCCTGCAGGCGATAGAGACGCTCGGACTTGATCGCATCATCAATCTGCTCTTCACTGTCTGCGGCAGGAGTGCCCGGACGAGGGGAATATTTAAAGCTAAAGGCCGAAGCGTAGGTAACCTCGCGCACGATGCGCATGGTTTCCTCGAAGTCTTCGTCCGTTTCCCCCGGGAAGCCGACGATGAAGTCACCCGACATCGCGATGTCAGGACGCGCCTTGCGGATGCGGTCAATCAGGCGCACATAGTCGTCATAGCTATGCTGACGGTTCATGGCCTTGAGAATCTTGTCAGACCCGGCCTGCACCGGCAGATGCAAATAGGGCATCAGAATGTCCAGATCCCTATGAGCGGCCATCAAGGCATCATCCATATCGCGCGGATGGCTGGTGGTGTAGCGCAAACGGTCGAGGCCATCGATCTTGGCGAGCCCGAACAAAAGCTCACCAAGGCCCCAATCGGCTCCATCGGGGCTTTCCCCATGATAGGCATTTACATTCTGACCCAGCAATGTGACTTCGCGTACTCCGGCTGAAACCAGATTTTCCGCCTCGGCCAAGATCTGGCTCACCGGCCGGGAAACTTCAGCACCCCGCGTGTAAGGAACAACGCAGAAACTGCAAAACTTGTCGCAGCCTTCCTGCACCGTCAGAAAGGCGCTGACACCGCGCTTGCGCGTGGCTTCCTTGCGGGCTTCCGGCAGAACGGAAAATTTATCTTCAAGCGGGAAATCCGTTTCGACAACATGGGCCCCATGGCCTGCCTTGTCGAGCAAATCGGGCAGCTTGTGATAGGCTTGCGGCCCGATCACCAGATCAACGATGGGCGCACGACGGATGATTTCCTGACCTTCGGCCTGTGCAACACAGCCAGCAATACCGATTTTCATTTCGCCCTTGCCAGCCTTGGCCCGCTTTTCCTTGACCTGACGGATGCGGCCCAGCTCGGAATAGACCTTCTCTGCTGCCTTCTCACGAATATGGCAGGTGTTCAGGATCACCAGATCCGCGTCTTCCATACTTTCGGTAGGGCTGTATCCCTTGGTGGCCAGGCTATCCATCATTCTGTTGGAATCATAGACATTCATCTGGCAGCCATAGGTTTTCACAAAGACTTTCTTGTCTTCAAAAGCAGTCATATCGGCTTAGTCCGGGTCGTTTTGTAGATAGGAGCGTAAAAGGACGCAAGGGCATTGGATCAATTTTTCAGATCACAGCCTGTAGCGCGTTTTGCCATCTTTGCAAAGAGAAAAGGTCGAAAAATGGCCAAATTCCGATGAGTGATGGTAAATCGACCTGCAAGATCGAGGTGCGATCACTTCCCTTTGCGCTTGCCACTGTGGTGATGCAAGTCATGAAGCATTGTTTTGCGCACCGTTGTTTCTGCGGCAAAAGCGGCTTGCTTCCGACCTACCCTCGGATCGAACAAAATCGGTTCGCCATAGGTGAGCGTTACATCAAGCGCCCCTTCTTTCATCAGCGCCCAAAGATGTGGCACCAGATCCATATCACCGTACCATGCAGCCATATGACGAAGCTGACGCCCCATCGGCAAACCATGCAGGCCCGTATAGGCAATCGATAGCGGTTGAAGCCAGACTTTCTCCGGTGCTTTCTCGCCATCCTGTTCCGATGTCATGGCCGCTTTGGCAGCGCCGATCAGTGCGGAGCGGAAGGGCAGAACCCGGTTGCCGTCAGAAGACGTGCCCTCGGCAAACAACACCATCGCATCGCCCTCTCTGAGGCGCTGGGCAATATCCTTGGCCACAGATCCTGTTGCCGAACGTTTGGTGCGGTTGACAAATATCGAGCGTTGAAGCTTGGCAAAAAGCCCGAAAATTGGCCAGTTTGCCACTTCGGATTTGGCTATGAATGACAGTGGCTGCAAACTGCCCAGAACAACGATGTCGATCCAGGAACAATGATTGGCGGTTATGAGAACCGCCCCGTCCCTGATCGGTGCACCGTTGACGGTCTTTTTGATGCCCAGAGCAAGGCAGTTGACGCGGTGAAACAGAACCGGAATCCAGCGCTTGCTTTTCAGATTGAACGTAACCGACAGATATTGCACCGGAATGAGAATGATCGCGACGATAGCGATCATCGCAATGGCCAAGCTGGCTCTAACAGTCGATACGGAAAAGCCTGGTCGCTTCGTTTGGGTCCGAGGGATAGTCATGCTCCATAGCCTCAATCAGACGACCTTCTTGAATGACCTTGGGGGCAGGTCAAGTCCTGACGTCTGTCAAGGAGCTATTTATCTGATTCTTTGATGGGAACACCATAAAGTTCGAGCCTGTGATCAACAAGCTCGAAACCGAGGCGTCGGGCGACCTCTTGTTGCAAACGCTCAATTTCCTCATCACGGAACTCGATCACCATGCCTGTGCGCAAATCGATCAAGTGGTCATGATGTTCCTCGGTGATTGTTTCATAGCGCGATCTGCCATCGCGAAAATCGTGCCGTTCGATGATACCGCTGTCCTCAAAAAGCTTGACGGTGCGATAAACGGTGGAAATGGAAATATTGCCATCAATTTTCACCGAGCGGGCATAAAGCTCTTCAACATCAGGGTGATCTTCGGCACTATCCAGCACTCGAGCAATCACGCGCCTTTGTTCAGTCATCCGCATGCCAGACTTGGCGCACAATTCTTCAATGGTGGTCTTTTTGTCTGTTGTCATAGCGATGATGCCTTTTCTTCCCCTTTTGGGGTGCCCAAAATACGGCGCTTGCTCAGTGGTTCAATTTGCATAATCCAGGCTGTAGAGCTTTCTCCATTGTCATGCTGATAATAGCCTTTGCGCTCGCCTACTTTAGTGAAACCAAATCCACCGTAAAGGGATAATGCAGCTTTATTGCTCGCGTCAACTTCTAGAAAGAGTTTGGAAACACGGTTCCCATAAAGATATCGTATCATTTCCTGCATCAATTGCTTGCCTCCACCGCTTCTCTGGTGGTCAGGGTCTACCGCTATGGAGAGGATTTCGGCTTCATCGACAACAGAGCGGGCCAGCACAAAGCCAACAGGTTTGTCGGTGATGCGCAGAGTGCTGCGGCGAAGCACAAGAGCTTCAACCAACTTATCTTGCAGCAAGGATTGAAACTCGCTGAAGGTCCAGCCACGGGAAAAACACCGGCCATGAATATCTACCAGATCATCAATGTCCGCGTAACTGGCAGGCATAACCAGAGATGTGGTTTTGAGCGGAAATATCATGGTTCCCCTCCCGGACATGGCTGACTGTTCAAAGGATCAAGTTGTTTGAGCGAATGACAATGCCGATTTTGTGGAATCGATAATTCATGTTCTCTCGTAAACAGCATAGGATCCAGACCCCTAAATGTCGAACAATGAGGCTGACTACCTGTGAGCTATGGCCTTGGATGCCTGCTTTTTGGCGTCTGGAGCTCTAAGATAGAGAGGAGCGGGAGGCTGCAAAGGAGCTGGCTGCTTAAGAGCCCATTTGGCAAACGCCCCCATTTTCGGAAAGCGGGCTGGCAATATGGGCCGCTCATCGAGAGATGATGCCTCTCCGCTTGCCACGACAAGAGGGGAGCCGTTGCCGATAAGAGCAAGGTCCGGATAGTTGGCACAGTCATTGGCAAAGAGTTCTGCTGCCTTTGCACTCGCTTCAGTTTCTGGTTCGGGGGCGGAAAGATCTGAAGTAATAGAGAAGATCTGACCGTAAATCTGGTTTCGGCGCGCATCTATGAAGCAGCCGATAGACCCTTGGTGCCCTTCCGCTTGTGCTTCAAGAGCAAGCGCGAAAAGTGTCGAGGCACCAATCACCGGAATATCGAGGGCAAGTCCCAGAGCCCGAGCCGTGGCCAGCCCGACCCGCAATCCTGTGAAGCTGCCCGGCCCCACCGTGACCGCGATTTTTGTGAGATCCTGATAGTGAAGGCTGGCTTCTGTCAGCAGCGTGTCCAGCTCTCCCATCAGATATTCCGCATGGCCGCGCCCCAGAGACAAAGAGCGCTCAAGCGTCTTTACATCTTCATTCTGGTGGATTGCCAACCCCACAGAACAGGCTTCCAGCGCAGTATCAAGCGCCAGACAAATTTCACGCTCTTTGCTCAAGCTTCACGCTCCGTCAGGCATTGTGCTCGCAAGCACCGCCTGCCACTTCTCGCATTTCTTGTTGATTAGCCTCTCCACCTCAGCCACGAACGTCTGTTCGTTGTCAGACGTTTGCGCAATCAGCGAAAGGGCTACGATTGCCGCATCGGCAGCTTCCTCACGGACATCTTCCATCGTCAACCCCTTATAGGCCGAGCCGTGAGCACCGGTAGCCGAAAGAACCGCCTGAGCAAGCTCTCCCACTTCCTCACTCAGCTTCAGAGACCGTTCTTGCAGGCTTTTGCCGTCGCTTTGTGTGAGGTCATAGATGTGCTTCAACATGAAAGAAAATACTGCCAATAAAGCTGATTAAACCTGTCTTACTTCCTGTACGTCAGGAATAAAGTGGCGCAGCAGATTTTCAATGCCATGCTTTAGGGTCGCTGTTGCTGATGGGCAACCAGCACATGCACCGCGCATGGTCAGATAAACCACGCCTTCCCGATAGCCGTGGAAAGTGATGTCTCCACCATCCTGAGAAACGGCAGGGCGCACGCGTGTATCGAGCAATTCCTTGATGGTCGCGACGATTTCTGCATCGGCTTCGTCAAAGTCTTCACCTGCGCTCTGGGCTGCGTCTTCATGTTTGATCACCGGCTGACCAGACATGAAATGCTCCATGATAGCGCCAAGGATGGCTGGCTTGATATGCTGCCAGTCTGCATCGCCCTTGGTGATGGACACAAAGTCAAAGCCAAAGAAAACCCCTTCAACGCCTTCGATAGTAAAGAGCTTTTCCGCAAGGGGAGAGACAGATGCTTCGCTGGCAGAGCGAAAATCCATGGTGCCTGACTCTAGGACGACCTTTCCTGGAAGGAATTTCAGGGTCGCGGGGTTGGGTGTAGCTTCAGTCTGAATAAACATCGTGTTTCCTCTTGGAGCCTGAACGTCGCATTCACTAATAGGCGCAGCTCCGCATCATAAGATATATTATGCGTAACAAATAGTCGAAAAGTCGAGGGGCTTTTAGCTCGGCATTCCAGAATTAAATATGGCTTGCGCTCCCATCTTCAAGACCGCGGCCTCTATGGGGGGAGCTTTCGCCAGTCATTTCCTCGTGCTTAGCAAATGGCCTTGATGTCCTCATCGGACAAGTTCCCCGGAACAATCGTTACGGGAAGCGGGAAAGAGGACTTTCCCGATTGGCTCGAGATTGACGACACCAGTGGTCCCGGTCCCTCTTTGGAGCCAACGGCGGCTGCCAGAACCAGAATGCCGATATCTTCGTCTTCTTCGATCAAGGCGGTGATCTGTTCGGCGACTTTGCCTTCTCTTACGACACATTCCGTCGGGATGGAGGCAATCTCTTCTACCCGCTCCTTGAATTGGGCGAGGCGCTCGTGCGCGGCATCATGGGCTTCTGCGAGCATGATTTCCTTCACGCCCAGCCAATGATTGAAATGTTCGAGTTCTACAGCAACCATCATCACCAGCGCTCCGCCAGTCGCGGCCGCTCGATAGGTAGCGTAGGTAATGGCACGATCGCATTCCTCGGTGTCGTCAACAACAACGAGAAACTTGCGGAAGTGACCATCGTCATGAATTGTGCGTCTCATAATCATGCGTTGACCCTGCCATGTTGCGCAACTTTCGGCAAGAGGAGCGTTTACAAAGTGCCCAGCCTTTAAGGGAAAGTGCGCCGAAAGACTATTCCAGAATAGATCATGCGAGGCAAAAAAAACAACCCGGTGATCAGTCGCTCCTGAACACCGGGTCATAATCGATATTGTTCCGCTATCGAAACAAACTGCCTTTTCTTCGATCAGCTGCGAATGAAGCCGACGATGTCTTTTACCTGATCAAGAATTGGATTGGCGATAGCCGCAGCCTTCTCGGCACCCTTGGCAAGGATGGAGTCAATATGGCTCGGGTCATCCATCAGACGACGCATCTCATCGGTGATTGGAGAAAGCTTGTCGACGGAGAGATCAATAAGCGCAGGCTTGAAGGTCGAGAACTCGGCTCCTCCAAACTCGCTTAGAACGTCTGCCTTGGCTTTGCCGGAGAGAGCTGCATAGATACCGACGAGGTTTGAAGCTTCCGGGCGACCTTCAAGGCCATCAACCTCGCTTGGCAAGGCTTCCGGATCGGTCTTTGCCTTGCGGATTTTCAATGCAATGGCGTCCGCATCGTCTGTCATGTTGATGCGAGCCTTGTCGGATGCATCAGACGACGACATTTTCTTGGAGCCGTCACGCAGCGACATGACACGCGGAGCCGGTCCACCAATCAGCGGTTCGGTCAATGGGAAGAAGATCTTTTCCGGATCTGTGGTTTCGTTACGTCCTTCATTGTCTACGCCATAGCCAAGGGCAGCGATGCGTTCGGCATAATCGACGTTGAACTTCTGGGCGGTGTCGCGACACAGTTCCACATGCTGCTTCTGATCTTCACCAACCGGCACATGGGTTGCCTTATAGATCAGAATATCGGCAGACATCAGGTTCGGATAGACGAACAGACCGGTGGACACATTGTCCCGGTTCTTGCCTGCCTTATCCTTGAACTGGGTCATGCGGCTAAGCCAGCCCATTCTTGCCACGCAGTTGAAAATCCAGCCCAATTCGGCATGGGCGGAAACACGGCTCTGGTTGAACACGATATGCTTTTCAGGGTCGATGCCCGAAGCAAGAAAACCTGCGGTCACTTCGCGTGTGCGACGCATCAACCCTTCAGGGTCTTGCGTGACGGTGATCGCATGCATGTCAACGACAGAGAAAACACAATTATAAGACGACTGCAGGTCGACAAACTTGGTGATGGCACCAAGATAGTTGCCCAAATGCAGGTTGCCTGATGGCTGAATGCCGGAGAAAACGCGTGGCTCGAAACTGGCCATAACAAAGTCCTCGTGATGTTGCCCAAGCGGTTGGAAACGCGAGGGGGAGGTAAAAAAGATGCCGCATTGTCACATATTCCACGTCAGATGAGCGCGGCGGGACTAATGCGGCTTGGTGGGTTATCTGCCAAGCCAGAGGCAGATGCAAGACAATTCCGGAAACCGATCACCGATTTATCATCAGGCACCGCGGCGAAATCGGCTTTTGAGTTCGGAAAGCGAGAAAGCACCCGTCGTGATTGTTGCAATCAAGAAAATCACGATGCCTGCGAGCACGATGCATCCCAGAGCGCCCAAGCGTATGGCAAGGGAGGGGGCTTCGAGCCAAAAGCGCAAATAGGCGGCGAGCCAGTAGATACCGGCCCCCATGACCAGTGAGGAAAGAGTAAACATGATCAAGCGCCGGATCAGCATGTTATCTGCATGAAAATGGCCTCTGCGCCAAAGCGTAATGCCTAACAGCAGCACATTGACCCAGCCAGCTACCGTGGTGGCAATGGCGATACCGACATGTTGCAGGAACGGAAACAGGGCCAGTGATCCTGCGACATTGATGATCATGCCGACAGTAGCAAATTGCATCGGCGTCTTGGTATCTTCACGTGCAAAAAAGCCCGGAGAAAGAACTTTGTTCAGCACAAAAGCCGGCAGCCCGAACGCGTAGGCAGCAAGCGCCATGGCCGTCATGTGGGTTGCCTGATCAGTAAACTGGCCTCTTTGAAACAGAACTTCGATAATCGGTTCAGGAATAATCGCAAGCGCGATGGCGGCAGGCAGCGTCAGGAACATGGCAAATTCCGCAGCCCTGTTTTGGGCGTAGTCCACCGCTACTTCATTTTGGGCCCGCACTTTTCGGGTGAGATCTGGCAACAGCACAACGCCGATTGCGATGCCAACAACCCCCAAGGGCAACTGGTAGATCCGGTCAGCATAATAGAGATAGGAAACCGCTCCGGCCTGAAACGAGGCGATAATGGTGCCTATGGTAATGTTGAGCTGGGTCACGCCTCCGGCAATGATGCCCGGAACCCCGAGCTTGAGTAGCTTTTTCACATTTGCCGTGTATCTGGGGCGCTTAAGGTGCAAGCCAAAGCCAGATCGTAACAGCGCCCAGACGAGAGCGGCCAATTGTACAAATCCGGCAGTGAAAACACCCCAGGAGAGAAAATATCCAGCAGTCGCACCATCTCCGGCGTGAAACAGCAATATGAGTGCGAGAGTGGCAATCAGAACCACATTAAGCAGTACCGGTGCAAAAGCGGCTGCCGCGAAGCGGCCAAGCGAGTTGAGAATGCCTGAAAGGAAGGCAATCACCGACATGCAAAGAAGATAAGGGAAGGTGATGCGCGTCAGAACCACGGCCAGATCAAACTTGGATGGGTCTTCACTAAAGCCCGGAGCAAGAATATGGATCATCCAAGGCATGGCCAGTTCTGCCAGCGCTGTAAAGACAAGCAGGACAAACAACAGGCCTGCGAGAATTTCTTCAGCAACCTTGCGTGCGCCCTGTGGTCCATCCTCCTGCAAGGATCCTGCAAAAATCGGAATGAAGGCCGAATTGAAGGCTCCCTCGGCGAACAGGCGGCGGAAAAGATTTGGCAAGCGGAAAGCAACGAAGAAGGCATCTGCCACAGGTCCGGAGCCAAGCGTGGCGGCAATCATGATATCTCTTGCAAAACCCAAGGCCCGGCTTGCAAGTGTTGCTACACCAACGGTGGCAAAATTCCTCAGCATTGACATGCGTTGATCCTTCCGCAGCTTGCTCTCGCTCGCAGATCTGGTTTGGGAGCTGCTCTGAGAGCTGATCCGAATCCATATATCCTGTTCATGTGTGGTTCAACGCAAATCCAGATGTTGGCAGTGCTTTTTGAGCCTCTGCCAACAGGTGTTTATTCATAGCAGGCTAATGGCAAGGCCTATTGCTTGGGTTGCTCTTTCGGCTTTCCGGTCAGGGCTTCCATCATGCGCTCTTCGATGACGCGCTTGCGATCAGGGTTGGTGATCTTGGCACCGGTCAGATCGGTTACATAAAAGGCGTCAACGATGCGCTCGCCGTAGGTCGTGATATGGGCCGATGCGATATCAAGATTAAGACCGGACAGCGCACGGGTAAGGTCAGACAACAATCCTGAACGGTCCATGCCTTCGACCTCGACAACGGTCGAGCGGTTGGACAATTCGTTGTTGACCGATACCTTCGATTTCGTGCGGAAGGTTTTGTAGCGCTTCTTGTGGCTTTCCTTCTGTTTGACAAGCGGAGGCAAACGGGTTTCGCCCTTGAGCACCTGCACGAGTAGATCAACGACCCTGTTTGCACGGCGCAACTCGTCCTGATCTTCGCCGAACTCGCGGTTGATCAGGATTGTATCAAGGGCGCGACCATCTGTCGTTGTAAAGACCATGGCATCGACAATGTTGGCCCCAGCCGCAGAGCAGGCCCCGGCGATCATCGACAGTAGACGTGGATGGTCCGGTGCAAGGATGGTGATTTCGGTGATGCCTTCAAACTCGTATGGCTTGATGTTGGTCGCCACCTTCTGGTTTTTGCGATCGGCCTCGTGGATCAAGGCGGCATGCTCCACCGCGCTGTCCACATCGGTTCGTGACCAATAGGCCTCATAATGGAGATTGAGATAGTCTTCGATCTCGTTTTCGCTCCAGTCGGTGAGGCGCTTGGCGACACGTTCTTTCATGGCAGCGACGCGTGCATCGCGGCTCTTCTGCGAATGGCCACCGGTGAGAATTGGTTCTGCCTCAGAATAGAGGGTGCGCAAAAGCTGGCCTTTCCAGCCGTTCCAGACACCCGGACCAACGGCCTTGATGTCCGCAATGGTCAGGATGAGCAGCATGCGCATTTGCTCCATGGTCTGTACCACCGAGCAGAAATCGAGAATGGTCTTGCGGTCTGACAGGTCGCGCGACTGGGAAACCTGGCTCATGGTGAGATGTTCAAGCACCAGCCATGAGACCTGTTCTGTTTGCTCTTCGGTAAGGCCAAGGCGCGGACAAAGCTCCATGGCCACCTTGGCGCCAGCCGTTGAGTGGCTTTCCGGACGGCCCTTGGCGATATCATGCAGGAACACGGCGACGTAGAGAACGACCCGGTCCTTGATATCAAGCACGAAATCATGGGCGAGGGGATGCTCGTTACCAAGCTCCTGCTTTTCGATTTCAGATAGAATGCCCACTGCCCGCAACAGATGCTCATCCACTGTATAGTGGTGATACATGTTAAACTGCATCATGGCTACGATGCGGCCAAAATCTGGAATGAACTTGCCCAGAACACCAGCCTCGGTCATGCGTCTCAAGACGCTTTCCGGGTCGCGGCGGGATGTGAGAATGCGCAAGAAGATCGCATTGGCTTCCGGATCATTGCGCAGGTCATTGTCGATCAGATGCAGATTGCGATGAATGGCCTGCATGGCATCGGGATGGAACGACACATTCTCTATGTCAGCCAGCTCGAAGATCCGAAGCATATTCTTGGGCTCATTCGTGAAGGTCTCTGCGCTCTCGACCGAAATGCGACCATGATCGATGATGAAGCCCTCAGCGTTGCGCACCTTGTGTCGTTTGAAACGCGATGGAATGGGAATGGCGGCAAAGAACCGGTTGATGCCTGGTGCTGATTGCCCGAAGTCTTCCTCCAGAGCCGAACAGAAAACGCGCGTGATTTCACCAACTTCCCGTGCGACAAGGAAATAATGCTTCATGAAGCGTTCAACGCCGTTTTGCCCCGGGCGTTTGCGGTAGCCAAGGCGCGTCGATAGCTCGCGCTGCACATCAAACGACAGGCGCTCTTCGGGGCGGTCTGTCAGAAAATGCAGATGACACCGGACGGTCCATAGGTGGTTATTGGCCTTCTTGAAGCGATTATACTCCGCTTCCGTGAACACGCCGGCCTTGATCAGGGCGCGCGCGCGGCGGACACGATAGGCATATTGACCAATCCAGAAAAGTGTCTGGATATCGCGCAAGCCACCTTTGCCCTCTTTGATGTTCGGCTCGACCATATAGCGCGAGTTGCCTTGCTGGGCGTGGCGTGCATCGCGCTCGGCCAATTTGGCGCTGATGAATTCGGCGCTGGTATTGCGCAAGACTTCCTTGTCGAATTTCTCGATCAGTTCGTCATAGAGCTTTTTCTCGCCATCAATGAACCGGGCCTCAAGAATAGCGGTGCGGATGGTCATGTCGCCGCGAGACAGGCGCACGCATTCGTTCAGGGTGCGCGTTGCATGCCCGACCTTCTGGCCGAGATCCCACAGCATGTAGAGGATATATTCAACGACACTTTCGCCCCATGGCGTCTGCTTGTAAGGCAGCAGAAACAGAAGATCGATATCAGAATGGGGGGCAAGCGTTGCACGGCCATAGCCACCAACTGCGACAACAGCCAGATGCTCGGATTTGGATGGATTTTCCGAGCGATAAACATGCTCGGTTGCGAAACGATGGATGAGCGTAATGATCTGGTCTTCCAGATAGGAAAGCCGGATAGCGCACAGAATACCAAGGCCATCTTCATTGAGCAGAACTTCCGCTCTATCACGCCCTGCCTGCAATGTTTCTTTCAGGAGCTGCAGAATTTCGGCTCTGGTTTTGAAATCCTTTGCATCCCCACCATGCTCTGCAACGATTTGTTCCATTTTTTGCTTGGTGGCGTCGAAGTCTATCAGACCGTCATTTTGGGGGGCAATGATCATGATGTTAGCCTTGTCTTTTTTCCAGCTCTCTATCGGAATGGCACAAATACACTTGATTTCTGGTTAAGCAGATAAAAATAGCGCTCAATTCGGTATAATATAGGGATAATATTCAAAATTGCTCCCCTTTGGGGCCAGCTTTTGAAATGTTCGGTCAACGACCATCACAGAAGGCTTTTCAGGCGGTAGAGAGCATCCTGTGCTTCTCTTGGGCTCATGTCGTCCGGATTGATCGCTTTTAGCGCTTCTCTCAGGTCATCGGCCAGCTCGGTTGCGGGCTGGGGTGCTTGCATGGCCACGGAGAAAAGCGGCAGATCATCAATCGTGGTGGCGGGAGACTGGCGGTCGCCTTCTTCGAGATGCTGCAAAACATCGCGAGCCCGTGCAATGACCGCATCGGGAAGACCTGCCAGCTTTGCTACCTGAATACCGTAGGAACGGTCCGCCGCGCCGGGCACGATTTGATGCAGGAACACCACATCGCCCTGCCATTCCTTCACCTTGACCGTGGCATTGTTGAGCCTTGGCAATTTCTCATGCAGAACAGTGAGCTCATGATAGTGGGTGGCGAACAGAGCACGGGCGCGATTGACCTCGTGCAGATTTTCAATGGTTGCCCACGCAATGGAGAGGCCGTCAAAAGTTGCCGTGCCGCGTCCGATTTCATCAAGGATGACGAGAGAGCGTTCCCCGGCCTGATTGAGAATGGCTGCCGTCTCCACCATCTCCACCATGAAGGTGGAGCGGCCACGGGCCAGATCATCTGCCGCTCCCACGCGGGAGAACAGCCGGTCCACAAGACCGATATGGGCTGAAGTTGCAGGCACGAAAGAGCCCATTTGAGCAAGGATTGCGATCAGGGCATTTTGTCTTAGAAAAGTGGATTTACCGGCCATGTTGGGGCCAGTCATAAGCCATATGCGCCCGTGCATATGGCTCTCTTGCGGGCTGAGATTACAGTCATTGGCAACAAAAGGCTCGCTGTCGTCGCGCTCCAGCGCAATTTCGACCACAGGGTGGCGGCCATTCTTTATCTCGAAGGCGAGGCTGTCATCCACATGCGGGCGGCAATAGTTGCGCTCTTCAGCAAGGCGTGCGAGCGCGATGGATACATCCAGCACGGCCACGGCTTTGGCTGCCTGTTTGATTGGCTCCTGAGAGGCGAGAACTGCATCACGCAACTGGTCAAAAATTGACAGCTCAATGGCAATGACCTTTGCTCCGGCAGACGCTATCCGTGCTTCCAGATCAGCCAGCTCGGTGGTGGTAAAACGGACCGCATTGGCCAAGGTCTGACGATGAATGAAAGTTTCATTGAGTGGCGCAGACATCAACTTGTCGGCGTTGTTCGCTGTCACTTCGATGAAATAACCCAACACGTTGTTATGCTTGACCTTGACGGACTTGATGCCGGAAAGCTCTGCATAATTTGCCTGCAGGGAGGCGATCACCCGACGGCTTTCGTCTCGCAAGGAGCGAAGCTCGTCAAGGGAGGCATCATAGCCGCGACGAATGAAACCCCCGTCGCGTTTTTGCAGCGGCATGTCATCATCAAGCGCATCGGCAAGCAACTGTCCCAACTCGGCAGGCATGGCTGAGAGCGCCTGCTGGGCTTCATCCAGTTCGGCTGGCAGTGCGTTTTCCCCATGCGCTGATGCGAGATGGTCCATAAGAGCGAATGTCGTTGCAAAGCCACTGCGGATGGCATCAAGGTCGCGCGGGCCGCCGCGATCCAGAGCAAGGCGGGAAAGGGCTCGTGGCATATCCGGCGCTGCCTTGAGGTCTTCAAGCAGATCGTCCCTTATCCAGCTATTTTGCAGAAACCAGCCAACAGAATCCTGTCGGGCCAAAATGGGGTCCAATTCTGCAAGCGGTGCCGACAGGCGCGCCGCCAACATACGCGAGCCACCGCCGGTGACCGTTTTGTCGATGATCGAAAGAAGACTGCCCTTCTTGTCCCCGGAGAGTGTTCGGACAAGCTCAAGGTTGGCGCGAGTGGCTGAGTCAATGGCCATCGTCCGTCCCGAAAGCTCCCGTTGCGGTGGATTAAGCGGAGGTCTTGCACCAAGCTGAGTTTTCTCGACATAGGCCAGAATGGCACTGGCGGCCATCAGCTCTACCCGCTGGTAATGACCATGCCCATCAAGAGTGGAGAGGCCGAAATAGTTCAGCAACCGGTCTTGGGCAGTGGCGCCATCGAAAAAGGCGCGCGGCACTGGCGAGAAACTGGCGCGCAAGCTGTCCTTCAGTGGACGGATATCCTCTTCCATCAACATGTGATCGGCAATGATCACCTCGCGGGCATCGATTCGAGCCAGTTCAGCTCCGAGACGCAAATGATCAAGCGCCAATACGCCAAAGTCTCCGGTGGAAAGCTCAAGCCAGGATAAGCCGTAGAGCTGCCCTTCATCGCCAGATTTGACGCGCGCAACCGCAGCAAGATAATTCGAGCTCGAAGCATCCAGCAGACTGTCTTCGGTTAGGGTGCCCGGTGTGATCAGCCGGATAACATCGCGTTTTACGACCGATTTTGCGCCCCGTTTCTTGGCTTCGGCGGGATCTTCGGTTTGTTCACATACGGCGACTTTGTAGCCAAGGGCAATCAGGCGTTCCAGATACCCTTCGGCTGCATGCACTGGCACGCCGCACATCGGGATATCTTCCCCCAGATGCTTGCCGCGTTTGGTGAGCGTTATGCCCAGCGCTTGTGACGCCTCGCGCGCATCATCAAAGAACAGTTCATAAAAATCGCCCATGCGATAAAACAACAGGCTGTCGGGATTGGCTGCCTTGATCTCGATATACTGTTCCATCATCGGAGTCGCCTTGGCAGATGGCTTTGTTTTCTCTGATGATTTTTCTTGCCCGACGGTTGACATATATTCTCTTGTTCTTTCCGCTATCGCGAATCTGGATGGTTTCGATCGGCGGCAATCTATCAAGACATGCACCCAAGAGCTACCACTGAGCCAAATTGTCGAATTGTTTCGTCTAAGACCAAGGTGTAATGTGAATAACTGCTTACCGCAAAATGGCTTCAAGAGAGCTATGACCAAGGCTCTGGAGAATGCAACCAGTCAGTTGTTAAAATACCTATTTTTGATTATTCGCATATTATGGAGGAGCATTTTTGTGCGAAGTTTGACTGAAAAGCCATGGATAAGAAGCTGAAAAAATAAAATAGCTCTACCAAAAATGATTGGAGACTAAAGTGAAGGTGGATCAAGACAACCCCATTATAAGCGTGACTGTGACCGATGAGGAGGCATTGGACTTCCATCAGAAGGGCAGGCCCGGGAAAATCGAGATCGTGGCGACCAAGCCCATGGCGACGCAGCGCGATCTTTCTCTGGCTTATTCGCCCGGAGTGGCCGCACCAGTTCGGGCCATAGCTGAAGACCCGTCGCGCGCTTTTGATTATACTGCTCGTGGTAATATCGTTGCCGTTATTTCCAACGGCTCCGCAATTCTCGGCCTTGGCAATCTGGGCCCATTGGCCTCAAAGCCGGTTATGGAAGGCAAGGCGGTGCTTTTCAAGCGCTTTGCTGACGTCGATTCTATTGACCTTGAAGTTGACGCATCCGATCCGGACGATTTCATCAACGCTGTACGTTACCTTGGGCCATCTTTCGGTGGCATCAACCTTGAGGACATCAAGGCTCCCGAGTGCTTTATCATCGAACAGCAGCTCAAGGAGATGATGGACATTCCGGTGTTCCATGATGACCAGCATGGTACCGCCATCATCGCAGCTGCAGGTTTGCTGAATGCGCTTCAGCTCACAGGGCGTGAGCTGAAGAATACCAAAGTTGTCTGCAACGGTGCCGGTGCGGCAGGCATTGCCTGCATCGAGCTGGTAAAAGCCATGGGGATTCCCCACGAGAATGTTATTCTCTGCGATACCAAGGGGCCGATCTATGAGGGCCGCAAGGAAGGCATGAACCAGTGGAAGTCCAAACACGCTGTACCAACAGAAGCCAGAAGTCTGGCAGAAGCGCTCAAGGGCGCTGATGTCTTCTTCGGTGTTTCCGTCAAGGGCGCTTTGACCCCTGACATGGTTGCTGAAATGGCTCCCTCGCCAATCATCTTTGCCATGGCAAACCCTGACCCGGAAATCACGCCGGAAGAGGCCAAGTCTGCTCGCCCTGATGCCATTGTGGCAACCGGACGGTCTGACTATCCCAACCAGGTTAACAACGTGCTGGGCTTTCCCTACATCTTCCGTGGTGCTCTGGATGTGAGAGCAACCGGAATCAACGACGAGATGAAGGTTGCTGCCGCTCGTGCATTGGCCGCTCTTGCTCAGGAAGATGTGCCAGATGAGGTGGTCAGCGCCTATCAAGGCTCCAACCGGCCCAAATTTGGCCCCGACTATATCATTCCGGTGCCATTTGATCCTCGACTGATCAGCTCTATTCCGCCAGCGGTTGCCAAAGCGGCAATGGATAGCGGCGTTGCCCGTCGGCCGATCATCAATCTGGATGCCTATGCTCAGCAGTTGCATGCAAGACGCGATCCTCTGGCGTCAACCCTGCAAGGGGTTTACTCCAAGGTTCGCCGCAATCCCAAGCAGGTTGTGTTTGCTGAAGGGGAAGAAGAGCAGGTCATTCGTGCAGCTGTCGCCTTCGCCAACGATCAATTGGGTACAGCCATTCTCGTTGGCCGTGATGATCGCATCCTCAAGACTGCTGCAGACGCAGGGATCGATTTGAAGCGCCCCGGTATCGAGTTGGCAAACGCTCGCGTTTCCGATCGCGCCGACGATTATGCGCAGCATCTTTATCGGCGTTTGCAACGCAAAGGCTATCTCTATCGTGACTGCCTGCGCATGGTGAATAGCGACCGCAACATCTTTGCTGCCTGCATGGTGGCTCTTGGTGATGCTGACGCCATGATCTCCGGTGTAACCCGTAATTATTCCATCGTTCTGGAAGATGTGCAGAAGGTCATTGATCCGCATCAGGGGCACCGCGTCATTGGTGTGACCATTGCCCTTTGCAAAGGTCGCACGGTGTTGGTTGCCGATACGGCCGTTCATGAGATGCCAACAGCGGAAGAACTCGCAGACATCGCCGAGGAAGCTTCCGGTGTGGCGCGCAAGCTTGGTATCGAGCCTCGTGTTGCCATGCTGGCCTATTCCACATTTGGTCATCCAGGTGGCGAACGCTCGGACAATTTGCGCGAAGCTGTTCAGATACTTGATCGCCGACGGGTTGACTTTGAATATGACGGTGAAATGGCCGCAGATGTGGCGTTGAATCCGGATCTGATGAAGGCTTATCCCTTCTGCCGTCTGTCCGGGGCTGCCAACGTGCTCGTGATGCCTGCTTTCCATGCAGCATCCATCTCGACAAAAATGTTGCAGGAGCTTGGCGGCGCGACAATTCTCGGACCGCTTCTGGTTGGTTTGGACAAGCCGATCCAGATCTTGCCACTTGGTGCCAAGGACGTTGATATCGTCAACATGGCAGCGCTTGCTGCCTACAATCTGGGATCCTGATTTTCAGGCAATATGACCAAAAAAGGGGGAGCATCAATCGGTGCTCCCCCTTTTTGATTTCCTGCCAGACCAGTTGCCCGAGCCCGATTAGAGGTGCTGGGCCACAGCATCCTTCACATTGGCAGTGTTGTAATGATCGATATATTTCGGATTGATATTTTCCAGCGGCAGAATGATCAGAACATCCGTCGTGCCAAACTGATGATCCACCATGGCGTTGTTGCTGAAGTAGCAGCCAAGCCGCATGTAGGCTTTCAGCAATGGCGGCAAGCTGCGCAAGGCTACCTTGTCGTTGATGGCATCGGGATCTGTCTGTTGGAGAGGGACACTGATATGCGGCCACGCATCCACGGACCATTCTTCTGGTGCCTTGCCGCACTTGGAAAGGAATGTGAGAGGTTCAGCCAATTCTTTCGGATCGGTTCCCATTATCGAGGCACACCCGATCATGACGTCGATCTTGTGAATCTGCACATAGGCCCAAATGCCTTGCCACAATAACTCGATGGTCCGTTTGGTGCGATATTCTTTCAGCACGCAGGAACGGCCAAGTTCCAGAAAGCGCCGGTCTGAATGGCTATTGATGATTGGGTCAATATTGAATTCGGAAGCTGTGTAGAAGCCGCCGTAGAGATTGGCCATTTCCTGACGCAAAAGACGGTATGTTCCCACGATGCGTGGTTCCCGTTTGCGAAATTTCTTCTTCGGCGAATCGTGATCCAGAACCAGCAGGTGGTCACAGATCGCGTCATAGGCGTCTGCATCGCGACGGGTAAACTTGGTCTGGCTGTTTGGCTTGGCGGCCATCTCTTTGTAAAAGACTTTGTAGCGCAGTCGCTGCGCCTTGCGGATTTCGCGCTCTGTCTGGGCCAAGCGAATTTCCAGGGAACCTACGCGGCCCAGTGTAATTGGTTTTGAACTGAGCGGATATCCGTCTCTGAGGCGATTGCGCCTGAGAGCGGCGAGCAGTTTGCTGGACAAATTCGGCTTTAGAACTGGCGGATTTTGCCATTGACCTTTTTCAATGTCGAAATCTGTGTTGTTGTCCAGCATAGCCATCGGATTCGTCCTCCTAGACGATCAAGAGCCGGGCGATTGATTCGCTGCGCCTGTCATATAATCACTTGATAGCCTGTCTTTTTCTCAGCAGGCTTTATATTTATGTATGCGTGGCTTTTAGCACATATTACATTGCTGATATTTGATTTAGTACAGCATTAACCGGCAATGACTAGATCAAGACTAGATCAAAGCAGCATGTGCACTTCATATTCGCATGTGAATCACAATGTGAATGATGTGCTTTTGCAGCGGAGCCCTACAGAAACTATAGTACAGTTTTGTGACAATTGCTCTTTTTATCAAGCACACTACGAATTATTTCGACAAGTTCTTCGGGCTGCACAGGTTTGACGATATAATCCGCAAAGCCGCGAGACAGGCAGCTTTGTCTGGTTTCTGGCAATGCATCAGCCGTGAAAGCCAGTTTTGGGATGCTGCGATCATGGCACTTGTCTATTTCCGACATCGCATCGAAAAGCGACAGGCCGTCCATGTCCGGCATATGCAGATCAAGAAGCGCCAGATCAAAAGCTTGTTCCTTTTGATAAGCGTCCAGTGCTTCACGGCCGGATGAGACCAAATGGGTTTCCAGACCTGATTTCTCCAGAATTTTTCGTGCAAGCAGAGCATTGATCTCGTTATCTTCCACCAGCAGGATTCGCTTTCTCTGGTTGGCAGCATCTTCCGAGGAAGCACTGGTGTGGCCGGATCTAACTTCTGATGTTGCGAAACGACCTGCTTTGTCCCTTTGGCCTTCCTGATGATCTGGATGCCCCAGCAAGGCTTGGCGCAGGGATAGCTGACGCACGGGCTTGACCAGATAGGCGCTGATGCCACTGTTGCGCATTTGCGGAATGACTTTGCGCTCGCCCGGTTCCAGCAAAATGATTCGGTTGCGAGGCAGAGGACGTGTAAGGCGGCCGCTTTGGACGGGATCAAAAGCTGTGATGATTTCCATCGCCTTATCCGGCTCGGCTCCATTGATCAGCAGATGATCGGGAGAAACCTGATCGCCAGTCAGTTTCCATTCCTCATAGCGATAGGAGTGAAAGTCGATACCCCAGTCGAGGCAATAGGAATAAAGCGCGCGTTCGTCTGCCTTGGTCAGATCGATCCCGACCAGACAGCTCCCTCGTAAGGTGGATTCGATATCTTTGCCGGTTGTATCTTCTTCGCTCTCGTCCGTACTTTCATCATTGAGCCATGAGGCCTCAAAATGCAGAATGAAGGTTGATCCTTTGCCCTTGATGCTTGAAAGGCTGATATCCCCACCCATCATGCGGGCCAAACGGCGTGATATAGCCAGTCCTAGCCCGGAGCCTTCATGCTGACGGGCGCGTGTTGTATCGGCTTGTTCGAATTCCTCAAACAGACGTGCCTGCATGCTTTCCTCAATGCCCGGCCCCGTGTCTCGCACGGACATTTCAAGCGTAACCATCTCTCCTTCTTTGGGCTCGCCCTCACAGGAAAGGGAGAGATTAATCGCACCCTCGGCGGTAAACTTGATCGCATTGCCCAGAAGATTGACCAGAATTTGCCGCACACGGACCGGGTCTATCAGCAGCTTGTCCGGTACATTGGCACCAACCCACGAGGCAACGGACAGGCCCTTTTCCTGCGCATCGGGAGCCAAAAGTTCGACCACATCTTCCATCAGACGGGTCGGTGATGACCATTCATAGGTCAGCGTCAGCTTGCCTGCCTCGATACGGGAAAGATCCAGCACATCATTAACGAGCGCCAGCAGAGCCGTTCCCGACTGGCGCAAGGCCTGACTGTAGCTGGCCTGCTCTGAAGAAAGAGGCGTAGTCTCCAATAGGTTGGCCATGCCGATGATGCCATTTAGCGGGGTGCGCATCTCATGGCTGATGGTGGCAAGAAAACGGGACTTGGCCTCGCTCGCCGCTTCAACCTTGCGAAAAGCGGTAATGTCGCGAGCAATCACCAGCCGGTTTTCTGTTTCCTTGTGCGCAGAGCGCACGAGCGTTTCTGTCCAGCGGAACCAGCGAGGGCCGAGGCGGGTATCAATTTGCCGTTCCCAAAGCGGATCATTGCCGGGGCGGTAATCATGCGCATCCGCGTCGTCGGCTTCACCATTTGCTGGCGCTTCCGGTCTGAAAGGAGAAACCGCCTGATCGCTATCGAAATATTGGCCATAGGGGTCATTGGCAAAGAGGATCGAGCCCGTTTCATCCAGATGCAGAATGATGTCTCCTTGCCGACTGAGCAGGGCCTTGTATTTTTGCTCGGCTTCCTTCAGTTCCCAATTCTGGTCCAGCAGATTTTCGCAAGCCAGATCCAGTTGTTCCAGTTCCGCCCGTAGCGCCTCCTCCTTTTCGGGGAGCATTGCCGGGCGACCAACCGCGCGAAGAAACAGAACGCCAAACAGCAAGCCGGACAAAAGCCAAGCCAATGCACCAAGCCAGATCCATATCCCCTGTATGGTCAATGCAAAGGCCCCCGCAGCAAAGACAAGGAAACCAAACGGGATCAGAAATTTATCCGCTCGGTTGGCCTTGGGCGCTACAGGTTCAAACAGGGTGCGTGGATGTGGCATGAAAACGTCCGGTTATGTCTTTTGCCTCTTGTATCACAAGGCAATGACCAAATCCTTGCTTTGCTTTCCAAGCTCTGTTCAACTTAGAAAGGCATTGCAATTTTGCGCTTCAAGCATACTTTCATAATTTACAGTTGAGAGAAACCAAATTCACGGTTGGAGAATCTGATGAGTGTGATGACCCGAATTGAAATCGACGCCCATGGTGGCCCAGAGCAGATGAAACTTGTCGAAAGGGAAATTCCGGCGTTGCAGCCGGGTCAGGTTTTGGTAAGGCATGAAGCCGTCGGCGTGAATTTCATCGATACCTACCATCGGACGGGACTCTATTCCCTGCCTATGCCGACCGGCCTCGGCGGCGAGGCTGCCGGTCTTGTTGAAGCCGTGGGTGCGGGCGTATCCCACATCAAGGCTGGCGACCGGGTTGGCTATTGCTCCGGTCCTATCGGGTCATACGCAACTCATAACATCATCCTTGCAGACAAGGCTGTTCCCCTGCCGACCAGCATCACGGCAAAACAGGCCGCATCATCCCTCCTCAAGGGTTTGACAGTGCAATATCTCATCCGGCAGATTTATCCGGTCAAACAGGGCGATACGGTTCTTTTCCATGCTGCGGCTGGTGGTGTCGGGCAAATCGCGGTGCAATGGCTTAAGGCAATCGGTGCTACTGTGATCGGAACGGTCGGGTCCGATGAAAAAGCAGAACTGGTCAAAGGTCTGGGCTGCGACCACGTCATCAATTATCGAACCGAATCGGTTCCGGAACGAGTGCTTGAAATCACGGATGGAGCCAAGCTTCCCGTGGTTTATGACGGGGTTGGCAAGGATACCTTTGAAGACAGCCTTGATTGCCTGCGCCCACGCGGTCTGATGGTCAGTTTCGGCAATGCGTCCGGCGCGGTGACCGGCGTCAATCTGGGCATTCTGGCAAGCAAAGGCTCGTTGATGGTTACCCGTCCGACCTTGGCCCATTTCATCCCCACCCGGCAAGCTCTTGAAGCGGCAAGCCATGACCTCTTCTCCGCCATGGCTGCTGGCAGCATCAAGATTGCCGAACCGAAAGAATATGCGCTGGCCGATGCCGCCAAGGCGCATATCGATTTGCAAAGTCGAAAAACAACAGGCTCGTTGGTTCTCATTCCGTAGCCACCTAGCGCTTTGGCGCAAAGAGCATCAAACGCATTTGACTGGCCGCGCGCAAAAATCACGGAGCGCGACCAGCATCATATAATCAAAAGAATATTGCCAAGGAGGATTTTCATGAAGCTATTCAGATTTGGTGAGGCGGGGGCTGAAAAGCCGGCTCTGCTCGACAAGGATGGCGTCGGCCGCGATCTGTCAGCTCATCTTTCGGATTTTGGGCCGGAACAGCTGTCGCCTGAGGGTCTTAAAGCCATCGCCGTGCTTGATGCATCGTCACTTCCCAAAGTACCTCAAGGAGCGCGCCTTGCCCCGTGCGTAGGAAATGTTCAACGCTTTTTCTGCATCGGCGTCAACTATAGTGATCATGCCGCAGAAGTGGGCATCGAGCCACCCAAGAACCCCATTGTCTTCATGAAGGTGTGCGACCCAACCGGCGCCAATGATCCGGTTATGCTGCCCAAGGGCTCGACCCATACGGATTGGGAAGTGGAGCTGGGCGTTGTAATCAACCAAACTGTTCGTCATGTCAGCGAGGAACAGGCGCTGGAAATGGTGGCTGGCTACTGCGTGGTGAATGATATTTCCGAGCGGGATTTCCAGAACAACCATGGCGGTCAGTGGGTGAAGGGCAAATCCTGCGACGGGTTTGGTCCGATCGGGCCATGGTTTGTTACACGCGATGAGGTTGACGATCCGCAAAAGCTCGAACTCTGGCTTGATGTCAACGGGGAAGCCAAGCAGCGCGGCACCACAGAGCGCATGATATTCACCGTTGCTCAGATCATTTCCCATCTTAGCCGCTTCATAACATTGCGTGCAGGAGACATCATCACCACCGGAACACCTCCCGGCGTCGGCATGGGCATGAACCCGCAGCAGTTTCTGAAGGCCGGGGATGAAGTTCGTCTTGGCATTAAGGGGCTGGGCGAACAGCGTCAGAGCATTATCGCCTACAAGGACTAACCCAAGGCCTTGGCCTTTTTACAAGGACCGGCTCTTCGAACCAAGTGCCGGTTCTTGACCTTCCCTTTGAAGGGGAGCATCCGCAGCATGCTGAAAAACGGCAGAATTGTGCAATTTTTCGTGTTTACAACACAGGGTTACACAATTTGACTGTGTGATTACACTTAACACTCTCACGCGCCTTATCCATGAGCTGAAGTTGTATTATATTCGAATTATCGAAAGTAATTACTCTGGAGGAAACGCTCATGCTCAACAAAATCACCCTCGTTTCAGTCCTTATAGCAGGAGGCCTGCTGTCAGCCTCTGCAAGCGCAGCACCCCCCTTGCCGGATCCGGTGCAAAAGGCATTGGTTACCGCGCTGGAAGATGAATATCACGCGGAAGCCTTTTATGATGCTGTTATGGAAAAGTTCGGCGCAGTGCGCCCGTTTGCCAACATTATTCGTGCCGAGCAGATGCATCAATCAGCCTTGATTGATCTCATGACCCGATATGGTATGGAGATTCCTGCGAACACAGAGCTGAAGTCTGCAGAAATCCGTGCCGCAGTTCCCGCAACGCTAGGGGAGGCTTGCTCTATCGGCGTTAAGGCTGAAATTGATAATGCAGGTCTTTATACCGACAAGCTGTTGCCCGCAGTGAAGGCCTATCCTGATATCACCGTGGTGTTTCAGGCTCTGAGCGATGCATCCCAGCAGAAGCATCTGCCTGCATTTCAGCGCTGCGCCACAAGATAGGGCCAATATGCCTGCTTATGAAAAAGGGGCCACTTGGTTGGTCCCTTTCAAATGATGGAATG
The DNA here is from genome assembly GCF_963664735.1 of uncultured Cohaesibacter sp. Lineage (NCBI taxonomy): Bacteria > Pseudomonadati > Pseudomonadota > Alphaproteobacteria > Hyphomicrobiales > Cohaesibacteraceae > Cohaesibacter > uncultured Cohaesibacter sp. The sequence continues at coordinate 3,247,390 of NZ_OY761553.1, read as the reverse complement.
ATCGACAATCGATTCGGCTCAGAACCGATACTCAGAAATCCTCACGATCGCGGCCTTTAAAGCGATTGCTTTCCTTGATGGAATTCTTGACCATTTTGCCGAAAGCCTTTGACTTACGGCGGCTTTGAGCGACGGTTTCGGTGTTGCGATTGTCCTCTGCTTCCAGCTTGCGCCAGCGCTCCAGACGGGCAGCATCAAGCTCACCGGCCTTTATTGCCGCCTGAATGGCGCAGCCCGGTTCGTTCTCATGACGGCAATTGCGGAATTTGCAATCATTTGCCAGTTCAACGAGATCATCGAACACCTGCTCGATACCGGTGCTTTTCTCATGCAGCCTCAGTGCCCTGATGCCCGGTGTATCCACCAGCCAGGCGCCGTTGATCGTTGGGTGCAGTGAGCGGTAAGTCGTCGTGTGACGCCCTTTGGAATCATCCTCTCGGATCTCCTTTGTTGCGTCATTTCTGCCGGTAAAGGCATTGAGCAGCGTGGTTTTGCCGACACCTGACGAGCCCACCATGGCAATGGTCTTGCCCTTGCCGCACCAGGGGGCGAGCTGGCCGATGGCATCGGGATCCTTTGCATTGAGACCAATCACATCAAGACCGGCCATCAAATCGCTGGCTTTGGCGATGTAGCTTTCCACATCACCGCAAAGGTCAGCCTTGGTCAAAAGGACAACGGGAGTGACCTCGGCATCCCGCGCCAAAGCCAGAAACCGTTCAATACGCGCCAGATTGAAATCGTCATTGCAGGATGTGACGATAAACAGGACATCAACATTGGATGCCATGAGCTGCTCGGAAACATCGGTGCCCGCTGCACGGCGTTTCAATTCGGACCGAGGCTCAAGCCGCCGGACGATCTGGTCCGTATGATCGGCCAGCACCCAATCGCCCACGCCAAAGGCAGAGGTTGGCACCTTGTGCGGGGTGCGTAAAGATCGCGTTCCTCCCTCTCCTAAACCGACAAGGATCGAGCGCTGGATTTCAGAAATCCGAAAGGGCGTTAGCGTTTCCAGTTCTTCAAGGCCCAGCTGGCCGGAGAAATGAGCCGAGAAGCCCAGCTCGTTCAGTGTTCGGTTCTGATCTGCATTTGTCATGCTGTTTGGAGTTGAAGTTGCCGTGCGCGGAGCCTTTTCCGTGTTGTCAGCAGACTTTACGGGGATGTGCTTTAGAAAATCATCGTAAGACGTCATTGTCTTGCCTTATGCAATAAATCACCTGCGGCGCGAGCCTTTCGGCAGGGCCGTTTGGTCCAGGCAAGAATGGGGAGCATAAAGCTCAACCGCAATGTGCCCGGAAGACATTCATGACACTCATAAATACCCTCCTTTCGAACAATTTGTTCACGCGATAAGTTCAATAGCGCCACATTACCCGACTAGTTGGCTTTTGTCACCTCCAGCAGATGTGTCTGTGTTGGGTAAGCATCACCTGTTGCGCCAGAGACACGGCAGATTCATCGAAGCCGGATACCTTTAGCTCTTGGGCGTCCAGCCGGTCGGAGCCATTTCGAAACCTTCGAAGATGAAACCGGGCGCAACCACACAGCTGACAAGGCTCCATTCTCCTGAAGAACGGGCTGATTGCCACGCATGGCGCGGAACAATTCCGTGGGGGCTTTCTCCGGTAAGAATATCCTGACCCAGAATGAGCCTCTTCCTATCACCACCATCTTCGGCAATGCTCAGTTCCATTGGCGCTCCTGCTTGCCAGAACCAGGCCTCCACTGCATCGACCCTGTGCCAATCGGAAACTTCGCCCTCTTTGAGAAGATAATAGATGACGGAGGAATGCCCGCGACCCTCAGGGCCTTCATCATCCCGAAATGTCTCGACAAAATAGCCCCCTTCCGGATGGGGTTGCATGCCGAGTTTTTCGATAATCGCGTTTGCGTCATCCATCATGTAATCTCCTGCTGAGTTTGATTGGCAGGCAAAAGAAAAGGCGCATCTTGGTGCGCCCATTCTGATCAGATATCAAGGTTTGCCACGTTGAGGGCATTGTCCTGAATGAAGTTTCGCCGGGGCTCCACATCATCGCCCATCAGTTTGGCGAAGATATCGTCGGCATCGTCGGCCTCCTGAACGCGAACTTGCAGCAGCGTGCGAGCCTCTGGGTCCAGCGTGGTTTCCCAAAGCTGCTCGGCGTTCATTTCGCCCAAGCCTTTATAGCGCTGCATGGAAATACCCTTGCGGCCAAGGCCATAGACTTCGGAGAGCAATGAGCCCGGTCCGTAAATGACATAATCCTTTTCACGGCGACGCATTACGGTGCCATAATCGAAGTTTTCTTTGATCTCCTGGCCCAGCTTGTTGAGCTTGATAGCGTCTGCAGAATTGAGCAGAGCCACGTCAAGAATAGCGGATTCCTTCACACCACGGACGGTACGTTCAAAGACATAGGATCCGTCATCCTTGACGATGCCTTCCCATCCGCGTTCGGTTTCTTCGGCCATTCGGTCGAGACGGCGGCAAACCCGCGCCATTGCCTCTTCAATGAGGGTTTCATTTTCGCTGATGGCAGGATCAAACAGGCCGCTGATGGCAGATTGCTCGACAACTGCACGATTATAGCGGGAATGAAGCCCGTCCAGCGTGCTTGCAAATGTCCGGGATTCATCAAGCAAAGCTCTGAGGTCCCGCCCGGCGCGCTCAATGCCTGAGCCTGTTGTCAGAACAGCTTCCTCAATGCCGGTGTCGATGAGATAGTCCTCGAAAGCCTTTTCGTCTTTCAGATATTGCTCGGACTGGCCGCGCTTAACCTTGTAAAGCGGAGGCTGAGCGATATAGAGATGACCCTGTTCGACAAGCTCCGGCATTTGCCTGAAGAAGAAGGTGAGCAGAAGGGTACGGATGTGGGCGCCGTCGACGTCAGCATCGGTCATGATGATGATCTTGTGATAGCGCAGCTTGTCCGGGTTGAATTCATCCTTGCCGATGCCAGTGCCAAGAGCGGTGATCATGGTCCCGATCTCCTGACTGGATAGCATGCGGTCGAAACGGGCGCGCTCCACATTGAGGATCTTGCCTCGCAGCGGCAGAATGGCTTGGTTGGAACGGTGTCGGCCCTGTTTGGCAGAGCCACCAGCAGAATCACCCTCCACCAGGAAGAGTTCAGCTTTGGATGGGTCGCGTTCCTGACAGTCGGCGAGTTTGCCGGGCAGGGACGCAATGTCGAGTGCTCCCTTGCGGCGGGTCAGCTCGCGCGCCTTGCGAGCAGCCTCGCGGGCAGCCGCAGCTTCCACCACTTTGGAAACGATCGTCTTGCCTTCATTGGGGTTTTCTTCCAGCCATTCGCTGAGCGCAGCGTTGATCAGGTTCTCGACCACAGGACGAACTTCCGAGGAGACAAGCTTGTCTTTGGTCTGGGAAGAAAATTTCGGATCCGGAACTTTCACCGAAAGAACGCAGCTCAACCCTTCGCGGCAATCATCACCTGATGGGTTGACCTTCTCGCGTTTCAAAAGGCCCGAGCTTTCCGCATAAGCGGTGATCTGACGGGTCAATGCTGCGCGGAATCCGGCAAGATGGGTGCCGCCATCGCGCTGGGGAATGTTGTTTGTAAAGCACAAGACATTCTCGTGATAGCTGTCGTTCCACCACAGGGCGGCTTCAACAGTGATGCCATCACGTTCAGCAGAAACGTAAAGCGGCTTTTCAATGATCGGCTTCTTGGTGCGGTCGAGCCAGCGTACGAAGGCTTCCAGACCGCCTTCATAGAGCATTTCTTCCTGAACCTTGTCCTGCCCGCGATTGTCGCTGAGCAGAATGCGAACGCCAGAGTTAAGGAAAGCCAACTCACGCAAGCGATGTTCAAGCGTCGCAAAATGGAATTCGATATGAGTGAAGGTCTCAGGGCTCGGGGTAAAGGTAACCTCGGTGCCTTTCTTGCCTTCAGCTGGGCCGATCACGCGCAGAGGACCGGTAGCATTGCCATGCTCGAAGTCGATCTCATGTTCAAGATCATTGCGCCAGATGCGCAATTTCAGCTTGGTTGACAGGGCATTCACCACAGACACGCCCACACCATGTAGACCGCCGGAAACTTTGTAACTGTTCTGGTCGAATTTGCCGCCAGCATGGAGCTGGGTCATGATGACCTCGGCAGCAGAGACGCCTTCTTCGTGATGGATATCGGTGGGAATGCCGCGTCCGTTATCTGTCACGGTAACCGACCCCTCAGCATTGAGGGTAACAGTCACCAGATCCGCATAACCGGCAAGTGCCTCGTCGATGGCATTGTCCACCACCTCGTAAACCATATGGTGCAGTCCAGAGCCATCGTCCGTGTCCCCGATATACATGCCGGGGCGTTTGCGAACGGCATCCAGACCTTTGAGAACCTTGATGGAATCTGCGCCATATTCGGCACCTGCACTTGGGGGGGTGTTTTCAATATCGCTCATGCGAATCAGTCATCCTTTAGCTACGGCTAACCCTTCACTTATACGAGGTTTTTCGCCGCATTCAACCGCTTCTAGCCCGTTCACCGAGCTATCTGGGCCTCCCCTTGTGGAGAGTTTGCCTCAGTCGCGAGGTGAGAGGTAAAATACCACACAAAATTGCTGAAAATCAGCGCTTTAGAGCTCTTTCCTGCTCGGACCGCACATAAGCCAGAATCTGAGCTATTTCGGTTTGCGTCAGGCCTTCGACGGGATCCATCGGACCATAATCCCAATTGCGCTGTGGAGCGCCGTAGGTTACTGCCTGAATGAAGGCACGATCGGACAAATTGCCCTTGAAATAAATTCGATTGACCAGAGCCGGGCCAAAACTGGTGCTGCGTCCGCTGACCCCATGGCAGCTCAGGCAATTGGCATTATAGAGCTTGAGGCCTTCTTTCCTGATCTGCTCTCCATCGAGTGTCGCGATCAATTTCTGGTCTTTGTTCCCGAAATAATCGCCTGTGGTGAGCATCAGCAAAAGAATGAACAGCGAGATACACATGAATATCAGGCTGCTTCTTGATCTGGCAAAAGGAATGCGACGTCTACGCGCCATTTTGGCCCCATTTCTTGATGCGTTATTCCAGAGGCTCGATTGTACCACAGGAAACGTTAAAGCGATCTGCACGTTCTCCAAGTGGCAAAAAGATTCTGTCGTCGGTTCCCGTAACGAAGGCCTGACAACCAAGTCGGTCAAGAAGATCGAACAAGGCCAGCCGCCGCGCTTCGTCCAGATGCGCGGCCACTTCATCCAGCAGCACCAGCGGCGTTCGTCCAGCGCGTTCAGACACCAGATGAGCGTGGGCAAGCACAATGCCAAGCAGAAGGGCTTTCTGCTCGCCGGTTGAACATTTGGCTGCCACCATGTCCTTGGGGCCATGGCGTACCAGAAGATCGGACCGATGCGGACCGGTAAGGGTCCGCCCTGCTGCCCGGTCGCGCGGGCGGCCTTGGCGTAGCAAGGAGCGATAATGCTCTTCGCTCTCTATGGCGGGCCGCGAAAAAGCTTCATTTTCCAGTTGACCTTCAAGCGCCAAAACCGCATTGGGAAAAGCGCTCGCCCCATCTTCACCGTGCAGGATGGACAAGGATCGGTTCAGAAGCGAAATCAATTCTGCTCGTGCAGTGGCAATGGCCGAGCCGAATTCTGCCATCTGGGTTTCTATGCCATCGAGCCAGACCGTTTCGTGGGGCGCCTCTTCGAGCAGGCGATTGCGTTGTCGCATTGCTTTCTCAAAGGCATTCACCCGCGTTCCGTGGGTTTTGTCGATGGCCAGAACCATGCGATCAAGCCACTTGCGTCGCTCGGACGCTGCACCGGTAAAAAGACTGTCCATTTGCGGCGTAAGCCACAAGACAGAAACATGATCCGACAAAGCTTCCGCCGACTTGGCTGTTGCGCCATTGATGCGAACACGCCGTTGCAGATTTCCATCAGGGGCAGGCTGCAAGCCGGTGCCAAGCTTGATTTCACCCAGTGGGGTGTCAAGTGCGACCGATACCGCCCAACTGCCCTCTTGCGATTGCTCTCTTGCAATCTCGGGATAGGCAACCCGCCTTAACCCTCTTCCCGGGGAGAGAAAGGAAATCGCTTCGAGCAGATTGGTCTTGCCAGCTCCGTTTGAGCCGGTCAACACCACATGCTTGCCGTTGAGAGAAAGGCTCAGGGAGGCGTAATTGCGGAAATTAGCTAGCGAAATCGATGCGACGGTAACCCGGTCGATTTGCCGATCCACACGGGCAATCGGGTCAAGGCAAATCGATGCTGTATTCAAGGCAGCAAATCCTCCGGTTCAACAAATCTCTTCAACCCTCTGATGGTGGAGACAGAAGAAAGAATCAAGTTGGCAAAAGAATAGGGCATTTCTTGAAGAAATGCCCTATCGATATTTCACTTTTTCGAGTCTCAGGATCTCTCTAGACGCGCATTGGCATCAAGACATAGACCGTGTTGTTGTCGCCATCATCCTGGATGAGAGTTGGCGAACCGGAATCGGCCAGGCGGAACTGGGCACTGTCGCTTTCCAGCTGGTTGGTAATATCCAGCAGATAGCGCGCATTGAAACCGATCTCCATTGGATCTGCATCATACTCGACGGTCAATTCATCGGTTGCCGTTCCCGAATCCGGGTTGGACACCGAAAGCACCAGACTGTTCGGCTGCAGGCTGAGTTTGACAGCACGACCGCGTTCGTTAGACACGGTTGACACACGATCAACAGCTTGGGCAAACAGCGCATTCTCGATCTTCATGACCTTGTCATTGCCCTTGGGAATAACCTTCTCATAGTCAGGGAAGGTTCCGTCGATCAGCTTTGAGGTCAGAACAACCGGACCAATGGTCAGGCGGATTTTTGTATCGGACAGTTCAACGGCAATGTTGGCTTCTGGGTCTTCAATCAGTTTCTGCACTTCCGACACGGTCTTGCGCGGAACGATGACACCCGGCATGCCTTGCGCACCAGCCGGAGCGGTCAACTGGGCTTGAGCCAGACGATGCCCGTCGGTTGCAACTGCGCGAAGAACCGGGCCTTCATCAACATCAAGGCTATGGACGAAGATACCATTGAGATAATAGCGGGTTTCTTCTGTCGAGATCGCAAACTGGGTGTGATCAATCAGACGCTTCAGATCCAGTGCCGGTATCGTGAAATGATGCGAGAATTCACCTGCCGTGATGTCGGGGAAGTCTGTCACTGGCAGAATTTGCAAGGTGAAATGAGAACGCCCGGCGATGATGGCCAATGCGGTCTGATCTTCGTTTGTTTCCAGTGTAACCTGCGATCCGTCGGGTAGTTTGCGCACAATGTCATAGAGCATGTGGGCCGGCACAGTGGTTGCGCCTCCAACTTCTACCATGGCCGGTGCCGTTTCCAGCACTTCCAGATCAAGGTCGGTGGCCTTGAAAACCAGATCGCCGCCTTCTGCACGCAAGAGAACGTTGGACAGGATCGGAATCGTGTTTCGTCGTTCAACAACCCGATGGACATGGTTTAGAGATTTCAAAAGGGTTGCCCGCTCGAGAGTGACTTTCATATCCCAATTTCCCCTACATCAATACATGAACTCAATTTGCCCTTACCACGGCCAGCAATGGCGGGGAAGCAACTTTGACCCGTCTTTCCGGATAAGGCAAGGGGATCGGCCCGATTCTGGTGCGATCCCCTCATATTTCTTCCACATATCAGCAGCAAAGTGCTTGCATGCTTAAATGCTATGCCTAACGGAGCCGCTATTCAGCAATGTTCCGCTTCAGCATTTCGATTTCCTGCTGCAACGTATTATCTGAAGAAGCCAACTCTTCAATCTTGCGCACGGCATGCAAAACCGTGGTGTGGTCACGACCGCCAAAGCGTCGGCCGATTTCCGGCAAGGAGCGCGGCGTCAGCATCTTTGATAGATACATGGCAATCTGGCGCGGACGCACAATGGTACGAGTCCGGCGAGAGGACAGGAGATCCGAACGCGAAACGTTGTAATGCTTGGAAACAACGCGCTGGATGTCTTCGATGCGGATGCGACGTGGTTCCTTTGAACGGATCAGATCCTTGAGAGCCTGCTCGGCCATTTCTATGGAAATTGGCGCACCGGTCAGTTGATTGTGAGCCATCAGGCGGTTGAAGGCGCCATCCAGATCGCGACCATTTGAACGGATGATCCCTGCCACATGGTCAAGGACCAGCTCAGGAATGGTCAGGTTCGGATCTCGACGAGCCGCCTGTGTTGCGCGGTCGGACAGAATGGACCGGCGCAGCTCTTTTTCAAGCGGTTGCAACTCGCTGACCAAGCCTCCGGCAAGGCGCGAGCGAACGCGTTCGTCAAGGCTTTCCAGCTCAACAGGAGGGCGGTCGGCAGCAACAACAACCTGACGGGCACCGTCAATGAGGCTGTTGAGCGTATGACAGAATTCCTGCTGGATTGTTTTGCCCTGCAGGAACTGCAGGTCGTCGATCAGCAGAATGTCGATGTCTCTGAGGGTATCCTTGAAATCGATCGCTGCCTGACTCTTCAGGGCTTGCACGAAGCTGTACATGAAGCGTTCGGCTGTCAGATAAAGCACGCGTGCGGTTGGATTGGATTTCTTGGCTTCCCATGCGATGGCCTGCAGAAGATGGGTCTTGCCCAAACCAACCGAGGCATGCAGGAAAAGCGGATTGAAGGAAACCGGCTGGCCGGGCTGCGCCATGGCAACCTGCTTTGCGGCCGCATGGGCCAGAGTGTTAGACTGGCCAACAACAAAGGTCTCGAATGTCAGACGCGGGTCGAGCGGAGAGCCGCCAAGCTGATCCTGATCCTGCCCAATGGATGCTGCAACGGCAGGGCGAACAAAACCACCTTGTTCCTTGACAGCAGGTTCGGCTGCTTTTGCCTGCGCTTTATTCTGTACCGTCTTGGGCCGCACGGCACCACGTACATAGAGATCTATCCGGCGCACTTGTTCGCATTCTTCACGCCAAAGCGCCATGAGCAGATCGCCATAATGCGACTGAATCCATGATTTGAGGAAGCGTGTTGAAACGGACAGAATGACCAGCCCGTTCTGCTCGTCCTCAATCTCGACACTGGCGAACCAGCTTGAAAATACATCTTCTCCGAGTTCCGCGCGCAGTCTCTTCTTTACGCGGTCCCATTCTTCTTTGCCCACTTTCACCGAAGGCTCCTCTTTTGGGGAGTCAGCCTCGGGAAAAGCCTGATGAGTCGCCGCACCCATCTCCATGTCAACATTTCCCTTTGTGGCCGTCTGCTGTATTGTCATTTGTTGTTCTAGCCTAATAGCCGCCAAAAACAGCTGTTTCCTTGATAAGCCGCAATTTTGGCGAGTTTATCTCGCTCTTTGGTTTGCGGCTGCGTTGAAATTTTAAACTGACATCATCCGCGTCAGCAATTCGCAAAATGCCCGAGAGCCGTTTAAAACTGGCGCCAGGGCAACCCTGCATGCTTCCATCCGTTCTTGCTTGATCGGTGCAGCGTATCGTCTAAATCGCCTTCAAATCCCGCTTCGACATTATAGCAGGGACCATCCCATCTTGGTGTCATTTCTATTGCCGCATTTCTTGAACGGGCCCCCGAACGACATAGAAAGAAGATAGGGCTGCTCTTGGCAGCGTTTATTCGGTCCAGTTCTGCCACCAACCGGTCTGCAAAATCTGCATGTACGGTCATGTTCGGGTAGCCTAGCCACTCTACCAAAAGAATTTCCCGTTCAGGACGATCCAGCATGGGAACGCCGACATAAGACCATTCTGCATGGGTCCGAACGTCCACGAGTATGGCAGCAGGGTCATCTGACAATCGTTGCCAGACGGTCAAAACGTCGATATCTCCCGCATAAGTTGCCAATTCACTCAAAGACAAACACTCCCGTCCGGGTGACAAAAAGTCACCAGACCATGCTATTCAACAAATCCGTTTTTGGGCATGACCGCTTACACAAGTGGTCCGTGCTCCGACACGGCAAGAACGCCAGAATAATGGCCTGAGCCCCTGCCAGTGGCAAAGAACCTCAAACAGCCAGCTTCAGTATTGTGAAGCGATCTTGCTCTTACGATTGCCTCATTTGATTTCAAAAACGCCTTTGGGTTTTTGCTCTTCTTTACAACCGTGTTCCTGCGAGTCCTGACCATACACAGACCAAAGGGCCCGTGCAAGAAGAACGAAATCAGATTCTTCGTCCAGATCAGTATGAGTCAAAAATGGCAGAAATCACCAGTTTTCACTTGACCAAGCTATCTCTTTGCGACTCCTCAGATTCTGTCATCTGACGGTAACATTATGCAGATTAAGCGCCGCAGAAAAATTTTTTTCGATTCAGTTATTGACCATCTGGAGAATCATGACCCAATTTTTGCAACTTTGATCTCATAAGGATAAAGCTATGAAAAAACAGGGAAATTATTGCTTAGCGATCAAAAGGAGAACGAAAGAATCGGATTCGCCAAACCTGAATATTGAAGTGACAGTTTTGTGACGCTTCTGGGAAGGATTCGCATAAAAAAGCCCGGCATTGAACCGGGCTTTAAAATGAAAACCTGACTTTACTCAGCCAAAGCCTTAACGCGTTTGGTCAAGCGAGAGATTTTACGAGAAGCGGTGTTCTTATGGAACACGCCTTTGGCAACGGCGCGCATCATTTCGGACTGGGCTTTACGCAGAGCTTCGGAAGCCACTGCCTGATCTTCGCTAACGATTGCCTCTTCAACAGCGCGCAGGCAGCTGCGAACACGGGTACGACGTGCTTTGTTGATAGCAGTTTTGCGTGAAATCTTACGGGTCGCCTTTTTGGCGGAAACTGTATTGGCCATTGAGCCTGTCCTTGTTTTCCATGCGGTACCACTCTGGTCCGCTAACACCGCTACATCACATCAGCCCTCAAATCTGAACAGGCCAGGAAGGACGAGCAGCAAACCTAACAAAACGGAGATGCGTTTTGCTTTTCTCGAAACGACATATAAGCGATAGAATTGTCATCGCCATAGGTCGATAGCAAAAGGCGGCACCTAGGGGCCGCCCATTGATCCGCGCTTATAGTCAAACTTGAGCGGCACGTCAACTGCTCTGAGCAAGGAAAGGCGCAGAAACAGGCCTTTTTCGGATTAAGGAACTATTCACCTTGATCCCAGAGATCACTTAGCCGATGGCTTTGAGTACATCCGTCAGGAACTGCCCCAGATTATCGCAGACATGATTGACATGCGGGGCGGTGACGCTTTCCGCATCCCATCGGCCTTGAAAAACGCTGCGCATCTGATCGGGAACGATAAGCACGCATGTCATGCCCAGTTCCGAGGGGACCGTAAGATTGCGCGCCAGATCCTCGAACATCGCTGTATGGCGTGGGTTGATTCCCGTCTCGGCCAAAAGCCGTTCATAGGGGGCGCGATTGGGCTTTGGGTCCAGCTCGGCCCAGACAATGTCGAAGACATCATGAAAATATCCGGTTATCCCGAGCCGCTCGGAAACCTTGCGGGCATGGTCCTGAGTACCGTTCGTAAAAATATAGCGTTTGCCGGGCAGGGCTTTGAGAGCCTCTGCCAGAACCGGATCCGGTTCAACCACGCTATGATCGATATCGTGGACATATTCCAGAAAATCATCCGGCTGGATATGATGCTCTATCATCAGTCCGCGCAGGGTCGTGCCATATTGCTTATAGTATGCGTGGCGCAAATGCGATGCATCTTCCAGCGTGAGCCCAAGCAGACTGGAAACGAACTCGTTCATTTTCACTTCCATCTGGGCGAATAGGTCGACATGTCGCGGGTATAAAGTATTGTCCAGATCGAAGATCCAATTTTCGATGTCTTTGAAGCTTTCCGACAAATTGCTGTCGACTTTTTGTTCTGTCTTCATTCAGATCTCCAATAGCCGCCGATTCCCGATTGACAATATCATCGATGAAACTGGTCTGGGAACGGGGTCAGACATTGCCACGAATTACAATAGAAACCAAGCCGCCCAAGCCGCCAGGGTGTCCTCGAAAATCAACGTTCGGAATCGGCTGCGCATCAAAGCGCTTGCCAATCCGTAAAAGCCCTGCGCTAGATAGGCAAGTCGGTTATAAGAAAAGAACTTCGGTTGGAACCGGCATCTTGCCTGGCAGGACAACAGGATAACACATGCCCAAAGGCAAGGGCGTGCCAATAGCGGTCTGGCTGAAAGACATGATCAAAGGCGTTTGAATATGGACGGTGTGACGAGCAATAAAGAAGACAAGCAGGCAAACGATCTTCCCCACCCGTCAGCACGGCCATATCTAGGGGAAGCACTGCGCCAGAAAAACTATCCGGTGCTGGGTTTGTCGACCAAGCTGCTGGTACTGACGATTCTTTTCGTCATGCTCAGTGAAGTATTCATTTTCGTGCCGTCAATCTCCAAGTTTCGTGTTGATTGGCTCACCAGAAAGCTGGAATTGGCCGAAGTGGCTGCTCTCATCTATACCAATGCATCCGATGACCTCAAGGACAAGGCCATTGAGCAGGATTTGCTGACCCGTTTGAATGTGCAAACACTGGGTTTGCGCAACAAGGGGGAGCGGCGTCTCCTCGCTATGGTCGACATGCCCGGAGCAATCATGCGCGATGAGGATATCCAGTCCATGACACCGCCGGCCATGATTGCCGCTGCCTTCGACACCTTGCTGTTTGGCAAGGGGCGCACGATTCGCGTGGTTGGGCAGACCAAGGACAATCAGGGGCAAGTGGAAATGGTCTTTGATGAAACCGGCCTACGGCAGGACATGATAGGCTTTTCTATCAATATTCTGATGCTGTCATTGGTCATTTCTGTGATAACTGCCGGATTGGTCTATCTTTCTCTCAGGGCATTGCTCGTACGGCCGATATTGGGAGTGCTGGACAATATGGCGCGGTTCACCTCGGATCCCGAGGATATGAATGCTGTTATCAAACCCTCCAAGCGTCGCGATGAAATCGGTATGATTGAAATGCAACTGGGCGAGATGGAAGGCATTCTTGCCAAGACATTGCACAAACAGAGGCGTCTGGCCGATCTTGGATTGGCCGTATCCAAGATCAATCACGATTTGCGCAATATTATCGCCTCGGCCCAGCTATTTTCAGACCGATTGTCCATGCTGGATGACCCAACGGTTCAAAGGGTCGTGCCAAAGCTTATGGGCACGCTGGACCGTGCCGTCGATTACTCTCGGGCGGTCATGTCCTATGGCAAGGCACAGGAAGCGCCGCCGGACAAGCGCCTCTTGAACCTTCATCAACTGGGCGAAGAAATGCGCGATCTGCTGGATCTGTCTGAAACCTCACGCCTGAGCTATGAAAACAGAATTCCCGAAGATCTGGAAGTCTATGCTGATCCGGGCCAGCTCTTCAGAGTTCTCATGAATCTTTGTCGCAACGCGGTAGACGTCATGCAATGCGGCAAGGAAGAAGCCGTTATTTGCCGCCTGACGCTGGATGCCCATGTCAAAGAGGGAACCACGATTATCGAAATATCGGACACGGGCCCCGGTGTTCCGGCAACCGTTCGTGCCAATCTGTTCAAGCCGTTTCAAGGCTCTGCACGAAAAGGTGGAACGGGGCTGGGGCTGGCTATCGCCGCTGAAATTGTCCGTGCCCACGGCGGCACCATTCAGCTGCTGGATCGCAGTCCCGGCGCGCATTTTCAAATCCGCATGCCGCGGCAGTGAAGTTCGGATTCGGTTCCGAAACAAGCCACTTAGAGATGCGTACTTCCCGGCCTCGTTTTTCATTCGCCATAGAAAAAGGTCAGGGCGCTTGGCCTGCCCTGACCTTTCGTAAGGAGCCTTCGATTACAAGGTAATCTTAGAGATCCTTCTTGGAGAAATACCAATCAACAGTTTCATAGCCTTCGGAAGCACGCTTCTCAGCACCTTCAACTGTTGACGGCGGAGGAACGATCACTTTGTCGCCGGGCTGCCAACCTTCTGGTGTTGCAATCTTGTTGGCATCGGTTGCCTGCAAGGCGGAGAGCAGGCGCACAAATTCTGGGATCGAACGACCATTGGACTGCGGATAGTAGACCATGGCGCGCAGGATGCCTTTCGGATCGATCAGGAATGTTGCGCGAACTGCGGAAGTGTCGCTGGCACCCGGATGGATCATGCCATAGGCCTTGGCGACTTTCATCGGAATGTCGTCAATGATCGGGAATTGAATATCAACGCCCCAGTTTTCCTTGATGCTGCGGACCCAGGCAATGTGAGAATGGACACTGTCGATGGAAAGACCGAGCAGCTCGCAATTCATTTCCTGGAATTTGTCATAAGCTTTTGCAAAAGCCATGAACTCGGTTGAGCAAACCGGAGTAAAGTCAGCAGGGTGGGAGAAAAGGATCAGCCACTTGCCTTCATAGTCGGAGAGTTTTTTGATGCCTGCGGTTGTTTTGGCACAAAAATCAGGGGCCGGTTTGTTAAGCTGTGGGAAGGCCATAACCTCTGCTGGGGTTTCAATATCTGACATGTAATATACTCCTTTTAAAGTAGGTCTATTCCTCTATTTGGCGTTGACGGCACATTAGCAACATTCTAATTATTAGTGAAATGAGTTATTTTGCATATTTTAATCGAAAAAATCGATAAGTCACATGCTTCCATCTCTTAGACAGCTCACATTCCTGGTCGCTTTGGCAGATGAACTGCATTTCAGCAATGCTGCCAAGAGATGCAACGTTACCCAGTCTACGCTCAGCGCAGGACTCAAGGAACTTGAAACGATCCTTGGAACAACTTTGGCAGAAAGATCAAAGAGGTCTGTTATCTTGACGCCGATCGGGCGGAAAATTGTGGACCAGGCCCGACAGATTCTCGCAGAAACGCAAGCTCTTGTAGAAACCGCACAGCATGCGTCAGACGTGATGGCGGGCGACATGCATCTTGGCGTGATCCCTACGGTCGGGCCCTATCTGTTGCCAAGATTGCGGCCACTATTGCGCAAGGTGCATCCCCGGTTGCGGTTGTTCTTGCGTGAAGAATTGACGGAACACTTGCTTGAAGGCCTCAAGAGCGGGCGTCTGGATGTCGCTCTGATCGCTTTGCCTCACGATGTGGGTGATATGGAAACGCGGGAACTGTTCGAGGATGGCTATCATCTTGTTGCACCGATGAATCACAGACTGGCGCATAACGAAGAAGCTGATGGTTCAATGCTCAAGAATGAGCCATTGATGCTGTTGGAAAAAGGCCATTGCTTGCAGCAGCATGCCTTATCGGCTTTTCCGGGCCTGTTGAACAAGGACGCCGAGTTTGATGCAACAAGTCTGGCGACATTGCTTGCCATGGTGGAAGAGGGTTTGGGCTCGACGCTTATTCCCAATGTGGCAATTGATGCCGGATTGACGAAAGCGCACGATGTTGTTGAAATCGATTTGCCTGACTCTCTGCCTCGAAAAATTACGTTGGTTTGGCGCAAGTCTTCAACCAGAAAAGAGGATTTTCGCGCACTGGGGGACCTGATCATCGAGGCGCGCGAAAGCCTTCATTTAGAAAAGCACGCCAACCATCACATGAGCCAGATATGACCCGAGAAGAATTCGATGCCCATTGTGCCTCATTCCACCACGCAACCAATGTCGTACAGTGGGGAGGTTGCTCTGTCTGGAAGATCGGGGGCAAGATATTTGCTTTATGCTCTGCTGAATCGAAGAGTGGCGAGCCGGGCAAAATCAGTTTCAAATGCTCCGATATTGCCTATGAAATTCTGCGCGAGGAGTCGGGAATTATCCCCGCGCCTCATCTGGCGCGCGCCAAATGGGTGCAGCTCAACAAGCCTGACGCCATGAGCGATGAGGAAATAAGGCTGCATCTGGAAGCGGCTCACGAGATAATTGCGAGCAAGCTTACGCGAAAACTGCGGGCAGAACTCGGTCTTTAGGTTAGGTCGAGTCGGGTAAGAAACGATTGATCCCCGAATGTTTCTCAAACTGGTTGAAATCGCTTTGCCAAAGGCTTGACCCCTTGGGGCTGTTTTGTCAAAATCCTCTTTGTAAACCTTTCGGCGCTGAGCGCGGTCATCCTGTCGGAACCTGACATCCAGTCAGGGCAACCGGTATCGAGGAGGGCAACCGCGGCGCACAGCCCGGACGTTCACAGCGAATATGGTTTTGCGATCATATTTCCGGGCTGATCAGACCGGAGATACAATGATGAAAACCATTATCGAACCCTTCCGCATCAAATCGGTAGAACCCATCCGCATGACCACGCGCGCCGAGCGCGAGGCGGCGCTCAAGGCCGTCGACTATAACCTCTTTGCACTCAGGTCCGAAAACGTGATCATCGATCTGCTGACCGATTCGGGCACCGGCGCCATGAGCGCCGAGCAGTGGGCCGCCGTCATGCGTGGCGATGAGAGCTATGCCGGTTCTCCCTCCTATTATCGCTTCCGTGACAGTGTGCAGGAACTGATGCCGTTCGAGCATATCATTCCAACCCATCAGGGCCGCGCGGCCGAGGCGATTCTGGTTTCCATCTTCGGTGGGGCGGGCAAGCATGTTCCCTCCAACACCCATTTCGACACCACCCGTGGCAATATCGAGGCCTCTGGTGCCGAAGCCTATGATCTGGTGATTGATGAGGGCAAGGATCCGGCTTCGCTTTATCCCTTCAAGGGCAATATGGATCTTGGCAAGCTGGAAGCTTTTCTGGAGGAGAAGGGCGACAGCGTGCCAATGGTGATGATCACCATCACCAACAATGCCGGTGGCGGCCAGCCGGTAAGCCTTGAAAATATCCGTGGCGTGGCAGCGCTGGCCCATAAATATGGCAAGCCCTTCATCATTGACGGCTGTCGCTTCTCGGAAAATGCCTGGTTCATCAAGCAGCGCGAGGAAGGGCAGAAGGATCGTGCGATCAAGGATATCGTGCGCGACTGTTTCTCGGTTGCCGATGGCATGACCATGAGCGCCAAGAAGGATGCCTTTGGCAATATCGGCGGCTGGATCGCCTTCAATGACGATGCCCTTGCCGATCAGGCCCGTGTCCGCCTCATCCAGACCGAAGGCTTCCCCACCTATGGTGGCCTTGCCGGACGCGATCTGGAAGCATTGGCGCAGGGGCTGCATGAGATCATCGACGAGGATTATCTCCGATATCGCATCCGCACCAATGAATATATCATCGAAAAGCTCGATGCCATGGGCATTCCGGTGGTCAAGCCGGCGGGTGGCCATGCCGTCTTTGTCGACGCCAAAAGCTGGCTGCCGCATATTAATCCGCTGAAATATCCCGCCCACACCGTGGCCTGCAAGCTCTACGAGATCGGCGGTATCCGCTCTTGCGAAATCGGCTCGGTGATGTTTGGTCGCCAGACTGACGGCTCGGAAAAGCCCGCCGCCATGGAACTGGTGCGCCTTGCCTTCCCGCGCCGCACCTATACCCAATCCCACGCCGATTATGTGGTGGAAGCCTTTGAAATGCTGGCAGCTGAAAAAGATCAGCTCAAGGGTTTCAAAATCATCAGGGAACCGAAACTGATGCGGCATTTCACCTGCAGCTTCGCACCTCTGGACAGCTAACTCCGACTGGGCTCTCCAGATTGTGCGAAGGCGCGCCAGCCCAATTTGCTGGCGCGCCTTTTCTTTGTCTACCTTTACGGAGTGGCTATTGTCGCGTCTTTTTAGAAGCTCAGAAGCGGCTTTTCGATGCAGATCTCTCTCGTCTCTTAAGCATCAAATTTTTCATTTAACCTGTTTGTTCCATGTAATTTTGTCATGAAACCGATGATCGCGAGATCTTTGCTTCATAGGTCCGGGACAACCATATCCAAAACATGCAAGGCGAATGAAGCTTTTCCCTTCAGATTGGTCGCCTTCTAACACCATTGGGGTTTGATCCTGAAAGCAATAACGGAAGACGGATAAAGGAGATAACAAAGGCTAACGAGCCCGCCGTGCACCGGCAGACAACCTTCTCTTCGAATTGCATTTCAACGATCAGACAATAAAGACAACAAGATAAAAGCCCGACACAAGGCGTCGTAAAAAACAGCCGGCGACCAGAATAAGGGGCAGGAAATAAAGAGGAAAGATCATGGCATATGCAACGATTAACCCGTATACCGGTGAGAAACTGGCATCATTTCCAGATGCAACTGACGCTGAGGTCAGTGCAGCGCTGGATAAGGCTCACAATGCATTTCTTTCATGGCGCCAGACCAGCTTTGCTGAGCGCGCCAGAATTCTTCAGAAGGCAGCCGATCTGCTGCGCGCCGACGCCGACGAGCATGCAAAGCTCCTGACCCTTGAAATGGGCAAACTGACCGCCGAAGCAAAAGCTGAAGTTGAACTCTCGGCCAAGATTCTGGAATATTATGTCCGCAATGCCGAGACGCTGCTGCAGCCGCGCAAACTGCCGGTGCTCGACCCTGCCGAAGGGGATGCAACACTGGTTCATGAACCGCTCGGAATTTTGCTCGCGATTGAGCCTTGGAACTTCCCATATTACCAGATCGCCCGAATCCTGGCTCCGCAGCTTTCTGCAGGTAATGTGCTCATTCTCAAGCATGCGTCCAACGTGCCTCAGAGCGCCGCCCGTTTTGAAAAGCTTATGAAAGAAGCAGGTTTGCCAGAAGGCGCCTTCACCAACCTCTACGCAACGCGGTCTCAGATCGAAATGATCATCAACGACCCTCGCGTGCATGGTGTGGCGCTCACCGGTTCCGAGGCCGCAGGCTCCATCGTTGCCGCGCAGGCTGGCAAGGCACTCAAGAAGTCCACCATGGAATTGGGTGGTGCAGATGCTTTCGTCGTGCTCAAAGACGCCGATATTGACAAGGTCGTTGATTGGGCCGTGTTCGGTCGTCACTGGAACGGCGGTCAGGTCTGTGTTTCTTCCAAACGCATGATCATTGCCGACGAGGTCTATGATGAGTTCCTTGAGAAATACAAGGCTGGTGTCGCCAAATTGGTAGCGGGTGATCCGTTTGATCCAAAAACGACCCTCGCACCGCTTTCTTCCCAGAAGGCAGCCGATGACGTGAAAGAGCAAATCAGGAAGGCTGTCGCCAAGGGTGCCAAAGCCGAAGAAGTCGGCCCCGCAGTCCCAACTAAGGGCGCTTTTGTCCAGCCAACCATTCTTAGCGATCTGGGCGAAGACAATGAAGCGCGTTATTGGGAATTCTTCGGTCCTGTGTCCATGCTTTTCAGAGCCAAGGACGAGGAGGACGCAATCCGTATCGCCAATGACACGCCGTTCGGCCTGGGTGGTTCGGTCTTCTCCGCCGATGAAAAGCATGGCGCAGAAGTGGCAGCCCGTGTTTCAACCGGCATGGTGTTCGTCAACCATCCAACCAAGGTTGAGGCCGACTTGCCATTCGGTGGCATTCGCCGCTCCGGTTATGGCCGTGAACTGTTGGATCTGGGTTTGACCGAGTTTGTCAACCACAAGCTGATTGATGTTGTAGATATCGACGCAGCATTCTGATCCTGTTTGACTGACCCTGAGATATTTGGAGCCCGCTCGGTTTTTCCGAGCGGGTTTTTCTTTGTTCAGAATAAGCGTTCGTTCAGGCCGGATTAGGTGGTTTACAACTCTGGCAAGGTGGTTCTTATATGGTCCGCCAGTGCAGAAACAGCCGCGGATGGTCTTTGATCGGCCAACTCCAGTGTTATGCCGATGGCTGGCAATGGAGGCAGCTCTGAAGAGACGATATGGAGATCTTGCGGTACAGCACTTTGCGTCAGAACGCTGATCGCGTGGCCCGAGCGTGCAATGGCGAGAAGTCCCGCAAGACTGTTACTGGCATAGGCCACCCGATAGCGACGGTTGATCGCCTCCATCACGGTGCAGGCAGCGCGATAATCGATTGTGCTCGGCGTGGGCAAGGCGAGCGGTAGAATCTGAGTCGAAAGGATCGCCGGAGCCGCTTCATTGGCCACCCAGACCAACTGCTCCTTGCGAATAACCCCGTCCGCCTCGGCTGAGGGAAGGGAGACCAGCGCCATATCCAGCAAGCGCTGCTGCAATTGCGGCCTCAGATCCGTTGACGGGGCGCAGGCCAGCCTCAAATCGATGTCGGGATATCGTTCGCAGAAGCTCCCCAAAAGTTGAGGCAAGAAGGCACTAGCATAATCTTCCGTGCATCCAAGACTGATCGAGCCGCGAAGGGATGTGCCCGTCATGTCCATCAGGATTTCATCATGCTGTGCCAGAAGCGCCTCGGCATGGACCAGCAGCTTTTCCCCCGCAGCAGTCAGCCGAACGCCAGCCCCGGTGCGATGGAGCAACAGCTTGCCCATCTGATCCTCCAGCCGATGCATCTGCATGCTAAGCGCCGATTGGGTGCGCCCCACCTGCTGGGCGGCAAGGCTGATGGAGCCGGTTTGCGCCACGATGACGAAATTTTTCAGCAGGGCAATGTCGAGCATCTGCATTGATATAAATCCATTTGATATCTGTATTAAGTATTATCAATTTGCCTGAATTTGCAAGCCTTGCTAAGGCTGGAGAAAAGAAACAGGCACTTCGATTGCCGACGCCACCAGAGAGAAACAGCATGTCCCTGAATGATGATCCGGAATTTTGGCGCAACGCCAACGCCCATCTGATCCGCTATGGATCGGCCTTTGAAAAGCTGATCATCGAGCGGGCCGAAGGCAATTATGTCTATGACGCCGATGGCCGCGCCATTCTCGATTTCACCTCCGGCCAGATGAGCGCCCTGCTCGGCCATTCCCACCCCGATATCGTTGCCACCGTCAACCGGCAGATGGCGAGTGTCGCCCATCTCTTCTCCGGCATGCTTTCCCGCCCCGTTGTCGATCTCGCCACCCGTCTGGCCGGACTGGCTCCGGGTCTTGATCGCGTCATGCTGGTGACCACCGGCGCGGAATCCAATGAGGCAGCGATCCGCATGGCCAAGCTGGTGACCGGAGGGCACGAGATTGTTGCCTTCGCCCAGAGCTGGCATGGCATGACGGGTGCTGCCGCTTCGGCCACCTATAGCGCCGGTCGTTTCGGATACGGTCCGGCTGCCGTCGGCTCCTTCGTCATTCCCGCCCCCGATGCCTACCGCCCGCGCTTTAAAAATGCGGATGGATCGCTGGACTGGCAGACCGAGCTGGACGATGCCTTCCGCCTCATCGACTGCCAGACCTCGGGCAAATTGGCCGCCTTCATTGCCGAGCCGATCCTTTCCAGTGGCGGTATCATCGAATTGCCCCTTGGCTATCTGGCGGCGCTGAAGAAGAAATGCGAAGAGCGCGGCATGCTGCTCATTCTTGATGAAGCCCAGACCGGCGTTGGCCGCACCGGCACCATGTTTGCCTTCCAGCGCGATGGCGTCACCCCGGACATCATGAGCCTGTCCAAGACCCTTGGCGCTGGCCTGCCGCTGGCCGCAATCATGACCAGCAGGGAAATCGAGGAAAAGGCGCACGAGCGCGGCTTCCTTTTCTACACGACCCATGTGTCCGACCCGCTGCCCGCCGCCATCGGCAACACGGTGCTCGATGTGGTCGCCCGCGATGGCTTGGTCGCCAAGGCTACCGAGCGCGGCACCCAGATGCGCAATGGTTTGTTGGAGCTGCAAAAACAGTATAACTGCATTGGCGACATTCGCGGGCGCGGCCTGCTGATCGGCCTTGAAGTGGTCAAGGATCGGGCGACCAAGGCGCCGGGCTATGAGCTGGGCACGAAGATCATGGAGGAAGCCATGCAGCGCGGCCTCTCCATGAATGTGGTCAAGCTGCCCGGCATGGGCGGTGTCTTCCGCATCGCGCCACCATTGACCGTCTCCGCCGAGGAAATCGACAAAGCTCTCAACATTATTTCCGACTCAATGGCTGCGGCTACGAAATAGTGTGGAATGACGAACCCGCGACGAAAGGCAAAAGGCTCTTTCTCGCGGGTTTTTTGTTTGAAATGAAGCCTTGGAACCGGAATTCAAGACTTCAGCAAGCTCTCCACCGCCCGGATCAGCAGCTCAAGGTCTTGCGGACGGGAGAGACGATGGTCGCCGTCCTTGACGAGAGTCAGTTTGACATCGTCCCGGGCAAGACGTGCAACCAGATCGACAGATGAATGCCATGGAACCGTATCGTCCTTTACTCCTTGCAGGATGTGAACCGGGCAGCCGGTTTCGATAAGCCCATCACCGATGAGATGGGCCTTGCCATCTTCAATCAGCTTGGCCGTAATCTGATAGGGGCCGTCGTCATATTCGCTTGGACGCAGAAAAACACCCGTTGCTGCCATTTCCGCCTTGGCAGCAGCATCGAAATTGTCCCACATCAGCGCCTTGGTCATGTCGATGGCCGGAGCAATCAGGACGAGCCCCTTGATGCGGCTGTTTTGAAGGCCGACCCGTGCGATATGCGCCTTGGTGAGCAACAAGGCAAGCCAGCCGCCCATGGAAGAGCCGCAGATGATTTGCGATCCATCGGTCTTTTGATCAAACATCGCCAGGCTTTCTTCAAGCCATCTGGAGATGGTGCCGTCAAGAAAATCGCCGCCTGAAACTCCATGGCCGGAATAGTCAAAGCGGGTAAAGGCGCATCCGGTTTCAGCGGCCCAGCCATCAAGTGCCAATGCCTTGTCGCCTTCCATGTTGGACATATAACCATTCATCCAGAACAGTCCAGAAAGGCCCTGTTTTTCAGCAAGGCGCTGTTTGAAGCCAATTTCGCGGGGATGGTCTTCCCCATCGGCTGGGTTTCCGACAAGGAAAGTTTGCTTTTGGGGTGCTGACATTCTATGTCTCCGGAAAAGAAATCGATAGGCACCGTCTGCGAGCGCTCGGCGGGAATGCCAATTACATAGCGCGGTGGATTGCATGACGAAAGCCCCAACTATCCTTCAGGTTATTCCGTGGCTCGATTCCGGTGGGGTCGAGCGTGGAACGGTGGATATCGCGGCAGCTATTACCAAGGCGGGAGGTAAAGCGCTGATCGCAGCCGAACCGGGGCGTTTGGTGCCGGAATTGGAAGCGGTCGGTGGCCAGCTCCTACCGCTAAAGGGGCGTAGCAAAAACCCGTTCACCATTCTTTTTTCCAACGCCAGAGCCATTGAGCAGATGATTCGCAAGGAAGGTGTGGAACTTGTTCATGCGCGCTCTCGTGCACCGGCATGGAGTGCCTTGATTGCGGCGCGAAGAACCGGAGTGCCGTTCGTTACCACCTACCACGGAGCCTATAGCCAGAAGGGCAGGCTGAAGGCCTTTTACAATTCGGTGATGGCCAAAGGCGATATCGTGATCGCCAATTCCCACTACACCGCCCACCTTGTCCGAGGCCGTAATCCGGATGCGGAAAACCGCACCATGACCATTCATCGTGGTGTCGATATGGCTCAGTTTGATCCGGAAAAGGTCTCAATCGAGCGTATTGAAACGCTCAAAGGCCGTTGGCAGCTTGACGAGAGGCCTGTCATCATTTTGCCCTCGCGGCTGACCCGATGGAAGGGGCAGAGCTTCATAATTCCTGTCATGAGTGCGCTCAAAAAGGCGATTGGGCCAGCTTTTCAGTTGCTGCTTATTGGAGATGAGCAGGGTCGCGAAGCCTATGTTGCAGAGCTGGATCGGCTTATCGATACAAACGACGTAGCCGATTGTGTACGCCGCGTTGGCCATTGCAGCGATATGCCCGCCGCCTATGCCCTTGCCAGCATGGTAATTGTGCCCAGTCAGGATGCTGAGACCTTCGGTCGGTCAGCTGCCGAAGCGCTGGCCATGGGCAAGCCGACGCTGGTGGGAGATCTTGGCGCCCAGCCTGAGGTCGTTGCCCCACCGATGGATGTCGATAAGGAGCAATGGATCGCCAGTGTCATTCGTCACGACGATGCAGAGGGTTGGCAAGATGCTATCGCACGCACGCTTGTTCTGCCTGAGGAGCAAAGGCGTCAGGTGGCTCCCTTTGCCAGAGGCATGATTGACGCCTGCTTTTCTCTCAATTCGATGGGGCAGCAGACGCTTTCGGTCTATGACCAGCTTCTGGGCAGCAGCTTGGCTGAAAAGTGATCCCTCGCTTAAATAATTCAATTCCAATAAAAAAGCCTGATCCATCGGATCAGGCTTTTTGTTTCTCGTGACTATCTGTCCGTGCAGCTTAGTGCTTTTGCGGGCGCAGATAGATGAACCAGTAAATCAGGCCAACCAGTACACCGCCGCCCAAAATATTGCCGATGGTAACCGGGATCAGGTTGTTGATCACAAAATGTGCCCAGGTAAGGTCGGCAAAATCGGCGGCAGTGGTGCCCGTTGCTGCCCAGAATTCAGGCCCAGCCAGTGTCTTGGTCATGATGGCCATGGGGATCTGGAACATGTTGGCGACACAGTGCTCAAAGCCAGAGGCAACAAACATGGCAACCGGCAGGGTTACCGCGAGCAGCTTGTCGGTGACCGAACGGCCAGCATAGGACATCCAGACGCCCAGACAAACCATGACATTACACATGGCGCCAAGCGCGACAGCCTGAAAGAAGCCGTGATGCAGCTTGTGCTGGGCGATATGCATATAGTTGATGCCCAAAGAGCCATTGCCCTGCTCATAATGTTGTGCGATCTGCATGATGGCGACCAGACCGATGGCACCCACAAAGTTGCCGACATAAACGACAACCCAGTTTTTGGCCAGTTGCCCCCAAGTGATCTTTTTACTGGCCTTTGCAACGACTGTAAGCACGGTACTGGTGAAAAGATCCCCACCATTGACGACAACCAGCATCAGGCCAAGGCTAAAGGCGAGACCGCCGATAAATTTGTTGGCTCCCCAGTTGATATCCCCGTTGCCATTGGTAACCACGGTATAGAAGATAAAGGCAATGCCGATGAAGGCACCGGCGGTGATCGCCAACACAAAGGTGGTCAGCGGTTGTTTGGTTGCTTTGTAGACACCAACGTCCTCGGCCTTTTTGGCCATTTCGGCTGGCATGAGGGCGTCAAATTGAAATTGAGGCGTTTCGGACATGGAGTAGACTTTTCTGCTCTGTGAATTTTGAAAGTGCGACAGATGCTGTCAAAAGAATCTATGCGCTCTTTATCATACGAACGTCGTATATCGTTGATTTCCATCATCTGTCGTTATGTTAATTCTGCATAGCAGAACTTTCCGACCCGCGAAAATCGATGTGTTCTTTTTGAATCATGCCAGACTGTGCACTAGTTTGTGAAAGGAAAGGGAATTATGCCCGCTATCTCGCCAACAGTTCCTTGGCAGGGCTTGAAAGGTGAGGCAAGCTGCGGCATATGTATCTGAAGCCATTGTTGCAATAAACAGGAGATTACGACCATTCGCCGCCCAAATAGAGCGCAAGCGACCCGCGAAACGGGACCGCGCATCAATAATCAAATCCGAATTGACGAAGTGCAGCTCATCGATGATGAGGGAAACAACCATGGGTCCATTCCCACAAGGCAGGCTCTCGACATGGCCGCCGAAGCTGGATTGGATCTGGTAGAGATTTCGCCGAACGCAAAGCCGCCGGTTTGCAAAATCATGGATTACGGCCGGTATAAATATCAAGCTCAGAAGAAGGCTGCCGAGGCGCGAAAGAAACAGAAAGTGGTTGATGTCAAGGAAGTTAAAATGCGTCCAGGCATCGATACCCATGACTATGAAGTGAAGCTTCGTAGCGCCAACCGTTTCATCGAAGATGGAGACAAGGTGAAATTCACCCTGCGTTTCCGTGGTCGTGAAATGGCACACCAGAGTCTTGGTATGGAACTTTTGCAAAAAGTGAAAGCCGAGCTGGCAGAGCGCACCAAGGTTGAGCTTGAGCCTCGTCTTGAAGGCCGCCAGATGATTATGATTCTTGCCCCGAAATAACATTTTGCGGAGCAGTTTTTCAAAAAGCCCGGATCTTGTGATCCGGGTTTTTTATTATAATATTGAAGTTATAGCCAAGCATGTTTGATGGGTCATGAGCCATGCCCGGCCTTAAACGCCGAGCGAGCCAATGGGCCGAAATACGGAAAAAATGAGATGAAGAAATCCGCGCTGAGCATATACGCCCTGTTTATTGTGGTGTCCTTGGGAGGCGGGCTCTTGATCGGTGCCAACAATCTTCCCGGGCCATGGTATCAATCCTTGGCAAAGCCACCCCTGACCCCGCCCAACTGGTTGTTCGCTCCGGCATGGACAATTCTTTATATACTGATTGGCATAGCTGGTGCACGCGTTTTCCGCGCTCCTTCCAGTAAAGATCTATTCGGAATCTGGTTGGCGCAAATGGTGATGAATTTTGCCTGGAGCCCGCTTTTCTTCTCAATGCATAATCTGGAAGCGGCCTTTGCGATCATCATCATGCTGTTTTTGCTGATCATCAATTTTATTAAGGCGGCGAGACACAAGGACGGGCTGTCGGCCTTGCTTTTTGTTCCCTATGCCCTGTGGGTCGGTTATGCGTCCTATCTGAATGCTGCAATCGTCTTCATTAATTGAGGCTCAATGCCTTCGGGCGCGTTGGACACAAGCAGATTTGATGCCTAATGGCAGATTCTTTGTTTTGCCTCTTGATTCCCTATGCGTGCATCGCTATAACCCGCCAATCTGTGTATGCTGGCAGCTCCTTGAGAGAGGCTTTTGCACGCTTGCACATTGAATAGTGACTCGCCCGGCTGATTTTAGGGCTGCCGTGGGGAGTTTGAAATGCTCAATCCGGGATGTTGGGTTATCTGCCTTTGGCAGAGGTCATCATCTTAGAGCTTTATCAAGAACAACAGTCCGCCAAGGACTTCAGGAGAGCAAAATGCCCAAGCTGAAGACTAAATCCGGTGCCAAGAAACGCTTCAAGGTAACCGGTACTGGCAAGGTCGTATCCGCACAGGCTGGCAAACAGCATGGTATGATCAAGCGCACCACCAAATTCATCCGTAAAGCACGTGGTACCACCACTCTGGCTGAACAGGATGCAAAAATCATCAAGCAGTATCTGCCTTACAAATAAGCGCAGACCTTGAGAACAGCATTCTGGTAAAGGAGATAAAATCATGGCACGTGTAAAACGCGGTGTAACGGCTCACGCCCGTCACAAAAAGACCCTCAAGGCTGCCAAAGGTTACTATGGCGCCCGTCGTTCAACCATTCGCATTGCAAAACAGGCAGTTGAAAAAGCCGGTCAGTACGCTTATCGCGACCGTAAGGCAAAGAAACGCAACTTCCGCGCATTGTGGATCCAGCGTATCAACGCAGCTGTACGTGAGCAGGGTCTGACCTATGGACGATTTATCGACGGCCTCAACAAGGCTGGCATCGAAATCGACCGTAAGGTTCTCTCGGATATGGCAATTCATCAGCCAGAGGCTTTCGCAAGCCTGGTTGAAAAAGCCAAATCTTCTGCTGCCGCCTAAGGCGCATTCCTGCTAAAAGCATCGCTTTTTGAAGGAAGTCGTGTTGAGGCCGAAATACTGGAAATCCCGCTCGGGATTGCAGAGGTTTCGTATCGGCGCACGCATATTTTATGGTTTGAAAACCCGCGTCGAGCAGTCGAGGCGGGTTTTTGTTTATTCTCAAGGAGATTGAGGGGATTAAGTGAGGAAATTACCCTTTATTGTCCCTGCCAATCTGTTACAACGCTCACAGCAAAGTCTCGTAGGGTAGAAGCCCGGTCAGACCGGTCCATACGGAATGGCCCAAAACGGAATGATTATGTCGGAACTCAAATCACTTGAGCAGGAGATCGCCGCCGCTATTGATGCGGCTGCCGATGAGCCTGCATTGGAAGAAGTCCGCATCTCGGCTCTTGGCAAAAAGGGCAAGATTTCGGAATTGATGAAAACTCTGGGCAAGATGAGCCCGGAAGAGCGCAAGGAAATGGGCCCCGCGCTAAACGGGCTCAAGGCACGCGTTGGCGATGCCATTGCCGAACGTAAGGAAATCCTGAAGGACCAGGCCCTTAACGCCCGTCTTGAAAGCGAGACAGTCGACGTTACCCTGCCGACCCGCATGGGCGCCACATTTGACGGCCGGGTGCATCCGATCGCTCAGGTGACCGACGAGCTGACAGCAATCTTTGCCGATATGGGCTTTGCCGTCGCCGAAGGGCCGGACATCGAAGAAGATTTCTACAACTTCACCGCTCTGAACTTTCCGCCCGATCATCCGGCGCGTCTGGAACATGACACCTTCTTCCTGCCGGTTGATGCCGAAGGTAACCAGAAAGTTCTGCGCACCCACACCTCTCCGGTTCAGATCCGCACGATGACCAGCCAGCAGCCGCCGATCCGCGTCATCTGCCCGGGCCGTACCTATCGCTGCGACAGTGACCAGACCCATACCCCGATGTTCCATCAGGTTGAAGGCCTCGTTATCGAGGAAGGCATCCATATGGGGCATCTGAAATGGACACTGGAAGAATTCTGCAAGGCCTTCTTCGAGGTCGACAGCGTCAAGATGCGTTTCCGCGCCTCCCATTTCCCCTTCACCGAGCCTTCTATGGAAGTGGATATCGGCTGCCAGCGCGTCGGCAACGAACTGCGCATCGGCGAGGGCGATGACTGGCTTGAGATTCTGGGCTGCGGCATGGTGCATCCCAATGTGCTGCGCAACTGCAATCTCGATCCGGATCGCTATACCGGCTTTGCCTTCGGCATGGGCATCGACCGCATTGCCATGCTGAAATATGGCATGCCCGACCTCAGAGCCTTCTTCAATGGTGACAAGCGCTGGCTCGATCACTATGGCTTCCGTCCCCTTGATATTCCTTCTCTGGTAGGAGGGCTTTCCTCATGAAATTCACACTCTCCTGGCTGAAGGACTATCTCGAGACCGATGCGTCTCTGGAAGAAATTCTCGAAAAGCTCACCATCATCGGCCTTGAGGTCGAAGAGGTCATCGACAAGGCCGCTGATCTGAAAGATTTTACGGTCGCCTATGTTGAGGAAGCCGTCCAGCATCCCGATGCTGATCGTCTGCGTGTCTGCAAGGTCAATACCGGTAAGGAAGTATTGCAGATCGTTTGTGGCGCTCCCAATGCACGTGCTGGCATCAAAGTCGTTCTGGCACAGAACGGGTCCATCATTCCTGCCAACGGCATGAAGCTGAAGCCAACCGTCATCCGTGGCGTTGAATCCAACGGCATGATGTGTTCCGAGCGCGAAATGGGCATTTCCGATGAGCATAACGGCATCATCGAACTGCCTGCTGATGCACCTATCGGCGAACCGTTTGCCCCGGTGCTTGGCCTTGATGATCCGGTTATCGATATCGCCATCACGCCGAACCGTGGCGATGCCCTTGGCGTTTATGGTGTCGCGCGCGATCTGGCTGGTGCTGGCGTTGGTACACTTAAAGAGCACCATCCCAAAGAGATCGCTGGCAGCTTTGACAGTCCGCTCAACGTGACTCTGAAAGAAGAGGGCGACGATCCGATCTGCCCGGTCTTTACAGGTGTCTATATCAAGGGTGTCAAGAACGGCCCAAGCCCCGATTGGATGCAGGCTCGCTTGCGCGCCATCGGCCTCCGTCCGATCAATGCTCTGGTTGATGTTACCAACTATATTTCCTACGACCGTGGTCGCCCTCTGCACGTTTATGATGCAGACAAGGTGGCTGGCGATATCCATGTTCGTCTCGGCAAGCCAGGCGAGAAAATGGTTGCGCTCGATGGCAAGGAATATGAAATCAAGGAAGGCACGGACATTTGCGTCATCGCTGATGATAATGGTCCGGTCGGCTTTGGTGGCATCATGGGTGGCGAAAGCACCGGTTCCCAGCCGGAAACCACCAATGTTTTTGTTGAATGCGCATGGTTTGATCCGATCAAGACGGCCCGCGCTGGCCGTGCCCTTGGTATCCAGTCTGATGCACGCTATCGCTTCGAGCGCACCGTTGATCCATCCTTTGTTATTCCGGGTGGTTACTTTGCAGCCCAGATGGTAATGGATCTTTGCGGTGGTGCGCCATCTAAAATGGTTGTTGCCGGTGAAGCTCCAATCGTAGACAAGATCATCGATTTCCCAATGTCGGAAGTCAAACGGCTGTCTGGTCTCGAAGTGCCTGAAATCGAAGTCAAGACTGTTCTCAAGCGTCTGGGCTTCTGGGTTTCCGGCAATGGTGAAAATGCCAAGGTTGCCGTTCCGACCTTCCGTCCGGACGTGCATGGCAAGGCTGACATTGTGGAAGAAGTCGCTCGCATCGTCGGTGTTGACCGTGTGCCAAACGCTGCTCTGCCTCGTCATAACGCTGTGACACGTGCGCCGCTCACCGAGCGCCAGAAGCGCATTCGCAATGCCCGTCGCCAGTTGGCTGCACGTGGCATGGTGGAAGCGGTTACCTGGTCCTTTGTGGACAACAAACTGGCTGAAATGTTCGGCGGTGGCAAACCGGAACTGGCTTTGACCAATCCGATTTCTGCCGATCTATCCGATATGCGTCCAAGCCTTCTGCCGGGCCTGCTGCTCGCGGCTCAGCGTAACGTGGACAGAGGATTTAACGATCTTGCCCTGTTTGAGGTTGGCCAGATCTTCCTTGGTGACAAGCCGGAAGACCAGTTCACCCATGCTTCGGGCATCCGTCGCGGAGCAGTGCAGGTCGTGGGTAGCGGTCGTCATTGGCGCGATCCGGCCAAGGCTGCCGACGTGTTTGACGTTCGTGCAGACGCGCTGGCTGTATTGGAAGCCATGGGCATGAACAGTGCCAACTTGCAGATTGTCGCTGGTGGCCCTGAATGGTATCATCCGGGACGTTCGGGCAAAATCCAGCTCGGCCCGAAAGTCGTGCTCGGCACCTTCGGCGAATTGCATCCGAAGGTTCTGGCAGACCTCAAGGTTGATGGTCCTGTTTGTGCGTTCGAAATTACCATCGAAGCAGCTCCGGAACCGAAGAAAAAAGCAGCCAAGTCTCGCTCGGCTCTGCAGCTCTCTGATTTGCAACCTTTACGCCGTGACTTTGCCTTCGTGGTTGCTCATGAAGTAACCGCCGCGGCGGTTCTCAAGGCTGCAGCAAGTGCAGACAAAAAACTTATCACCGACGTCAAATTGTTCGATGTCTATGAAGGGGAACATATGGAGCCGGGTAAGAAGTCCGTTGCTTTCGAGGTTTCGCTTCAGCCTAAAGACAAGACGATGACAGACGAAGATCTTGAAGAGATCTCCAAGAAGATCGTTGCTGCTGTTGCCAAGGCAACCGGCGGCGAGCTTCGCGGCTGATTGTCAAATCCATAATCCCGCGACTTATGAAAGCCGCGGGATTTCTGTATCTGGCTTCAAGGGGGAGAGAGCCATGCATGATGTTGTTGATTCATACGCCATGGGCGATACGCCAGAACTGGCTGATGAACTTCTCGCTCTGGTTCTGTCGGGCAGGAAAACTGCATCCTGCGATTCCCTTCTATTGATGCAGAAGGAGAATATTCCTCTGCCCAAGGTGGGGGACAAATATATGCTGCTTGATGGCCGCCAAAGGCCCGCAGCCGTGATCGAAACTATTGCCGTCGTGATCTGCCGTTTCGATGAAGTTGACGAGGACTTCGCCCGCTCAGAAGGCGAGGGCGACCTCTCCTATGCCTATTGGCGACAGGGGCATGAGGACTATTTCACCCGCAATGGCGGCTTCTCTCCTGACATGAAACTGGTTTGTGAGCGCTTCCGGCTTCTTGAGACGCTGGACCGGTAAGCACGGGATAGTTGTTCATATCTCCTGCTCGTCTTTGCCAAATGCATGAGAATCGATGACTCTGACCTCCTCAGAAAAGAATGAGGTAGGCAAGAGTATGGATAGTCCGTTTGTGGTCCGCACGGCAAAAGAAGACACGGAGCTTGATGAAGAGACAAGGCGCAGTCTTCTGATCAGCTTCATCAAGGAAGACGACCAGCTGATGGAAATCCTCAGAGGGCTTCGCACGCTGTCTTTGCCTGATTGGCGGCTGGTATCAGGGGCCATCTATCAAACCGTCTGGAATCGTCTCACAGACCGCCCTCAGGGGCATGGTATCAAGGACTATGACATCGCCTACTTCGAGCCTGAAGACCGGTCATGGGAAGCGGAAGATGCTGCTATCCGTATGGTAGATGAAGCCTTCCCCGCATGGAAAGGGCGTATTGAAGTGCGCAATCAGGCTCGGGTACATTTGTGGTATCCGGAAAGGTTCGGGGGCGCCTATCCTGAGCTGAAATCTACCGATGAAAGCCTTGATAATTATATGTGTACGACCCACGCGATCGCTGCACGGCTAGAGACTGATGACACCATCTCTATCGCGGCCCCCTTCGGCCTCAGCGATATTTTCTCCCTGACCATACGCCCTTGCCATCATATCGAAAGCAACCGGACGCTTTATGCGGAAAAGGCGAGACGGATGTCTCGCCTTTGGCCAGAGTTGAAAGTGCTTGATTGGGAAACCGGAGAACCGGTGCGTCCGGAATTGCTCACCTGAGAAGAGCTCAGTGTGGCTTGGAGACTGTTTCCCAAATTTGTGTCGCGCATTTGTCCTTTTGTGAACAGTTGCATTTGATGGAGCCGCAGGGCGACGTTTCTGCCGGAAGGGCTCTGATCTTGCCGCGGGATTCCAGCATGTGCAACATGCCTTCCACCGCCGTAGTGGCGACACCGAAATGGATCGCTATATCGGACGTGTTGGCTCTACCCTTTTCCCGCAGATAGCGATTGACGTCTGATAAAATCATATCACGCTCCTTGCCAGTTTTTCTGGCTTCTGTGAGTCATTGCGGCTGAAGAAATACATGATGGCGACAACCAGGGCCACGGTGCCGAATGTGGCGACCATCCAGATCATGGAGCTTTGGGGGTGCCGTGCGATGGTTCCTGCCTGATAGGCGAACACGCTGGTGCAATAGCCGAGCAATGTTGTCCACCCCATTCCAAAGAATGTCCAATTGCGGCCAACCTCGCGGAACAAGGCGCCCACTGCAGCCACACAAGGAATATAGAGCAGAATGAACAGCAGGTAGGCAAAGGCACCGATCTTCCCATCAAATCGTGACACCATGGCAGCGAAGGTATCGTTGGAAACCTCTAGCTCTTCGGCTGCACTATCATAGTTGGATACATCACCAACGCTAATCCCGAATGGGTCCGTGAGGGCGTCTGACAGATCGGCAAGGTTGGCAGGAATGGTGGCGAAGGCATCATAAACGCCGCCAAAGAAATCAAATCCATCTTCCTCGCTTGCGGCACCATCGTCACTGGTTGCATCAATCTGGCTGTAGAGCGAATTCAGCGTTCCGACGACGGCTTCCTTGGCGAAAATGCCCGTGAATAGCCCCACGGTTGCTGGCCAGTTTGCTTCGTTGATGCCGAGCGGTTCGACAACCGGCGTCAGAGCCTTGCCGATATTTGCAAGAACGGAATGCTCGCTATCGTCATGGCCGAAGCTGCCATCTGTGCCCATGGAATTGAGAATACTCAGGACAAAAACAACCGCCACGATCACCCGCCCGGAGCTGAGGATGAATTGTTTGAGACGATCCCAGGTGCGGATGAGAGCTGACGAGAGGTTGGGGAGCTGGTAAGGAGGAAGCTCCATCAGGAAAGGCAGAGCCTTGCCACCAAAAACGGCCTTCTTGAGCACCAGTCCGGTGAAAATCGCGAACATAATGCCGATGAGATAAAGCAGGAAGACAAGATTCTGGCCACCTGACGGGAAAAAGGCCGCGGCAAATAGGGCATAAACCGGCAATCTTGCTCCGCATGACATGAAGGGAGACATCAGCGCCGTGACCACGCGGTCGCGGTGGTTGTCCAGAGTCCGCGATGCCATGATTGCAGGAACACTGCAACCAAAGCCAAGCAACATGGGCACAAAGCTCTTGCCGGGCAAGCCAACCGCAATCATTGCACGATCAACCACAAAGGCTGCGCGCGCCATATAGCCACTGTCTTCCAGGAACGTCAGGAACAGGAACAGGAAAGCAACCACCGGAATGAAGGTTGCAACGGTCTGGATACCGACGCCGATCCCGTTGGGCAATACGGCAATCAGCCAGTCCGGGGAGCCCAGGGCAGCCATCCAATGGGCAGGCCCGTCGACCACCACGGTGCCGAACAGAATATCGAAGAAGTCGATAAAGGCTCCGGCAAAGTCAATTGTCAGCAGGAACATCACATACATGATGAGCAGGAACACCGGAATGCCAAGTATCCGGCTGAGTGCCACAGAGTCGATGCGTTCTGTCCATGTCTTGGGCACTTGACGAATATGCCGGATCGCGTCTTTGGCCAAGTCATGCGCAAAGCCGTAGCGGCCATCTGCGATCAGCAGATCGGCATCTTCGTCCCCCTGTTCGCTCAATTGCGATAGCTCCAGATCAAGCAGGGTGCGGGCGCTGTCATCAAGGAAAGAGAGTGCTTTGCCGTCACCACCAACTGACTTAACCGCAAGCCATCGTTTGTCCACGTTATGCTTCTTGGCGATAGACGAGAAGCCGTCCGTCAAGCGGTTTAGAACGGTCATGAGTTCATCGGGATAGTCGATGCTGGCGTCGCTGACCGGATGCTTTTTGACAGCCTCTTCGATCAGGTCCTTGAAGGGCACCTGACTTTGATTTCCCTTCCGCCGCACAACGATAACCGGAACTTTCAGTCTTTCCGACAGAAGCTTGGCGTCGACCTCAATGCCGTCCTTATGGGCAACACTGATCTTTGTAAGCGCAATGATCATCGGAATGCGCATGTCGATCAATTGCGAGGTGAGAAATAGATTTCGTTCCAGATTGGCTGCGTCAACGACGTTAACGATCAGATCGGCTTCGCCTTCGAGAATATAGTCTCGAGCGATGACCTCATCCAGACCGCTTGTATAGGTGGTATCGAGTGAATAGGTGCCAGGCAGATCAACAATGGTCACTTCGTTTCCATTGTGCGTATAGTGGCCTTCCTTGCGATCAATCGTTACACCGGGCCAGTTACCGACTTTTTGGCGAGCTCCGGTCAGAGCGTTGAAAAGGGTTGTCTTGCCACAATTCGGGTTACCTGCGAAAGCAATACGGATATCAGTCATGATCGATCTCTAGGTATAGCTCCTCTGTTCGCTGCCTCTAAGGCAACGTCAAGGTAAGTTGAATTTTGAAGAATTTGAGTATTCAGGTTAGCCGTTTAGCGATCTTTGGTCTCTATCTGCACACCAAAAGTGTCAGACTTGCGCAGCGATAATGCGCTACCGCGAATCTTGATTTCAATCGGATCTCCAAGAGGCGCAATCCGCATGACCGTAAACTCGGCGCCGCGGGTCAAGCCCATCGCCATTAATTGCTGCTTGTATGCCCGGTCGGAAATATCCAGCTTGGCGATACGACCTTGATCTCCAACTGTGAGATCATTGAGAGTAGCAATCATCTTTGTACTCCATTTCTTCACTTGGATCGGACGGTCTGTCGACTTCCCCCAACGGCAGATGTTCGATTAATTGAGAATGACTTGCAAATTCATCCTGCGAATTGCTTTCAATGTCAATTGATGTGGATCAAAATAACTAAAAAACTTGAAAAAAAGATACAAATTTATAGTGAATCATTTGATAAGGACTAATTGTTTAGGTACAAACACTTAGTGTTCAAAATAGAACTCTAGAATAACGGTGAAAAACATTCTCACCCGTGCACGAGCTCTTCCAGATCGACACCGTGATATTGCTTGGTCTGATCGAGAACCACATGGCTGGCAATTTGCATTTTTCCACCCACCTGAACTAACAGATCTTCGGTGACAGCATGATAACGCTGGATGTCGGTACAAACGAACCGCACCAGATAATCAAAAGAGCCGCTCATCTTCAGACATTCGACAACATCGGGCAGCTCTGCAATAGCGGTTTCGAATGTCGTGAAGATCGAATGGTCATGATCTCTTATTGTGATTGTTGCGATCACAGTGACATGGCGGCAAAGCGCTTCAAGATTGATCAAACCAAGATAACCGCTGATCAGCCCGATATCTTCCAATCTTTTGACCCTCTGCAAGCAGGGGCTGGGAGACAGCCCGACAACCTCTGAAAGTGCCTTGTTGGTGATACGGGCGTTTTTCTGAAGTTCGTCCAGAATATGCAGGTCGATCCTATCGAGTTTGGAGCTTTTGCGCGGCACGCTAATATGTCCTTGTTTAGAATTGAAACGCGAAACATTATTCCGCGATAGGATACCTAGTTACAGGAAATTGCGGCTTAGTCAAACCAATGCAGCGTTATAATGCGGCGTGACACTCTTGGTAATCCACTCATTTGTGCGAGATATAAACCAAAATAGGATAGCGAAAATAGCTTTTGCACGCTTTTGTAGGAAGAAATGAAATGGATAGCTCTGGCCAGATCTTGCACTTGGCTTTTGACCATGCAAGCATACCTTTCAAAATAAAATAATTTCTCGTTCTTTCATTTTACAGTCGGAGGATTAATAGATGAGAAAAGGTGGATCACTGGACCGCCGTTCGGTTTTGACCGGACTTGCGGTCGGTGGCGCTGCGACGCTGGCCAGCCCTGCAATCGTGAGAGCAAGCGATGGAATCGTTTGGAAGATGCCAATGTCCTGGCCAAAGCAATTGCCCGGTGTTGGCGTCAACGGTGTTCGCTTTGCCGAGCGGGTCGGCAAAATGTCAGGCGGCCGTCTGACAATCAGGGTCTTCGGGGCGGGTGAACTGGTGCCTCCTCTGGAAGTATTTGATGCCGTTTCCAGCGGTGCTGCTGAAATCGGTCATGCAACCTCCTACTATTGGCAGGGCAAAGATCCGTCTTTCCACTTCTATACCGGTGTTCCTTTTGGTCTCACGCAGATTGAACACACTGCTTGGTTGCGCTTCGGCGGCGGGCAGGAGCTGTGGGAACGCGCCTATGAGCCTTTCAATGTTATTCCTTTCTATGCGGGCGCTTCTGGCACGCAGGCTGGTGGCTGGTTTGCCAAGGAATTGAAAACCCTTGATGATCTGAAGGGTTTGAAAATGCGCATCGCCGGTCTTGGCGGTGAAGTGCTCCGCCGTCTTGGCGCTTCGGTCATCATGTTGCCGGCAACGGATATTTTCCAAGCCCTGCAGAACGGAACGATCGATGCCGCCGAATGGGTAGGCCCATGGAACGACCTGGCCTTTGGTCTGTACAAGGTTGTGCCGAACTATTACATGCCAGCTTTCCATGAACCGGGTGCCGGTCTCGAGATCATTGTCAACAAAGACAAGTATGCAGAATTGCCGGAAGACCTTCAGGAGATCATCAAGGAAGCAGCCCAGTCAACTGCACTCGAAACCATGGCTGACTATCAGTATCACAATGCAATGTCCTTGCGGCCTCTGCTGGCCAAGGAAGGCGTGAAACTGCGCAAGTTCCCTGACGAAATGATGATGGCCATGGCCAAGGAATCTGCCGGTGTCCTCAAGGAAATCGGGGAATCGTCTCCATTGGCTGGCGAGATCTATGACAGCTTCATCAAATATCGCAACATTGCCAGCGAATATATTATGGATGCTGAATGGGAAATCGTTCGGGTACGTAACATGGCGATCGAAAAAGGACTGATCTAGTCTTTTTCTGCCGGTGGTCGTCTATCGGCCCTGAATCTGTATAAACCCGGTCTTTCTGGCCGGGTTTTTGCATTTCTGACTGGATATTTTACCCAAGCCGTGACATAGGCATCAAAAAGTCTCTTCTCTCTTAGAAGAGCTGAGGGTATAAGCGCTGCCATGACCAAACAAAGCTTCGATAAAATCCGCAACTTCTCGATCATCGCTCACATCGATCACGGGAAGTCTACGCTTGCTGATCGCCTGATCCAGTATACTGGAGGGCTGACTGAGCGCGAAATGCGCGAACAGGTGCTCGATAGTATGGAGATCGAGCAGGAACGCGGCATCACCATCAAGGCGCAGACCGTCTCCCTCAAATATGAGGCAGATGACGGCAATGTCTATACGCTCAATCTGATGGACACGCCGGGCCATGTGGACTTTGCCTATGAGGTTAGCCGCTCGCTGGCTGCCTGTGAGGGCTCGTTGCTGGTTGTTGACGCCAGCCAGGGCGTCGAAGCCCAGACGCTTGCCAACGTCTATCAGGCCATCGATAACGACCATGAAATCGTGCCTGTTCTGAACAAGATCGATCTGCCTGCCGCAGAGCCGGAGCGTGTACGAGAGCAGATTGAGGATGTGATCGGCATTGATGCATCCGAAGCGATTGAAGCCAGCGCCAAATCAGGCATCGGTATCAAGGAAACGCTGGAAGCCATCGTCAAGCGCTTGCCAGCGCCGGAAGGCGACAAGGAAGCCCCTCTCAAGGCAATGCTGGTTGACAGCTACTATGATGTTTATCTGGGTGTTGTCGTTATCGTGCGCATCATCGACGGCGAGCTCAAGAAGGGCGAGCGCATTCGCATGATGGGCACCAATGCAGCTTATGACATTGACCGCATCGGCATCTTTACGCCCAAGATGATTGACGTCGACGTGTTAGGCCCCGGCGAAGTTGGTTTCCTGATTGCATCGATCAAGGAAGTGGCTGATACGCGCGTTGGTGATACCATCACCCATGTTAAGCGCCCATGCGAAAAAATGCTTCCCGGTTTCCGTCCGGCTCAGCCGGTGGTCTTCTGCGGCCTGTTTCCAGTCGACGCCAACGATTTTGAAGACCTGCGTCAGGCTATGGGTAAGCTGCGCCTGAATGATGCGAGCTTCTCGTTCGAAATGGAAACTTCGGCTGCGCTCGGTTTTGGTTTCCGCTGCGGCTTCCTCGGCCTGTTGCATCTGGAAATTATTCAGGAGCGTCTCAGCCGTGAGTTTGATCTTGATCTCATCGCCACAGCGCCAAGCGTTGTCTATGAAATGGAGATGACCAACGACGAGCAGATCACCCTGCACAATCCGGCCGATATGCCTGATGTGGTTCGCATCAGGGAAATCCGCGAGCCTTGGATCAAGGCGAACATCATGACGCCGGATGAATATCTTGGCGCGA
Organism: uncultured Cohaesibacter sp.; assembly: GCF_963664735.1. NCBI lineage: Bacteria > Pseudomonadati > Pseudomonadota > Alphaproteobacteria > Hyphomicrobiales > Cohaesibacteraceae > Cohaesibacter > uncultured Cohaesibacter sp. Next base: position 3,208,632 of record NZ_OY761553.1, on the reverse strand, counting down.
TCCTCAAGCTTTGTCAGGAACGTCGCGGCGTGCAGACCGATTTATCCTATGTCGGTTCCCGTGCCATGGTTCAGTATGATCTGCCGCTCAACGAGGTTGTTTTTGACTTCTATGATCGCCTCAAGTCCATCTCCAAGGGATATGCCAGCTTTGACTATCAGTTGGCAGACTATCGTCCGGGAGATCTGGTCAAGATGACCATCCTTGTCAACGATGAGCCTGTTGATGCACTTTCGGTGCTGGTGCACCGCTCACAGGCAGAAATCCGTGGCCGGTCCATGTGTGAAAAGCTCAAGGATCTCATCCCGCGTCACATGTTCAAGATTCCCATTCAGGCAGCCATCGGTGGCCGTGTCATCGCGCGCGAAACCATCTCGGCCATGCGCAAGGACGTGACCGCCAAATGTTACGGTGGTGATGCCACCCGTAAGCGTAAGCTTCTGGAAAAGCAGAAAGCTGGCAAAAAGAAGATGCGCCAGTTCGGTAAGGTTGAAATCCCTCAGGAAGCCTTCATTGCGGCGCTCAAAATGGATAGCTGATGAGGTGAGGAGCTTTGACAATTCTGAAAAAGCGGATTGTTCACAGTCCGCTTTTTTGTTGTCTTCGAGACTTGGTAAGGTGCTCGCTCAGAACAAATTATGGCGCTCTATTACTGAGCCGCTTGACAGCCGGCTCCCGTGCAGCTCTCGACGAACTTCGACTGTTCCACGGTAACCATATTGCGTCCGTTGCCTTTTGATCGATAAAGCGCCATATCCGCTCTTTTCAGCAAGGCGTCCACATCATCTCCCGGTTGATAGCCTGCCACACCAAAGCTGGAGGTAACCCTTACCTTCCGGCCATTCGTGACAATGGGGGTACGGGCGATTGTTTCCCTGATACGGTTGGCAGAACAGGCCGTCTCATAGAGGCTCTGGTTCTGACTGACAATGGCGAATTCTTCCCCACCGAGCCGTCCGATCAGACTCCCTTCGCTTAAGGCAATCTTTGCGACAGTCTTGATGACTTCATCCCCGACATCGTGTCCAAAGCAGTCATTGACGCTCTTGAAGTGATCAATATCGAACATGATTGCTGAAATAGACAGCTCTTCAACTGGTTTTTCGATAAGAGCATGTGTCTTTTCCAGAAAAGCCCTCCGATTATAAAGATCGGTAAGAGGATCGCGGTTTGCCAGTTGAACCAGCCTTTTTTGCAGCATGATGACACGCTCGGCTACGCGGAGGCGGGCAAGCAGAATATCTTCCTGCAAGGGTTTATGCAAAAAGTCGTCAGCGCCGCTGTCCAGAGCCTCGACAAGAATATGGGCATTCGCTTGTTCAGAAATGGCAACGACATACATGCCCTTTCGTTGGGCAGCCAGGATACGGCAGTTCCAGCAGATCTCCAATCCGGAAAGATCTTCCAGATTGAGAGAAACAATGACGACGTCAATATCGATTGTATTCTGCACAAATTTCCATGCATCCTCGCCACTTTGGAAGACGCAGACCTTTTCTTGTCTCGCCTCCAGAATAGCGCGGATTGCATTGCAGTCGTCCTTGTTGTCTTCCACCAATACGATTTTCATTCGGTCTTCAGCGCCCTTTTGTTTACTTGTCGCTCGCTCCCCCAAGGCCAAAATCAGTCAGGTTAGATCCTGCATGGAGACGATCGCAGCCGGAATCTAAAAGCCAATTCCGGGCACGACATTGATGATCTCTAGTTCGGTTATTAACGCGAATAAGATAAAGAAAAGATTGCAAAAGACAGAAATCGGCCGCTTTTTCAAAGCATCAGCGACTTACGCAGGTAAATTCCCGAAAAAACAAACTCGATTAGTCAATTCTCTCGAGCCCTGTGGCTAAATGCCAGGTTCTGCAGTTTGCAGAAATTCGTCAGCGTCAACGAGAGCGCGGTCTCTCTTGAACTGAAGTTGTTGCAAATCAAATTGTATGGCAGAGATATCACGTTCGATACCTCGCATAAGCTTGCGCTTGTCTGGTGCCTTTTTACCATCGGCATGTTTTTTCGGAGCGAGTAACTTGCGTCTTTCTTCGCGCAGTCGAGAAAGTTCATGTTCCTTTTGAGCAATCTCGGTTTCCACTTCGTGCAAAGCACTTCCGCGCAAATAACCGCGCATGAATTCCGCATCACCGGGAGCGGGGCAAATATTCTGATAGCTATAACCGTTCCGACCAACAGAAAAGCCATTTGAAGGTGTGCAATAAGTAATCAGCCCCTTTTGATAGCCCGCCATATATTTGTCGCGATCTGGCATGATGTTATATTTGGAGCAGGCTTCCCGATGATCAGAAAGGCGACTTGTCGAGCGCCCTTCCATAGCATCATTTGCACCCACGGAAACCCAGTCCCCAACGGTGCATTCTTCTTTGGAAAGGCTTGCGCAACCGGCGAGCAAGGGAAGCAACAGAGCTATTGTTGTAAGATTGCGCATGTAAATGTCTCGGTGCATTTGTTTCGGGTTTCCCACTGGAATACTAGCCATTTCCCTGCTGGGCAAACGATTTGCAGATCGCAGAATGCTCTGCTTGAGATCGGAGTGAGTCAAGGCTGAAAAATTACTTTTCCGATCTACGTAAGGTTAACAATTTCTATATAGTATCGCAAACATGCAATCCTTCACAGGGCGGAGCCGGGTCATGTTGCCACATCTGAAACAATGGCAAATAGCTAAAAATAACAATCAATTGAAATGCAATCGTCGCAGCCTCCGTAGAGCTGCATGTTTGGCATTGTCGGCGCTCGGGTGGTCTTTGCTGTCCTTTGCTCCTGAGGGTGGCGCGGTGGCTTTTGCCCAAACGCCAGCCAAGACACTTTTTGGCAAGCAAAGACTACCGGCAAATCTGCAAGCCCGCTCCATCGGCTCTTATGCCAAGGGCTGTCAGGCAGGAGCAGTTGCTCTTCCCGTTGACGGGCCCGCATGGCAGGCAATGCGCCTGTCTCGCAATCGAAATTGGGGGCAGCCCGTTCTAGTTGATTTTCTTGAAAAGCTGGCCAGAGACGCCAAAGCCTATGATGGTTGGAATGGCCTGCTGGTTGGCGACATGTCTCAGCCACGCGGGGGGCCAATGTCTTCGGGGCATGCGTCTCATCAGATTGGACTGGATGCAGATATTTGGCTGCGTCCAATGCCTGCGCAGCGCTTTACTGTGAACCAAAGAGAAACTGAATCCGCGATTTCGATGCTAAAGGCAGGAACGCGTACAGTCGATCCGAGAAAATTCACCTCTGCACAATTCAGGCTGATAAAGAGAGCTGCATCGACGCCGGGTGTTGAGCGAATTTTTGTTCACCCCGGAATCAAGAAGGCCTTGTGTGATATGGCAGGATCAGATCGGGCCTGGTTACGGCAGGTGCGGCCTTGGTACGGTCACTACTATCATTTCCACGTCCGTTTGGCTTGTCCTCCGGGCAACAGCGCTTGCAAAAATCAAGCCCCGCCTCCTCAGGGAGACGGATGTGGCAAGGAACTGGCCTGGTGGCTATCTGACGCGCCATGGACGCCGAAGAAGCCTGATCCCAAAAAGCCCCCAGTCAAGAAGCGCGTAGTCACTCTGGCCGATCTGCCAGATGCATGTCGGGCTGTTCTGGAAGCGCCTGATACGCCGGGTGCCGTGGTTGCCTCTTCCGAAGTGGGCAGCGCACCATATGTACCAATCGAGCCTGACGCCGCTATAACGGCTCTGCCTAAGCCCAGACCGTTGCACTATTGAAGTTGAGGGTGGTGCGGAACTTCATATCGATAGAAGCAGCTGACAGGTTCTCTCAACTGCCGGGGCAGGTCACGCCTGTCCCGCCCAGTCCACAATAGCCGTTCGGGTTTTTGGCCAGATATTGCTGATGATAGTCCTCAGCGTAGAAAAAAGGGTCCGCTGGCTTGATCTCGCTACAGATCTTTCCGTAGCCCATAACGGAGAGGGCCTTTTGATACTCTTGTCGCGAGCTTTCTGCGGCCTGCAGCTGCTCATCAGTATAGGTGTATATTGCTGATCTATATTGCGTGCCAATGTCGTTCCCTTGCCGCATCGGCTGGGTGGGATCATGCCCTTCCCAGAAGGCCTTTAGAAGAGCCTCAAGCGGCAATAGGCTCGGATCAAACACCACCAGCACAGTCTCCGCGTGGGCTGTTTGCCCCGAGCAAACCTCTTCATAGGTTGGGTTTGGCGTAAAGCCTCCGCTATAGCCAACAGCAGTCAGATAGACACCCTGTATAGTCCAGAAGAGACGCTCTGCGCCCCAGAAGCATCCCATACCAAACTGCACCTGCGCCAAATGTGGAGGGAAGGGAGGCTGAAGCGGTCGCTCAAAGACATAATGCGTTTGGCTCGTGCCAATCGGCGAGGGCCGTCCCGGCAAAGCTTTTTCTCTTTTCGGCAAGACCAATTTGGCGGGATTCAATCCAAACATTATGCCTCCTTAGGCTGAAACGGCTTGGTGGTGGCAACAGCTTAAGCAATCTGAGCCTATCTATTGTAGGCACCAAGACTAGATTCGGATCACTTTCGGGCGCCTCTTTCTGCCCAGATAAACGAAAAGCAGGCCAATGATGCCAACGACAATCCAGGCCGGGGTCAACAGAATCCATTGTGCGACAGGATCCCAAACAAGAGGATGCACATTGCGTTGAATAACCGCCTGAACCAGATTGAGGCTTTCACGGTTGATCTCGAACCAGGTTTCTCCCAGAGATTTCATGACTATTCGGTTGGCCGCAATAGACCGAACCCCGTCAAGCACCAACGCCAGAAGAGACAAGGCACAGATCCACAATCCGATGAATGAGAGTAAGAATCGAATGACTTTCATCGAACCAGCCTTTCCAATTTTTTAGCCATCACTCAAATGGCAAACATGACTGAGCGAAACAACCGTAAAAATGTTAATGTATCTTTACCATATTAGGTTGGTTCAATGGGATTTTTTTAAGTTTTGCTAGATGGAAGGATCAGTCAGCCCTTCCGATTTACCAAAGATAATCATAAACAACCAAAACTGGCGTCAACAATGAGTTACAAGGGGTGACTTTCACGTTAAAAGTGATTTCTAATCCTCAGAATGCAAAAGGAAAACCAGATTTTAAGTGGATTTGCCAAGTTAGCTGTGTTTTCTGTCAACAGGCATTGGTTTAGTGGCTTGCGTTCCCGTTTTTTTTGGCTATAGTGCGCCCACACTTTAGGGTACGGAGAGGTGGCCGAGTGGTCGAAGGCGCACGCCTGGAACGCGTGTAGGCGGGTAACCGTCTCCAGGGTTCGAATCCCTGTCTCTCCGCCATTACCTGCTATCCGTTTGTTTCTCCTATACAATCTTGACCTCAAGCACCGCTTGCTACAAATTTTGATACAAAGTTTGTTTCAAAATGAGTGTCGCTATGCAGATGGCAAAGCTGGGCAAGAACATCGATTTCTATCGTGGGCAATATCGCGCACGGGTAACTGTGCCGGAGCGGTTAAGGCCCTTCATTGTCAAGGCTGACGGCACACCTCGCACCACATTGCAAAAGCGTCTGGGCACAGACCCGAAGCAGGCCAAAAAGCGCTCCTACGCCATTCTCGCAAGCTTCTACGACATCTTGGACGAAGCTAAATCTCGACGCGAGAACGCGACAACAGAGAGTGACGCGGTTCTGCCTACATATGTAGATGGCCCCTCTACGGATCAACAATCGACTGTGGTCCCTGAGAAAAAGCCTTCTGAAGCACCAGTCCGTTCCATCTCGGAAGCTAAGACGACGACAGATTTGTCTCTTGAAGAACTGCTGGAGCGGTTCCATCTAGAACGATCCAATGTGGCTCCCGGAACAAAGAAAGAGCATGCTATCGCAGTCCGGATGCTAGCTAGCTTTATCGGGGAAGGAAGGCCTGTTCAGTCCATTACACGACAAGACATGCTTGATTACAAAAAGGCGTTAATCCGAACGCCCGCCAACTGTCAGCAACGCTTTCCCGGTCTCACCATCCCTCAGGCGATCAAGGCGAATGAGGCGAGAAATAAGCCCTATCCGGCATTGCATCCGAATACGATCAACAAGAAATGGCTCTCACACACCAATACCATTCTCTCGTGGGCCAAGAAGAACCTGCTGATTGATGACAATCCATGTGACGGGGTCAAGGTCGATACCGGAAATGGCTTTCAGGAGCCGTCAAGGGTTGCCTTCTCGCCGGAAGATATCCGCGCGATGTTTTCAAACAGCTTCTTTGCAAATCCGTCGCAGTATAGATCCAAGCATTGGGCCTTGCTGATTGCTCTTTACACCGGTGCGCGATCTTCCAGTGAGATCCGCCGTATCAAGCTGACTGACATCTACAAGGAGCAAGGCATTTATGTTTTCGACCTCATCGAAGCAACCAAGAATGCCCATTCCAAACGTCTTGTGCCCATTCACCAAGATCTCATGCGTCTTGGGTTGCTGGGCTATGTCGAGAAGCTACGGCGTCAGAAGAAAGAGCGCCTCTTTTGGGACTGGGAGCCGGAAGACAAGATCAATCGCTGGTTTTTGCGTAGCTACAAAGCCAAGGTCGGTATTAGTGACAAGCGTAAGGTCTTCCATTCCTTCCGGCATAGCATGAAGACGGAATTAGCCCGCTGTGGTGTCAATCGTGATGTCTCTGACCTCATCACCGGACACAAAGATCAATCAGTAGGCGGCATTTATATCTCAGATCAGGCAACGACCATGGTCGAGTCCATGAAAGACGGGATTGATCGCGTGAACTTTGGGTTGTTGCGAATAATAAATACCAATTTATTGGCTAAAGAGGAGTGATCTATGGCTGATTTTAGTGACGAAGACGATAAGGGTGAAGGCAAGCCCGAGGAAAAGCTTGTTGGTATGACCTTCAATATGCCGGTTGAATGGCATACGCGGTTCAAGATAGCCGCCGTTGCTAGTGGCATGAGCATGAAAGAGCTTTTGGTTGATAGCTTTGCCGCCTGGTTAGAGAAGAAGGAGCATGGAGGTATTGGGCCAATCTGAGGGTTGGTCGTGCCATAACACTACAAGTTGGTTTTAGGGCAATTTGGCCATACGATTAGTTCTTCCGAAATGCGAAGAGTAGAAGCCGTCTAGTTCAAAATGTCTGCGGGTCTTGTCTATTGTTAGTTGCTTTGCAGGTGCAGAGATTGCTCGTAAAAAGAGCATTTCACTGTTAACTCGCCTTGACAAACCTTGACACTTGCCCTGACAAACCTTGACAAATCCCTGACAAACGCCTTGACAAGGCTCTGAAAAGTGCACTTATTGCACTAAATTCATATCCTCACCTTGACAGGACCTTGACAAAATTAACCTCAGATCGGTTAAAAATCGCTCCTAACTTTACAAAACTTTACGTTTACTTGACAAAATCGCCCGATTTCGCGTTTTTCGGAAAAGTGTAAACTTAGCAAAAGTCGCAAATAAGAAAACGCGGAGCGTAAGAGAGAAGGCGAACGAGCACAAAACGCCTTATCCAGACCAACAAGGCGAATACATATTTTAAGAGCCTAAAGACAATGAGGCGGCTTGCCTATGAGCAACTCTACCGGAGAAGAGAGCCTCTTTAGCTGTAAAGAAACGTATCGTCATGAGGCTCTGATTTCGGAAATGCTTTCAGCAGCTCAAGGGGCGTTCCCTCGCTTCAGAGAACAACGACACGTCAACGACAAAGGATGTGCTCTGAGCGTGATCCTCGTGAATCCTGGCACGTGTTCTATCTCTTAAGATGCAAATCGATAGACCGGAAGCTTTTGAGACAAGAAAACCTGCGTTTAACGCCTCAAATACGGCATTTTAGGCGCTTCTCCGGAGCAGCTTAATTCGCCGTCTACTCTCTATATGTATATAATAGATAATATATAATAATAGAGAGTAGACGGACTTTGAAACATTTGCCGGTCAATGAAAGTCCGTTTCAGAGAGAAGAGTCTCAGGAGCTCATACAGAGACGTTTGTTCCGGCATGTAAAAGACAGCGCACAAAGAAGTGATGTTGCTGAGGCGTCAACCTCAGACATCCTGGAGCACATTTAAATTGCACACTCCGGATTAGTTTGTTTTGGGCTGCATGATCTGTAAGAGTGCGCTTTAAAACGCCTATGAAGGCATCAGTCCGGATCTTTAGCGAACTCCGCCGTAACTATTCATAGGAGGATGGCTCTGCCGCCTTGCTCCTTCAGGCTCTGCTTATCCTGACCGGAGCCTCCTTGTGAGCATGTGCCGCGCTTCATGTTAAGAGCGGTAGAACTACGAATTGCAATCACGGCCTCTCACACCATCTTAACCGGGAGAGGATGAAAACTAACCTTTTGTGCGCCTATTACTAAATATATTACATAATAAACATATAAATAGGAAAGATATAAGACATACGAGCAAAAGGTTAGTTTAGTCTGTCCGGAGATTATGAGGCTTCACTGCGGTAAAGAATGCGATATGGAAGAAAATGACGATCTGAGTGACGAAGAACGTTTTGCTTCAAACATGGAAAAATATTTCCCAAATTCTAATGATCATCCCGGTGCAGAAGTCGTCGTCACCAGCGATTCCCATCAGAGCAAAAAGCGAGAGTTATCTTCCGTTGAGAAGCGAGTGCTCGATGAGTTCGATGAGATCATTTCCAACCCGGAAGCCGAGCCAAAGGAATGTTTCCGAGGCATGACAGAAGCCGAAGCAGAGGCAGAGCGTCTCGAAGATATGAGAAATGGCGACATTATAAGACAACCTCCGGTTTTGCAGCCGTATGACAAGGCTCGCAGAAAAATGAGAAAGGCACAAGATCGCCTAAGCACTTTGAAACAAGGAACGCGAGATTGGCTTATTGCTAGCAAAACGCTTGAAAATGCCAAAGAAGCTTTTGAGGAGGAGAAGCGTCGGGCGATAGATGATGACTGGAGGAAGCGGCGCGATATAGATCATTGGCGAGCTGGAGAGGGGCGAGATGTCTATAACGCCAGTCGCAGGAAAGTGCGCACCAAGCCTAATAAGGTGATGCCTAAGGAAGAATTGGCTGGCATGACCGCTGAAGAGCGTGAACAGTATAAAAAGGACAAAAATGCTGAAAAGGTTTGGCGGCATGCGCGTCGGAAAGCCGGTTGGACTGATGAGCAAATAGAAGAAGTGCTGCCCGGTTGGTGGGAAAAGCGAAAAGCAAAGCATTCTTGATTTTTGCCTCTTCCTTCTAAGAGACACAGAATAGACGGTCGGTGCATAACAGAAATGGTCTAACCCGGCCCACGCTGCAGAAAACGGCATTTGCTTGACCAGAGTCAGGGCGTGTGGCACGAAACATATATGGCGATTCTTGTGTCCTGATTTCAACTCTGCGTTTTATCTCGAACGCTTTCAAATAGCCGGAAGTCCGGAACCAAGATCCTGATAAGAAGTATATGCTTTGGCCTTGTGCCAGACACTGGAGTTTTGGGGATCAGACTTGACGGAAGAACAGAAGAAGAAGCTGGAGCAGAAGCTCTGGAACATCGCCAATGAGCTGCGCGGGCGCATGGATGCGGACGGTTTTCGTGACTATATCCTCGGCTTCATTTTCTACAAATATCTGTCTGAGCGGCTCAATCTCTACGCCGACAAGGCGCTTGAATATGACGGGCTGAAATTCGCTGATCTGGATGAAGTCGAGCATGCGGAGTATTTGTCCGCAGTCAAAAAGGCCTGTCTCGAAGCACTGGGCTACTATCTGAAGCCTTCAGAGCTCTTCAGTGCAGTGGCTAAGAAGGGCGCTCAGCCAGATCAGTTCATTCTCGATGACCTTGGTGCCATTCTCAACAATATCCAGCAGTCGACCATGGGCACCGAGTCCGAGGATGACTTTGACAATCTCTTCGAAGATCTGGACCTCACCTCAACCAAGATTGGCCGCACGCCGGAAGCGAGGAATACGCTTATTGGCAAGGTGCTTGGACATCTGGATGGCATCGACTTCGAGCTTTCCAATGCCAATTCCGATGTTTTGGGCGATGCCTACGAATATCTTATTGGCCAGTTTGCCTCCGGGGCAGGCAAGAAGGCGGGTGAATTCTATACTCCACAACAGGTCTCGACCATTCTGGCGCGTATTGTCACCACCGGCAAAGATCGTCTGCGCTCGGTCTATGATCCGACATGTGGGTCGGGCTCCCTGTTGTTGCGCGTGGCGCGCGAAGTCTCTCATGTGGGAGATTTCTTCGGGCAGGAATGGAACCGCACCACATACAACCTTGCGCGCATGAACATGATCCTGCATGGCGTGCATTATCGCAACTTCAATATCAAGCAGGAAGATACGCTTGAACATCCCCAGCATGAGGGCATGCGCTTTGAGGCAGTCGTGGCCAATCCGCCCTTCTCTGCAAAATGGTCGGCCAACAAGTTGTTCGAGTCAGATGATCGTTTTTCTGAATATGGCAAGCTGGCGCCGAGCTCCAAGGCGGATTTCGCCTTCGTTCAGCATATGCTGCATCATCTGGATGAAGACGGCACCATGGCCGTGATCCTACCCCATGGCGTGTTGTTCCGCGGTGGTGCGGAAGGGGCAATCCGGCAGTTTCTGGTGGAAAGCAAAAATTGGCTTGATGCGGTCATCGGTCTTCCGGCCAATATATTCTACGGCACGGGCATTCCTACTTGCATTCTTGTCTTCAAAAAGTGCCGTGAGGCGGATGACATCCTTTTTGTTGATGCGTCCGGTTGTTTCGAAAAGGGCAAGAACCAGAACACTCTGCGTGATGAAGATGTCGACCGCATTGTTGCGGCCTACCGCTCGCGATCGGAGGAAGAGCGTTTCTCTCATAATGCAAGCCGCGAAGAAATCGCAGAGAATGACTACAACCTCAATATCCCGCGCTATGTCGATACGTTTGAGGCTGAGCCGGAGGTGAAACTCTCCGCTGTGATCGATAAGCTGAAGCGGATTGAAGGCGACATGAGTGCGATAGATGCTGAGATCATTGCATTTTGTGCAGAGCTCGGTCTGGAGTCTCCGGTATGAGCTCAGGACAAAACCCTTTGGTGCCTGAATTGCGGTTTCCTGAGTTTGAAGGAGAGTGGATGCGTCTTCGGCTCGGGCAAGTTGCCACATTTCAACGAGGATTTGATCTTCCTTCACATTCTAGGACGCCGGGTCCTTACAAAGTCATATCTTCAGGAGGTGTATCAGGGTCACATATCGAGGCAAAAGTTGACGCGCCAGGAATCGTAACTGGTCGTTACGGTAGCATTGGTGATCACTTCTATTTAGATCAGCCATTTTGGCCATTAAATACGGCACTTTTTGTGAAAGATTTTCATGGAAACTTGCCGCGCTTTGTCTACTTCGCATTAGAGCGTGTTGATTTCAAAAAGCTAAGTGATAAGACTGGTGTTCCTGGAGTTAACAGGAATGATCTTCATCGGGAGTGGTCCCCGATCCCATCACTTTCCGAACAACAAAAAATCGCCTCTTTCCTTGATGCCGTGTCGAAGAAGATCGAGCTTCTGAACCAGAAGAAGGCGGCGCTTGAGGACTATAAGCGCGGACTGATGCAACAGCTCTTCTCCGGCACTTTGCGCTTCACCCGCCCCGACGGCTCCGCTTTCCCGGATTGGGAAGATATTGAATTAGGAGAACTGCTGAAATATCAGCAGCCATCTAAATATCTAGTTAAAAATGTTGATTATTCGGATGAGTTTGAAACACCTGTGCTAACCGCGGGTAAGACTTTTATACTCGGCTATACAAGCGAAAAAGATGGTATTTTTTCTAAAAACCTGCCGGTAATTATTTTTGATGATTTCACGACTGATTCTAAGTTTGTAGACTTTGCTTTTAAGGCTAAATCTTCGGCGATGAAAATACTTGAGCCAAGGTCTTCAGAAATTCGACTTAGATTAATTTTCGAGCTAATGAAACTGATTCAGTATAAGCCTAGTGACCATAAACGGCATTGGATTTCACAATATCAGTTCTTTACGGTTCCAATCCCTCATCCGGATGAACAAGCCAAAATCGCCGATGCCCTTTCCGCCCTAGATGCCAAAATTGAGGCTGTTTCTGCTCAGATTTCACAAGTGGAGACCTTCAAAAAAGGCCTTCTGCAAAAGATGTTCGTTTAAGGAGAAAACTATGGCCACAACTATGTATTTTGAAAAAGAAATCAAAGACCAAGATAAGGAAAACTCACTTTTTGTCGAGTTCGGGCGTTCGTCTTATTATGCCGGGTGTCGCCTTGAAGATGGCTCTGAGGGGCAAGATAGCATCTACCTAAATGTGAATGGAAGTAGTGTATTAATGGATGTGGAGACTGCTCGTGAATTTGTAAATGCTGCTGCCCAAGTAGGCAGTTATTTGGGGCTTTTTGAGGAATAGATGCCATGTCCATCCAGTCCGAGGCGCAGCTAGAAGCAGAATTGATCGAGCGGCTCACAGGGCTGGGCTGGACGGCGGTTGACCTACCAAACATCAAAAGTGTCGAGGCCAATCTCAAAACCCAGCTTGAGGCTCATAACGGGCTTATATTCACCGATGGCGAATTCAAGCGCATTCTCGTCCATCTAGAAAAAGGCTCGGTCTTCGAGAAGGCGAAGACGCTGCGCGACAAGATGGTGCTGAACCGAGATGACGGCACCACGATCCATATCGAATTCTTCAACAAGCTCGAATGGTGCAAGAACCGTTATCAGGTCACGCATCAGGTAACGGTCGAAGGCAGCTACAAGACCCGCTATGACGTGACGCTCCTGGTTAATGGCCTGCCGCTCATCCAGATCGAGCTGAAGCGCCGTGGTCTTGCTCTCAAGGAAGCTTTCAACCAGATCAACCGTTATCAGCGCCATAGCTTCTGGGCTGGCTCTGCGCTGTTTCAATATGTGCAGATCTTCGTGATCTCCAATGGCGAGAATACCAAATATTACGCCAACAATCGCAATCAGAGCTTCAAGCAGACCTTCTATTGGGCCAAGGAAAATAACGATACGATCCAGCCATTGGATCAGTTTGCGGATGCCTTTCTGGAGAAATGTTTCGTCTCCAAGATGATTGCGAAATATATCGTTCTGCACGAGACCGACAAGTTTCCGATGATCCTCCGGCCCTATCAGTATTATGCGGTTGAGGCGATTGTGGATCGGGTGCAGAAGGGCCGAAAGAATGGTTATATCTGGCACACCACCGGCTCGGGCAAGACACTGACCAGCTTTAAAGCCAGCCAGATCATTGTCGAGAATCCGAAAGTCGCCAAGGTGGTGTTTGTTGTTGACCGCGCTGATCTCGACTATCAGACCACCAAGGAGTTCAACGCCTTTTCCGAGGGCTCGGTTGATGGCACTGACAACACGCACAAACTGGTGCGTCAGCTTGCCGACCCCAATGTGAAGCTGGTTGTGACCACGATCCAGAAACTGAACACCGCAATCACCCGCGAGCGACACGAAAAGGCGATGGAAACAATCAAGGACGCTCGCGTCGTTTTCGTCTTCGATGAATGCCATCGCAGCCAATTTGGCGAGACCCATCGCAATATCGTCAATCATTTCAGCAAGGCACAGCTGTTCGGCTTCACCGGGACGCCAATTCTCGCTGAAAACGCAGTGGGAAAGAAAACCACAAAAGATCTTTTTGGCGAGTGCTTGCATAAGTATGTAATTACCGATGCCATTCGGGATGAGAATGTTCTGCGCTTCTCGGTAGAATATTGGGGCAAGCTTCGAAAGAAAGACGGGTCTGATTTCTCTGATGAGGAAGTCGCAGGCATCGATCTCAAGGAATTTTTCGAAAGCGATGGGCGCATTCAGGACGTCGTTGACTGGGTGATAGACAATCATAAATCAAAGACCCACAATCGCGATTTCTCGGCCATCATGTGCTGCAGCTCAGTTGATGCTCTGACCAAGACCTATGAAGCTTTCGACAAGCGCAAGAGAGAGGGTAAGCATGAGCTGAAGGTTGCCACGATCTTTACATTTCAGGCTAATGAAGATGACCAGGATGCCGATGGTTTGATCGGTGAGCCAGACGTGACCGGCGGCCCAGTGAATGCGGCGACCAAGCATAGCCGCGACAAGCTCGCAGGCTACGTTTCATACTATAATTCGATGTTCGGCACCAACCACTCGGTCAAAGACGGCAAGGCCTTCTACGCCTATTACAAAGCCTTGGCGAAGCGCATGAAATGGCGCGATAAGAAGGATTTCTTGCCCGAGAAAGGCATCGACATTCTGCTTGTGGTCAATATGTTCCTCACGGGCTTCGACGCCAAGACCTGCAACACGCTCTATGTCGACAAGAACCTCAAATATCACGGTCTCATTCAGGCCTTCTCACGCACCAACCGTATTCTCGGGCAGAAGAAATCTCAGGGCAATATTGTGTGCTTCCGGAACCTAAAGGAGAAGGTGGATGAGGCAATCGCTCTTTTCTCCAACAGGGATGCAAAAGACCAGATCCTTATTGAGCCTTATGAAACCTATGTTGACCGCTTCAATGAAGCAGTGAAGCTTCTCATGGATGTCGCGGCCACTCCTGGCTCTGTCGACAAACTTGAGAGTGAAGAGGATACCTTTGCTTTCGTTCAGGCGTTCCGAGAGCTTATGCGCTTGCGTAACGTCTTGACCACCTTTGCAGAATTCCGTGATGACGATCTGGCGATGGATGAGCAACGGTTCGAGCAATATAAGAGTAAGTATCTCGATATCTACGATAAGGTGAAAGCTGACCGCGAAACAGAGCAAAAGGCCTCAATCATTGATGAGGTGGACTTCGAGCTCGAACTCATTCGCCGTGACAATATCAATGTGGCCTATATTCTGGCTTTGCTTGCTTCGCTTCATGACGAAGAGCAAGATCAAGATGGCCAAGCGCAATCTGACGCCAAGAAAAAGGCGGTGCTTGATCTTCTCGGCTCAGAAGCACGCCTGAGAAGCAAACGGGAGCTGATTGAAGAATTCATTGCATCCTATCTCACTGAGCGGCGCTCCGAAGACGAAACTCGTTCGGCGTTTCGCCAGTATTGGGACGAGAAGCGCACGAAAGCCTTCAAAGACCTTTGTAATGAAGAAGGACTTGATCCCGATGGTTTTGCCGACCTGATGCAATCCTATCAATTTACGCAAAAAGACCCGCTCGCGGACGATGTCTTGCCGGTTCTGCAGAAACCTGTCGGCATCCTGCAGCGGGCTTCAATTGTGTCTCGTATCATTGCGCGACTTAAAGCGTTCATAGAAACATTCGACGAGAACTTGGGCGATATCGATTCGTAGATGCTGCCTATGTGGTTGGAATTCATTTTGCCTTAGCGTGTCTGCCGCTCTCGGAAAAATGGGGAATGGCGACAGATCATGGGATCCGTGGCCTGAGAGGAGAAGTCTTAGAAAAAGCAGCGGTGCTTGATGGGGATGCCTTCCGCTGGCCAAGCTTAGGAGGCTCGAAACCTCCTCTATGTGTATTGGAACGGGTGTATATTTGCTAGCCGTCAGCTGAGCCATATGAGGAAGTATTCTTGAAATACTCATCTTCGATATCAAGGAGCTCAGCGTCCATTTCAATTAGCCTTTTCACCCCTTCACTTCTTTTGAGCTGACGCTCGTCTTTGTAGGCCAATACAGCTGCTTTCTTGAGTGTTCTCTGACCTTCTGTTTCTATGAAAGGAATTCGTCCCTCATTTAACAACTTTTCCATGTGCTGTTCTGGAATCCTGAGGATTTCTGCGGCTTGCTCAACGGTGAGCTCCTCATCGACAGAGTTGATCTGAAACTGTTTGCCGTCGGCGATGAGCCGGAACATATCGATGATTGCTTGCTGCGTGGCGGGAGACAGCGGATACTCTTCCTTATCTCCTGATTCATTGGTAGCTATAAGAGCAATTTCTGGCTGTGTGTCCGCTTCTGAAGCAAGGAGATTTAGAAAATTCCTCGCGGTCTCAATTGAAGGCTCATCAGGAAACTCGCTTATGAAAATTTCTTCGTCTGGCCCATCCATTGGTAATTCCTCCTCGATAGTAAAAATGAAAATATTGAAATACACGAGTTCATGAAAAGAGGTCTGTCAGTTTCTTTCTCTGCTCTTCTGTCAATTCAGGAGTGCCACTTGAGCTCGCCCGGACAATCTCCAAAATTTCCCGCTCAATTGGTGAGTTGCCAGCTTCAATAATGTCTAGCAGGGCCTTGCAGGTGTCTTCGTCGTAAAACTGGGTGAGGGCAAACGTGAAAAGATCAAGCGGATCAACTTTTAATGCCTGTGCCATGGCAGGCACGCGATCGAGGGCCAGTTTGACGCCACCGGTTTTCAGCATGGCGATCATGTTTTGGTTATTGTAGCCGACAAGTTCCGCCAACTCGCGTTGGCTTTTTTCGGAAGCTTCAATCTTGGAGCGAATATAGCGGGTGAATTTGGATTCTTCAGTATTGGTGGTCATTAAGATACTCGGTTGAAAATTGTTCGATTAATGCAATCATGTTGCATTTACTAATATAGCAATGTGCTGATGGGATTCGCTGAGATTCCAAATTTTTTTCGAAACTTTGCTGTGAACGGCCTTTCGCCATGCGAAACGAAAAAGTTGTTTCATCAAACTCGACAAGCAAAAGTTTATCGAGCACTATCCTTCGGAACGGTTTAGAGTTTGAGCATGATTTTAAAGAGGTGGTAGGTGCGGCGCTGGATATCTTCGCCTATATTGCGCAGAGCTATGAGGCGATTCTTGAAACAATCCGCAATTCATAAGCATACGGGTGATTGACGTCATTATTAAAGGATAACAGAATTTGATATTGTTGAGCATTAGGCCAAACTGGGTAGACCTTATCACGTCAGGAAAGAAGCTTTATGAATTGAGGAGGCGTCCACCGAATATTGTCAAACCGACGATTTCTTACATATATGTGACCGCTCCAAGAAAAATGATAGCATATCGATGCATAGTTGATCGTGTAATTTCCTGCGAGCCATCAGTGCTATGGGATCGCGTTGGGCTATTAAGCTGTGTTCCTCGCGACGTGTTTCTGGAGTATTTTTCAGGTCTGGAGCGTGGAAATGCGTTGGAACTCAGAAGTGTCGAAGCTCTAAAACAGCCTCGATCTCTTGATGTTCTGAGGGACAAAATCGGGTTTAGGCCGCCGCAGTCTTGGTGTTACATTACTAACGCCTTGCTCAATGAATTGGAAGAGTAAGTTGATTGTCTTTGTTTGTGGCTTATCGCGGGCAGGAAAAAGCAGTTTTGTCTCTCGGTATAAGAGGGCCAACCCGTCTCTTGAAGTCTATTCCGCCAGTAATATTCTTAAAAAGAAGGGTGTGAGAATATGCGATATATCATATAAGGACCACATTAATAATCAAACTATTTTAGTTGATGAGATAAATTTATTGAGACGGAAGTTGCCTTTTAATACTAAATGTATCGTCGACGGGCACTTGCTAATAGAAACTTCTGACGGGCCACAGTTAGTCCCTAAGAATATTATAGAAAAGCTGCCTATAACTGATATAATATTTATATCTTCAAACAGTCGAGTTATTTCCTCTCGGAGAGAGATGAGCAGAACATCCGTCGATGCCGGTTCAATATCAAATATGTCGAATATTGAGGAGAATTATGCTGAATTCATTGCTAGAGAATTGAATGCATCTTTTGAAATAATATGCTCTGATAACGAACTTGAAATTGAACAGTATATCGCTAATGCTAAGAAGTAATCTCTGGCGACAAAGAACCGTTAAAAACGTATTCTAATTTGTTTGAGCGATAGTATCCCTTATAAGCGGTTACGTTTTCAAAGCTCCACTTATTTAGAAGCCCTTTAAATAAAGGCATCTTCTCTTCGGGAATAGTGAATAGAGGCTTATTGGTTCCAATCCATAAAAATGCTTGCTCAGCTAAGTCGGAGGCTAAGTTAAAATCCCTAAAGTCCTCTCGGACCCAAAGAGTGCAAAGCTTCTTCTCTTCACCGCGCTTTGCAATAGCCAAACCCACTATCTGTCCCATGTAAGTTGCGGTAAATATGTGGCGGGTGTCGTGGAAGACGTCATTTGTCACTTTGTCCCAAAACCACTTTCTGAAACCTGGATAGTAATTTTGATCAAGATGCTCAAGGCAACCAAAAACTGCCTGCATGCCGACCGAATGTGGAAGGGCAGTTGAAAAATCGTCGAAATGTGTTTCGGCAATTTGACAGGTCATCATTGGTTTGAAATTTCCTCTCTAGCAGAAAGCTAACATGATTTGCACAAGATGGCATAATCAATTTGACATTTAGAGACAAATTTAATTGGGAAAATCAACCCCAAAATTATGACCGAGTCGTTCTAAATAGCTTCTCACACAAAAACTTAAAAAAGTGCAGGATCTTTGGCCAAAAATATAATGCACATGTAACGCTAGAGCAATTAATGTTGCACACAAGCTTGTATAAAAACTCTGTTTGTTTGCTTCAACTGCGATTGGATCGATGCTCCGAAGACGTTGTATCAAGTAATAAAAAAGTGAAAAAACACCGCTTCCGAGGCTTCCAAGTGCGATTACAAAAGACGCAACAGGAATCGGACCTAATGAATTGGGTTGTCTGAAAGCCGCATAGGCAATGAAATCTTGGACGTTTCCACTTTTTTCTGATGCTTGGGCTCGCCAATGATAAATGACCATTTCATTAGGAGAAACATCTCCAATCCTTTGGACGTAGCCATCCCATAAATTGGGCTCAAGTTTGCGCATCTTTCGGTATTCAGCGTGAGCTCGAACTAGTTCTGTATTGATATCTCTAATCAGAAAATAGTGCACTGCACGTATATCGGGCACAGACCCGTTTTCGTATTCTTCTCTAAGCTTCTCACCGAAATTTCGTCTTTCATTTAGTCTGAATTCAAGTGTGTCGAGTGATAGGAAAGTGCTGGAAAAGATTTGGTCTTTTGGGTTGATTTTGTCACGGAATAATTTTGTCAGACTTTCGGAATCAAGTAAAAATCTAACTCTAAAATAATGCTCACCAATTTCTTTGAATTTTCTTAAAAAAGAATTTTCTATAGTAATTAGAGTCCCTTCTTGTCCGTCGGTTTCCTCGATTGGCATAATTCTGATATCGCGCTCTACATTCATGCGCATAACATGAAATCTTACCGTGTCTCCAGATTTTGCTTGGAAGCAAATTTTTTTCTTTTCATCTTCGCAGTATGTGTGATCATTGCCGACTTCCAAGGTGTCATTAAAGACAGCTGAAAGTGTTTTTCGGTCATGCAATTCACTCGATAGATCTAAAATATTTTTTCTATCGATTTTTCCAGGAAAATAAATTTTGATTTCGTCGAATACACGTAGGTCATGAATCAATACGCCCATATCAAGAGCATCAGTTGACTTCTTTCCCGTATTTGCTTGCCAATAATTGAAATGCAGCTCCAGAGATGGAGAATGGCCGTCCACACTATCGCCTGCTTTCTTGCACCAAAGAGCTAAGCTTCCCTTCATGGTTTCTCCTCAATCAGCTTACTTCTAATTTTGAGCTATACAACTTTAGTAACTACTGGTTTTAATTTATCTTAAAGAAAAAGAGAAACACAATAAATGGTCGTTTAAGTAAGGATTTGCACCATAGAGTTTTAGCTAAGGGCAGTTCAGATTAAATTTTGGCTACAACAAGGGTGTGCCGGTGCCTGTTTCTTGCGAAAGAAATGCTGTTTTTTTGAAATTAAATAATTTCATAGGCTCGATCGCGAGAGGCCTTAAGTCTTGGGTAATTTGGAAAACGCCGCTACACTGTTCTATGGTATCACTAGGTAAGAATTCTCCTAAAACAGCTCCTGATACAGCGCTTCAAATTCACTCACTTCCTCTCCAGTCAGCATCGAAAACTCGGTTGTTCTTGCTCGCTTGGAAAGTTGTCCTTGATTCTGTTTGAGAAAGCTGAACAGCAAGTCGATCATGGACGCTGGCATTTCGGCAATAGCTTCAACGCGTGTCCTGAATAGGTCATAGCGTTCGAGAAATGCGGCTTCCTCCGGCAGATCGTGTTCGATTGTGCGCTGAACACATTCGAAAAGAAATTCCGCATGTGGTGTGGCATCGAAATAGCGATAGAAGTCACCAGTATCATTGAGGACTTCAACATTCATCTTGGGCGTCGCCTTCCATTCAATTAGTGGAAGCAATCGGGTCGAATAGCTTTCAAGAACTTTTCGGTAGCTCTCGATTCTGTCCAGAATTGCCGCGGAAACGGGGAAGACAAGCCCCGGAGGATTGAAACCTCTGGCGCTTAGAACATGGTGAATGAGATAGCGATGGATACGACCGTTTCCATCCTCGAATGGGTGAATATAGACAAAGCCAAAGGCTAGAATTGCTGCGGCAATAACAGGATCCAAGCCACCAGCATAATCATGCTCAAAAGCGATCAGACCTTTAAGCAGGTCAGGAAGGTCTTGATGGCGCGCGCTGATGTGATCAGGTAGAGGTGCGCGACTGTCGCGATCATGCTCGCCGATAAAGCCGCCTTCTTTGCGCAGTCCCATTTTGACGAAGCGATTGTCCTTGCCGATTACGATTGTTTGAAGACGCCGGAATTCAGCTTCATCGAGCGGATGCTTGCCGGCTTCTCCAATCGCCTTACCCCAGCGCTGAATACGGTCTTGCGGAGGGGCTTCCCCTTCGATGGCATAGCTCGACTTTGAGTCTTTCAAGAGCAGGAAAGCTGCCGTTCTGGCAAGAAGCGAACTGGAAATCCTTCCAATCACGGAGTGGGCCTTTTCATCAAGCTTTTGCTCTATGAATTGCTCCAGCTTATTGGTTTTCCGGACCATCGGGCAGAAGGTAGCCGTTCCGGGTAGGTTATTATGCACGCGATGCCGACTAGACGTGACACCCTTTACAACGCATTGTAATTTAGGATCGACGATTTCCGCGTAGGTGCCAGTTTTCGCGTCCGGTATGTTCAGCTCTTTCCCAAATAGCCATTCATAGAGGAACCATATGCGGCGCATATAGCCACTATTGGGTTTTGCCTTGATGATCGTTTCAAGGTCAGTTGGAATAAGAGCACTAAACAGGCGTTTGAGAACAAGCAGATCGAGCCCTTCATATTTGAGAGCAAAGGTCATATGGCCTTCTAGGGTCGCGGCAGGTTCGTGGCGCGGCGTGTAAATACGCCAGCCGTCCTGCTCATAGACCTTGTGCCGAGGGCCAATGGCACACAAAGTTAGCGGTAATGGAACCTGTAAGTCGAACGCATCAATTAGAGCTGCATAACCGGCAGGGCGAGCAGTTTCAGGAAGGCGGCTCTCCTGAAAAACGCTGACTGGTCCTGAAAATTGATGTTGAGCGTCAAATTCCATGAAAAATGCTTACTCTCTGTGAAAATGCCTTACTTAGCGAGGATCTCATGAAAAACACTTACAGACAATGAATTTTGATAACAAATTATGGATTTTCATGAAAAACGATCACAAAGTGAGGTGAGAGAGAATGCTTTCATCCGGCGGACAGTAAAGCCCGCTTAATGTGTTCTGTCATGCGTTCGATGACATGTCTTAGGCTAAGCTTGATCCAAGCCCTCAGATTCTTTGGGCGCGAGAATGCAAGCTCGTGCTACAAAATTCACAACAAATCTTGCTACAAAAAACAGCTAAATCGTCGTCTTACGATGAAGGAAATCTCCCATTGCGAGCCATTCGAGCAGAACATTGATGACAGATCTTAATTATTGAAATATAACGATAAAGCCGAGTGGTCGAAGGCGCACGCCTGGAACGCGTGTAGGCGGGTAACCGTCTCCAGGGTTCGAATCCCTGTCTCTCCGCCATATCCTATTTCCCTTCCATATAATCAATAACTTATTGAAAAGTCAGGCATCTGACTTCCCGTTGTTCCATTAGACTGTTACAGTGGAGCTATGGAAGCAGTGACTGGACATCCTCGACTTTTTTGCCGTAAAGGCACCTATTATCACCGCGCGGCAATCCCGGTTGATATCAAGGAAACCTACCCAAAATCGGAAGAAACCTTCTCGCTCAAGACCAAGGACTATCGAGAAGCGCTCAAGCGCGTCCGAGTTGCTGCGGCGAGTGTGGATAGATTGTTCGAAGAGCACCGGCACAAACAAAGCACTCCCGCCGCAGACGAGCTGACCGCTGAACAGTTAAAGCACATTCAAGATGTCTATTACGCTCATCTCCTCGAAGAAGACGAAGAAATTCGGCTTGATGGCTTTCTCGATGATGCGGACCATGGTTCACTTCAGTTCGCTCCAACATTTGATGAGTATGGTGAGCTGCTTGAGGATGCGCTCGGCTATAACAAAGAGCAGTTGGCTCGAGGGCGATCTGACGTATTTCTTCATGGTGAAGCTGAAGAAGTCCTGACGTGGGATAGCGTCAATCTTAAGTTGGCATCTGGATCACCTTCCTGGCGACTTGTGGAGCGAGAGCTGCTGAAGGCGACAGTTCGTGCGTACCGGGACAATCAAAGGCGCAATGAAGGTGAAGTTGTTGAAACCCCACTTCTGCCGAAAGTGACGCCTCGTTCTGACTATCCATTGCTTTCGGTGGCGCTGGAGGATTGGATCGCCGAAAGATCTCGCAGTAACTGGAAGGAAAAGACAGCCTCTGAGCATCGGGTATGGATCTCTCATTTTCTTGCAACGGTCGGAGATCGCCCGATTGACCAATATCGCAAAGTCGATGCTAAAGCCTTCAAAACTGCGCTGCTCAGCCTTCCTTCAAACTGGAACAAGAAGATTGCTTTGAAGGGACTATCGCTGGCCAAGGCTGCCGAGGTTGCTAAGGCGGCTGATATGGGGCCGATGTCAGACAGCAATCTCAACAAGATCATTGGCTTTGTTGCTGCATTTTGGAACTGGGCAGATGCCAACTATGATGATGTGCAAAGCGGATTGTTCAAAGGCCTGAAGATCAAGAGGACCAAAAACGTTCGAGAAGAGCGAGATCCCTTCACGATGGAGGAACTTCGAAAAGTCTTCAATGTGCCAATTTACCGGGGATGCAAGTCTCTGCGGTTTTGGAAGCGGCCTGGCAAACTGGTGCCACGGGATGCTGGCATCTATTGGGTGCCTCTAATCGGTCTGTATACTGGAGCTCGACTTGGCGAGATTATTCAGCTTTATGTGTCTGATATCAAGGAAGAGAATGGTGTTCGATATTTCGACATTAACGAGGATGGCGAAGACAAGCGTCTCAAAAACAGGAACTCAGTCAGATCGATACCGATACATCAAGACTTGGTCAAAATGGGATTTCTTGACTTAGTGGAGTCGCGCAAGAAAGCTAGACAAATGCGCGTCTTTCCAGATCTTAAAGCTGGTGACGATGGCTATTATTCATCGCCATTTACCAAGCATTTCAGGCGTCATCTCGAGAGCATTGGTATTAAGAGGGATACTCTGGTCTTTCACAGCTTTCGGCATACCCTAGAAGATGCTTGCCGAGAATGCGGAGTGGCTCATGATGTTATGGACGCCATTCAGGGCCACGGTGAAGAAGGCATGTCTGCCAGATACGGACGAGGTTACACGCTGCGACGCCTCAATGAGGAAATGCAGAAGATCAGCTATACGGGATTGGATTTGTCGCATCTGTTCGTTCCCAAGGCATTTATTAAGTAAATATAATTAATTCAATATTTGGAATATGAAATGGCCATAAAAAATAGAGATATTCGCGTTGGGTTCGAACTAGAGGTCATGTTTACAGCTGATGGGTATCCAGAACTCATCAAAGCTGCTGACGAACATGGCTTCTATTGGCAAGATAACGATGGGCGAGCTCCGCATTATTTGAGAAAAATTATAGCAGATGACCTGAGCAAATACGTGAATGCTCCTGTTAGTGTTCCTGTGAGAGATAGTGTTCATCCCACGAGGAAATGGGCAGTAAAAGAAGAATACGATATCGAGAATAATGCGTATGAAGGAGTTCCGTGCGCTGTCGAGATTATTTCTCCACCTATGAAAAAAGAAAAGGCTCATCAAGCTCTCTCTCAGATACTGGAATTTTGTCTGGATAAGGAAGGATTTACGGATGAGTGCTGCGGATTGCATATGTCATTTGATGTCGACAAGGCATATCGAGACTACATGCCATTGGCCCTCGCAATGGAACTCGATGAGAAGTCAATCCTTGAAGATTTTGGGCGATCTGGAAACTCATACACAAATACCCAAATTGATAACATTGTCGTTGAAGTTACAACGGCTATTCGAGATGGTAACTTATACGTTTATGATAAGATGTTCTTGGAAAGATGTCTTGGCCTTGGAAAAAGTTTCGCTATAAATTTTGAGAAGCTCAATAGATACGGATTAATTGAATTGCGCCACTGTGGTGGTAGAGACATTTTATATTCAGAGGGATTAGTTTGTGAACTGATCGATGAGGTTTATGATGTCATGGGCAGGTTGGTGAAATACATAAATGAAAATAGAAAAAGTCCATTGGATAATGATAAAT
Source organism: uncultured Cohaesibacter sp. (assembly GCF_963664735.1). Classification (NCBI taxonomy): domain Bacteria; kingdom Pseudomonadati; phylum Pseudomonadota; class Alphaproteobacteria; order Hyphomicrobiales; family Cohaesibacteraceae; genus Cohaesibacter; species uncultured Cohaesibacter sp. Next base: position 3,184,241 of record NZ_OY761553.1, on the reverse strand, counting down.
ATAAGAAATATATTAAAAATATAGTTGATAATACACTGAACTATTTAAATAGGTTAAACATAGGTGAGCCCAAAAAAGAGATTGTAGGATTAGCAGAGTATGATGTATTTCTTGATGGGCAGAAACGTGGCTCAATTAATCAAAGCAATCCTGCAAGTTATATTTACTATGCTGATCGTGGGGAATGTTGGTACACTTCACTTCATGTCGATTCTCTTTCAAAGGCGAAATCACTTGCCGCCATGGCTTTATGGCAAATAGATACGGCGAGAAAAAACACTGATAGACACTCAGACGCCTGAAGATCCGCTCTGACTGGTGACCTTGAAGATCAAGCCCTTCGATACGCCCATATGGTCGGCGATGCGCTGTAGAGCCCAGCCATCTTTGCGAAGCTGCCTTGCCTCGTCCTCCTGCTCACCAGTCATCACCGGCTTTCGCCCGAACTTTACGCCCTTCTCTCGAGCCTTGGCGATGCCGTCCATCTGACGTTCCTTGCGGATGTCATTTTCGAACTGGGCGAAGATGGCCAGCATTCCCAGGAAGGCTCGACCGGCGGAATCTGACGTGTCGATGGGCTGATCGAGCACCTTTAACGCCACGCCCCTTTCATCCAATTCCCGGACAAGATGCAACAGGTGCTCGGCAGAGCGAGCCAAGCGGTCAATACGGGAGATGACTAGGGTGTCTCCTTTGCGGATGTAACGCATGCACTCCTTGAGCTGAGGGCGCTCAGTGTCGACCCCGCTTCGCTTCTCTCGGAAGATCTCCTCACACCCTGCAGACTGAAGCTTCGCCTCCTGCACATCTAGTGACTGACCGATAGAAGACACTCGTGCATACCCGACCAATGACATTGTTCATTACCTCTTGGACTTAAATGACCAAAAGTTTATGAACGGAAAATGACCGCATTGTCAATACGATCTGTGGACGGTCACGAGAGTATACAATTGTGACCATTGGGGCCTGAGGTGGCAGGGCATCTTGCAACGCCCCACCATTGTTGCGCAGGATCAGAGCCTGGTTCTTCGCTTGATCTGCTTCTGCCGTTCTCTGCCTTGGTTGGCGAGGAGGTCGGCTTTCTCATTCATCTCGTTACCTGCATGGCCTCTCACCCATTGCCATTCGATGTCATGACGACTGGCGGCAGCACCGAGCGCCTGCCACAGGTCAACATTCTTGACATTCTTCCAATGCCGGGCCTTCCAGCCCTTGAGCCATTCGGAGGCACCCTTGATGACATACTGGCTGTCCGAAAAGATCTTCAGGTGAAGGGGGCGCTTCAGTGCTGTAAGGGCTTCGATCACAGCCCTGAGCTCCATGCGGTTGTTGGTGGTTCCAGGTTCGCCACCAGAGATCTCAAGCTGACGTCTAGGGTTGCGGATGATAGCGGCATAGCCCCCAGGACCAGGGTTGCCAGAGCATGAGCCATCGGTATGGATCGTGATGATGTAGTCGGGGTAGGTCATGGTTGGACCGGCCTCCATGTTTGAGAAATGGTGAAGTGGGTTGGGTAGGTTCGAGGCCCCCACAGGGGGGGGGAGGCGCGAGCTGTATATCTGATTGATCGCTTGGATTTTTGCGCAGAACATCCAGAACGAGCGCCAGCTTGTACAAAATGTACAGCCTAAGGAATGGACAGGAGGGTTACTCTGGTTAGCGAGTGAGACCCCGGCGGCAACACCGAGGTCTGCTCTGACTGCCCTTAGAATGGAAGCAGTTCTTCTTCTTGCTCGAGCATATCTCTGCCGTACTCAAGTGCCTTGTCTGAGGCGACCATGCTCTCTTGGATGATCCAATCGGCAATTTCTTCAGGGAGGTGGAACTCAATCCTGTCGTCTTCAAGAAGCGGCGAGAGGTACCAGACTTCCGCTACACGATAGGTGTCCTTTTGGTTTGACATAATGAATTCATGGACGCCAACTTCTCGTTCGCACTGTTCGATGAAGTCCCAAGCATTTTCGGCTCGGACAAAGCAAGCAGCGATACGTCTAAGATCGTGGGTGGAATAGAACAGCTTCATTTTGCCATTTTCTTCAAACTGGATGAAGAAGTTGAGAGGCATGTTGTCGAGGTAAGCGGTGTGGATGTCAGTGATAATTCTCATGGTATTTCCTTTGATTGTCTGATGGTGGCGAAGGGATTGCACCCCGCCGGATATGAAAAAGGCCCCGTTTACATGAGCGGAGCCTTGGTGAAATTCAGGAGATCAGTGAAGGCTGATCAGAAGTCGTCTTCGTCGATGTCTTCGTCTTCAGCGGGGTCGATGTCGAGGATCATCCCTAGTTCATCGTAAAGGCCCTGAGCGTTGCGACCGCAATAATCGACCAGGACAAGAGCGAGGAGAGATGGGTTGCGAGAGAGCTTTGTGCCGTAGGTCTTAAACATGCGATCAGCAAAGGTCGCAGCCTGTTCGCGGAGCCATGTTTCCTGGTCGAAATCTTCATCTTGTTCCCGCAGCTTTCCTGCTGCCGCTTGCTGGGCTTTGCACCAGCTGTCATAGGTATTTGCGTCATCGTTCAATGCTTTCATTACTTTCCTCATGTTGCTGATTTGGCCGTAGGAGACAGCCGCAGCTTCGACAAGCTGGGCCTTCGAGTATCGTTTGGTGAGTACCAGACGCCAGGCGAGGTTCTGCCGCTGCTGGTTGTTGAGAGGCAGGACTGCTTTGGAGTTGATCCGTGCGGCTTCAAGGACAGCGTTCTCAATGCTTCCCTCGAAATAGCGGACGGGGATATCTGTTCGCTCTTCATCGCGGCGGTAGGCTTCCAAGCGGTGATGTCCATCGATGAGCACGAAGCTATCACCGCACGGCAGGATCAACACCGGATCGAGATCAGCCATGCGCTCAAGCGCTCTCTTCAGTTCGGTAAGGTGATACTCGAGCGGATCTTCGCCTCGGACGTTAAAGGCTTCCGGGCATTCGATGATGTCGCCGATGGGCAATCGATCAGGGCGATCCTCTCGGGTGCCCTTGGCTGCTTCCTCGGTCAGCTTGGCGATGGCTTCCGAGAGATCGTCGTCAGTAGAGGGTGGTTCTGTGGGGGTATTTGGGGTGTTGGGCATGATGCTCCTTGCGTTGAATGAGCGGCCAAAACCGCTGTTGTTGTACGTTATACGCAACTAAAATCAGTGATTGAAAATGTGGTGGATGATGCTCGATAATGGTGTGCTTGAAAAAGGGGCCGTAGGCTACGCTGTCAGAGCCTACCTGTCTGTGAAAGTTCGCCCTTCGGCCTCTTCCCTCCAGCCGAGCAAACGCCTACTCTGTCCCGCATGAAGTGCTTCGCGGAGCACACGAGGAACAAGACAAGGAAGAAGCATGGCGGAACGTCTCGTCACCCAGGATCAGATCAACAAGGCCGCCTGGGCGGTGTGTGACACCTTCCGGGGTGTCGTGGATGCAGCGGACTACAAGAACTACGTCCTCACCATGCTGTTCCTCAAATACATCTCCGATGTCTGGAGCGACCACTATGAGGGCTACAAGGCGCAGTATGGCGATGCCCCCGAGCTGATCGAAGCCATGATGGCCAAGGAGAACTTCGTCCTGCCGCCTCATGCCAGCTTCGGCTTTCTTTTTGAACACCGGCATGAGCCGAAGAATGGCGAGCGCATCGACAAGGCCCTCCATGCCATCGAAGATGCCAACGGCACCAAGCTGCGCGACGTTTTCCAGGACATCAGCTTCAACTCCAACAAGCTCGGAGACGAGGATCAGAAGAACGATACTCTGCGCTTCCTGCTTGAGGACTTCGCCAAAGATGAGCTTGACCTGCGCCCGAGCCGGGTAGGGGCGCTCGATGTCATCGGCGGGGCCTACGAATATCTCATCTCGCGCTTTGCCTCAGAGGCAGGCAAGTCGGCAGGGGAGTTCTACACCCCGGCAGAGGTGTCCACGCTCATGTCCCATCTTGTCGAGCCGAAGGAGGGCGATCAGATCTGCGACCCGACATGCGGCTCCGGCTCGCTTCTGATGAAATGCGGTCGGCGCATTCTGGAGGAAACTGGCAAACGCACCTACGAGCTCTATGGGCAGGAGAGCATCGGCGCGACCTGGGCGCTGGCCAAGATGAACATGTTCCTGCATGGCGAGACCAACCATCGCATCGAGTGGGGCGATACCATCCGCAACCCCAAGCTCCAGGACGGCAATGGCAAGCTGCTACATTTTGACGTGGTGGTGGCCAATCCGCCCTTCAGCCTCGACAAGTGGGGCATTGGTAGCGCCGAGAAAGACCCGCACAAGCGCTTCTGGCGCGGTCTGCCACCCAAGACCAAGGGTGACTATGCCTTCATCTCCCACATGGTGGAGACCCTGAAGCCCGACACGGGGCGCATGGCGGTGGTGGTGCCCCATGGGGTGCTGTTCCGTGCCTCATCGGAAGGCAAGATCCGCAAAGCGCTGATCGAGGATAACCTGCTCGATGCTGTCATTGGTCTGCCCGAGAAGCTGTTCTTCGGTACTGGCATACCGGCGGCGATCCTCATCTTCAAGCACAACAAGCCCGACAGCTCGGTGCTGTTCATCGATGCCAGCCGTGAGTATGAAGACGGCAAGAACCAGAACCGCCTCGGCGAAACGCAGATCGAGAAGATCATCAAAACCTACCGCGCTCGGGAGACGCTCGATAAATACGCCTATCGCGCCAGCCTTGAGCAGATTGCCGAGAACGACTTCAACCTCAACATTCCGCGCTATGTCGACACCTTCGAAGAAGAAGAGGAGATAGACCTCGTCGCCGTCCGCACGGAACGGAAGGCCCTGAACGCGGAAATGGCCGAGCTGGAAGCCAAGATGGACGCCTATCTCAAGGAGCTCGGTTATGGTGCCTGAGGGATGGAAGTTCGAGAAGTTGGGCGATGTACTTGATCGTGTTGTTCGCCCAGTAAGCGTTCAGCCTGAGCGAGAATACACGCAGATCGGCATTCGCTCTCACGGCAAAGGGACATTTATCAAGGATTCTGTAAAAGGTGAGGAGCTGGGAAACAAAAGAGTTTTCTGGATTGTTCCAGAGTGCCTGATCGTAAACATCGTTTTTGCATGGGAACAGGCAGTCGCGGAAACTGATCAGTCCATGGAAGGACTAATTGCCTCTCACAGATTTCCAATGTTTCGTGGAAAATCTGATAGAGCAGATGTTTCTTTTCTTCGATATTTGTTTTTGACGCCCAAAGGAAAACACCTTCTCGAACTCGCGTCTCCCGGAGGGGCGGGCCGAAACAAGACGCTCGGCCAGAAGGAGTTTGAAAGGCTGACGATACAACTCCCCCCGCTCCCCGAACAGAAGAAGATTGCCGAGATCCTGTCGACGTGGGACCGGGCGATTGAGGTGGCGGAGCAGCAGCTGGAGAATGCGCGGCTTCAGAAAAAGGCCCTGATGCAACAGCTCCTCACCGGCACCCGCCGCCTCCCCGGATTTGATGGCGATTGGAAGACCGTGAAGCTGGGGGACAGCGCGACGCTTGTTTATGGCAAGTCTCCCAAAGACGTTATCTGCCTCAACGGGGCTTACCCTGTCATCGGAACGGGTGGAGAAACCGGGAAGACGAACGACTGGATGTTTGAAGGTGAAAATGTGGTTATCGGTCGGAAAGGTACCATCGATAAACCGTCATTCGTGAAAGGACGCTTCTGGCCTATCGACACGACTTTTGTGTGTTCTGCTAAGCCAGGATACCAAATCGGTTATTTGTTTTGGCTGATTAGTGCGCTGGACCTACGGCGGTTCAACGAAGCATCTGGGGTGCCAAGCCTGTCAAGGGATACGCTCAACAGCATCAAAATTCGATTACCTGATCAACACGAGCAGAGAGCTGTTTGCGAGGTACTCGGTCAAGCATCATGCCTTGAGAAGAATGAGGAGGCCAAGATCACCCACCTCCGAACCGAGAAACGTGCCCTCATGCAGCAGTTGCTGACGGGTAGGAAGCGGGTGAAGGTCTGATGACCGATGTGAATGCCCCATGGAGTGACTACCAGCAAATTGTTGTCGAGACCTACGCGGCGACAAAGAGCGGCAAGAGCTCCAGTCTCCACGTGCGACCGGTGAAAGGGGAAGCCTACCCGACGACCATGGATGTCGAGTGCTCCCGCTCCATGCGCAAGAGCTTTCCCGTCCTCTATTCCCATTTCAATTGGCCCTGTGAGGCAGTGGAGGGCTGTCCTTTTTGGTGGCAAAGGTTCTTTTTCTTCAACCTCACCTTGCTCTTGGCTGCTCTGTTGTGCTGACATGACAACAGTTTGAGGTCGGTTTGCCGTCCTCTTTTTACAAAGTCCTGTTCATTGCCCGAGGCCACCATGCTCGATCATTCCGCGCCCATCACCACCGAAGAAGCTGCCTCCAAGATCCCGGCGCTGGCACTGATGGTCAATATGGGCTGGACCTATATTTCCGCCGATGAATGCCAGGTTCGTCGCGGTTCCAATCGAACAGTGCTGCTGGAGGACAGCCTTCGGGTGTGGCTCGATGCCTATCGTTTCGACTATCGCGGCAAGCTCTATCCACTGTCCGATGATGGCAAGGCGCAGGTGATGAAGGGCGTCACCAATCTTGGGCTTGCGCAAGGGCTCGCCAAGGCCAATGAAGCGCTGCACACCATCCTCACTCTCGGCATCACCGTTTCCGAATTCATGCCCGACGGTCACAAGCAGTCCGTTACCGTTTCGCTGGTGGACTGGCAGAATATCAGCGCCAATCGGTTCGAGGTGACCGAGGAGATGAGCGTTGAACGGCAGGGTCAGACGACGACCTATCGCCCGGACATTGTCGGTTTCGTAAATGGCTTGCCACTGCTGATCATCGAAGCCAAAAAGGCCGTGACCGCCAACAAGGACAAGATGGTGGAAGAGGCGATCTCGCAACATCTGCGTAATCAGATGCCCAATGGCATTCAGAGCCTTTATGCCTATGGTCAGGTGTTGATGGCTCTCGCCGAAAGCCAGGCCCGATATGGCACCACCGAAACGCCGCTGAAATTCTGGGCTGCCTGGCACGAGGAGGAATTCTCGGAAGGCGACATGCTGGCGCTGAAGAACCGGCCACTTGATGAGGCACAGAAGTCCGCATTGTTGGCGGGGTTGTCGGCAAAGGTGAAGGCCCATCTCTCGGTGCTCTGGTCTGCCGACATGGCCCTGACCGAACAGGACCGGTTGCTCATTGGCATAGCCAGACCCGACCGGCTGCTCGAATTCGTCCGTTACTTCCTGTTGTTTGACAGCAAGGTTGGCAAGGTCGCGGCTCGGTATCAGCAGTTCTTCGGCGTTCGCGCCATGCTGGCCCAGGTGCAGCAGCGTGACGAGAAAAGCGCCTCAGGCAAGAAACGCAAGGGCGGCATCATCTGGCACACCACCGGCTCGGGCAAGAGCTACACCATGGTGTTCCTCTGCCGCGCCCTGTTGCACAATCCAGACCTGGCCAAATGTCGATTGCTCATCGTGCTCGACCGCACAGACCTTGAGAAGCAACTTGCGGCCACCTTCCGGTCTGGTGGTGCTTTCGGTTCGGCTATTGCGACCAAGAAGGAAGGCGAGAAGGCCAGGGCAGAAAGCGGCCAGGATCTTGCAAAGCGGATCGGGGCAGGAACCGACCGGATCATCTTCACCCTGCTGCAGAAGTTTAACTCGGCCACCAAATACCCCGAGTGCAAGAATGACAGCGAAGACATGATCGTGCTGGTGGATGAAGGTCACCGCAGCCAGGGCGGCGAGAACCACGAGCGGATGCAGCTTGCCCTGCCCAATGCTGCCTTCATCGCCTTTACTGGCACTCCGCTGCTGAAAGAGCGCAAGACCGAGAACAAGTTCGGCAAGATCCTTCACGCCTACACCATGCGCGAGGCCGTGGATGACGGCACTGTCACGCCTCTGCTCTATGAAGAAAGGCAGCCGATGCTGGACATCAACGACAAGGCCATCGACAATTGGTTCGAGAAAATTACCACAGGCCTGACTGATGAACAGAAAGCTGACCTCAAGCGCAAGTTCTCCAGCAAGGGCCAGGTTTATGGAGCCGAACAACGCATCCGCCTTATCGCCTATGACATCGCCACGCACTTCTGTGACAGCTTTAAGGCCATCGGCCTAAAGGGCCAGTTGGCGACGGACAGCAAGCTCTCGGCCATCCGCTACAAGAAGGTGCTGGATGAAACCGGTATGGTCACCTCCGCTGTGATCATCTCGCCACCGGACACCCGCGAAGGCCACGAGGACACCAACGCCGCCAACGCACCCGAGGTGCAGACCTGGTGGGCGGATAATGTTGGCAATGATGCAGATGCCTATGAAGAAAGTGTTATTTCGGGCTTCTCCCTGGTTGGACCGCCGGACATTCTGATTGTGGTCGACAAACTGCTCACCGGCTTTGATGAGCCGCGCAATGCCGTGCTCTATATCGACAAGGATCTCAAGCAGCACAATCTTCTCCAGGCCATTGCCCGTGTGAACCGCCTGCATGAGGATAAGAAGTTCGGCTATCTGGTCGACTATCGTGGCATCCTCAAGGAGCTCGATACCTCACTGCATGACTATCAGAAGCTGGCCGAAGAGACCCGTGATGGTTACGACCCTGAGGATCTCGAGGGCATCTATGCTAATGTCAGCACCGAGTATCTCCAACTCCCGAAACTGCATCGAGAGCTTTGGGCTCTGTTTGCTGGTGTCCAGAATAAAGCCGATAAGGAGCAGTTCCGCCGCCTTCTGGTGCCAAAGATGGTGGCTGAAGAGGGGATGTCTTATGACGTCAACCTCAAGTTCCGCGAGGACTTCTATGTGGCGCTGACCAACTTCGGCATGTGCCTGAAGCTGGCGACCTCGACCCGTGCCTTCTTCGAAGATCCCGGTTTTGATGAGGTGAAGTTGAACCGCTACAAGGCTGATCTCAAGTTCTTCATGGCGATCAGGCAACAGGCTCGGGCTGATGCCATGGAGACAGTGGACTTCTCTCAATATGAGAAGCAGATCCGAAACCTGCTCGACGATCAGGTCACTGGTGTTGCCATTAAGGATCCCGATGGCCTGATTCAGGTTGGTGGAAACACTGGCGACAATTCCGAGGATCCTGAAGACTGGAGCGATGAGAAGAAGAAGAATGAGGCTGATCTCATCCGTACCCGCGTCACCCAGACCATCGAGGTGGACCTGGCTGATGATCCATACGCTCAGGCAGTCTTCTCGGAGTTATTGAGAGAGGCCATCGCTGAAGCCGAAGCAATGTTTGACTTCCCAGGCAAGCAGTATGATCTGTTCAAGGATCTTGAAGAGCAGGTGAAGGGTGGCGCTCCAGCGGATATTCCTGAGGCAATCAAGGAAAACCGTCATGTTCGGGCCTACTACGGCATTTTCAAACAGCAGGTGGATCCGGTTCGCTTCGAGGAGCTGGGAGAAGAGCATTTCATTGCCGAGGCGCAGCTGGTAGACAGCGTGGTGATGAATGCCATCGCCGCCAACTCACTTAGCCAGGAAGACATCATGAATGACATCAGCAGGAGCCTTCTGCCGCCTTTCTTCAAGACCTACGGCGACATAACGATAGCGCAAAAGCTGATCGCTGCGATCCAGGATAAGGTGAGAGCAGGGGCCACCAATGGCAGCTTCTGAAGAAACCGAACCAGAGCGCCATCTGTTTGTCTATGGTGACACGAGGCTGCCTTATGTTGTTCTCCGCGAAGATCGCCCTTCAGGCAAGATCGCCATCAATGTGGAACCCGATGGAACCGTTCAAGTGCTGGCTAGTGCGGGAGCACCGCTTGTGGCTATCCAGAAAGCCGTTCAGTCCAAGGCTCGGTGGATCTCCGATAATGTGGCTCAAGCGCAGGAACGGTGCAGCAATGTTCTCGAACGTGAATATGTGAGCGGAGAGGAGATCTTCTATCTTGGCCGCCGTTATCAGCTCAAACTGATTGATGCCCCAAAGGCAGAGCGGAGAACGCGCCTCTATCGCGGCAGTCTTGAGATTTTTACTGAGACCCGTGATCCCGACACCATTCGTGTAAGGATACGAGCCTGGCATAAGTTCCGTGCCCAAAAAGTCTTCTCTCAAGGCATCAAAGAGATTTGCGCCAGATTGCCCTGGATCGAGACGCCGCCCAAATTCGAACTCCTCGAGATGCAGAAACGGTGGGGAAGTTGCGCAACTGACGGCATACTTCGGCTTCATCCATTTTTGGTTCGGGCTCCGCGTGACTGCATCGATCATGTTCTCCTGCACGAACTTTGCCATCTAAAGGAGCACAATCACAGCAAGGCCTTTTACGACCTGCTAGACCGCTATCAACCTGGCTGGCAACCCATAAAGGCCAAGCTTGATGATTGGGCGGAAGTGTTGCTGAATGAGTAGAACAGCGAATTACTGATCTCTTGAAATATACTGAGGTGTCGAAATGCCCAAGTATACTGCTGAAAATCTAATTCCTGCGCTGAGAACGTTCGTTAGAGCTAGACAGGAAGCGCTTGAGCTTGGTTTTACGGATAACGGAGGGGCGATTCACTCGATAGAACGCATTGCTGATATTCTTTGTAGAGCGATTTGCTACCCCCACATAAAGCATCCAAGTAAAGTAATAAGCGATCAGAAAGTGGAGATAAGCGTAAAGGCTCTTGTGGCTAGGAAGGCTTCAATTTCAAACGTGCGAGTTGAGCATGTGATGCCTCAGAGGGCGTTTGCAAGACAGCTTTGTGATCTCATTCAAGAAGGCCAAACTGATGCTCAGATCGTTGAACACATAAAATCCACCTACCGCTTGGTGATTTTGACCAATGAAGAGGCAAAAGCGCTAGACAAGATTAACCGGTCACATATTACGCCTGACCGGGTAGCCGAGGCAGGTATAGTTCTTGCGAAAAGATAAGATTGAGTTTGTTACAGTAAAGTGCTACATTGCAGGCTATCATGACGGGATTAAGTTGTTGATTTGTATAAAGAATAGGTTGTGAGAGCTAAAATCCCTGTCTCTCCGCCATTTATTTAGTGAAAAATTGAAATTTATATAGTTAATTCAATCGTTTGATGCGAGCTCCCCCGCAAGATCTCCCAAATTTGCTACACATTTTGCTACACAAACCTATGCAAAGGTCTATGGCCCTTTCCACGGTTTTCTTGAATTCATTCATGTTGAGTGGAGCTGTCTGAACGCTTCAATCTGCAATGGATGTATTCAAACCAAGTGGCTCGGTACTGGTCGATTTTCACGAATTGCAACGAGCGATTATGCGCCTGCTTCACGCAGATCTGTTCTGATCGGAAAGCTGCCATTCGAGTGAATTAGATTTCCTTTTGGCTGGGGGAGGCCAAGAGGAAATGCTGATCGAATCTTCACCTCGGTTTTCGGGGGAGGCATAAGCATACTCTGCCACAGCCAAATGGCAATCACCCATTCGGGAACCAGCTACGACGGAACGTGTAAGGAGACGCTTACAGAGACCGTCATTGCCAGCATATGGGGGATGCCGGAGCAACAGCAAAAGGAAGAATGTGTGGTCATAACCCCGCGGTATGAACGTACAACAATGAACGATTATTGGGAGCACACCGCCGATGTCGAAACACATACAGGCTGGTGCAGTCTCTACTGACAAACACCTGGAACTACAGCAATCCAAATCTTGATGACCGTCGCGACAAGGTTCTCAAAATTGATCCCAAGCGCGTTTATTGCACGGGCTGGTCGATGGGGGCCATGACATCACTTTGGCTGATGGCCAAACATCCTGAAACTTTTGCAGGCGGCCTTATTATCGCCGGTCAGCAAAGGCCGGAGGATGTCGCCACCTTGGCCTCTCAGAATCTGCTGATCATTACCTGAACAGAAGACCAGAAAGCCACATCCTGGAATGAAAAATGTGTCCCTGTCTGGGAAAGGGCCGGAGCCAAGGTTACACGTCCCGAAGGGTATCTTGATCCGGCCCTCATCTTCCCGACTGACGATCAGAAAGAGCTAACATCCGTTGTGGATGGCTATCTTAATGACGGCGGCAATATTACTTTCCTGACTTTTGATGGGGTTGACCATATGGGCTCTGCACGCAAGTTTTTCTATATAGAAGCCGCTCGCGAGTGGCTGCTTCGGCAGACAAAAAACTAAAACGTTCAAATTACTTGGTTTGCAATCCCTTCAAAATGATTGCAAGCCGACCTCTGATCATCTGGCTTTGCCATTGTCTGTCAACGGGATCCTTTAAACGGCGCCGCGGCAGCATGGCTCCAAAGACCACATCCATCATCAGACCTGCGCAATCCACTGTATCGCTGATTTGTAGGGTTCCATCTCGCTTTTGATCCTCAAGCCATTCTATCAGCTCTTCGCGAGAGCGGATAATACCTGTGTCATAGATGAGATCTGAGAGTTCGGGATACTGCAGGCTTTCTCTGGCAACAAAATTGAGCATCGCATCGCGTTCCGCCGCAGCTTGATCATCGAGTTCCAGACGAAATATCCGGCAGAGTGTGTCCAATGGGGCCAGTTGTTCGTCCGCAGGCCGTGGCAGATCGAGAATAGCTTGCCGCCGCGCGCGGACCACTTCGCCAAAGATTTCTGCTTTAGAGGAAAACTGCCGGTAAAGGTCGCGCTTCGAAATTTTGGCTTCGGATGCGATCATGGCGGTTGTGGTTTTGCCAAAACCCTGATTGACGAAACAGCCATGTGCTGCATCGATTATCCGGGTTCGCAAAACAGATGCGTCGATTGTCTTGGGGCGGCCCCTATTTCCCGATGACTTTACCATGATCTCTCAACATTGTTGCAACGCACTTAATTTGGCCTTATTAATGGTACTAATTAGGTACCGCAAATGTTCCGCGCGTCAGAAGTCGAAGTCAACGCGCATGTATGGGCGACTATTCCTATTTGTGACAAGACAAAGGAAAACGTTCTGTGTCAATGAAAAGAAACAACAAAATAACTCTGTGTCTTTCCGCTGCCTGCTTTGCTTTGGTAACGTTTGCTGCCCAGGCGATGACGCAAGACGAAGCTATCAGTGCTGCTACCGAAAAGCTCAAGTTAACAGATGTGTCTCTGGATTATCGCGATTTCTACGGCCAGAACCTACGCGCTGCACTGCCCGATGGGACTTGGGTGGAAATACATCTCAATCGCGATGGACAGATTAATGAAATCGAAGGGCACCGGAAACGGGGCTTTCCAGAGCAATCCGTTCGCATATTGATCCCCGCAGAAATTCTGCAAAATCCCTCATATCCGTCGGGAACCTATTTTCAGAAGCTTGATTTCAAGGATGGGTACAAGGTGGAGATTGAGGGCTACTGTCCCGACAGTCACGAGTTCAAGGCCGAATTCCGGCATGACGGCAAATTGCTGGAAATGAAAAAAGAGAAGTAGTGGAGCATGCGAAAAGGGCAAGGATCGCTATAAATCCTGCCACTGCCATCGAGACCTATTCGGGCCTTACCTCTTCGCTCATCAGCCCTGTTGATCAACTTTGCCAAAACATGAAAGCCGCTTTGAGTTTGCCTCAAGGTGGCTTTTCTATAGTGGTGTGTTGTCGCATAGGGAGAAGTGATTACAAAACGATACAATAAAGGTACTATTATAGTACCTTTAAATTGGCTAAAGATATGGCCATATGAGTTTCAATATAGCCGAACTTGGGAAACGAGCCATGAACACATCTTCAAGCCGACATTTTCTTATTAGCAGACGCACCTTTATTCTCGGCCTGACGATGGCTGGGGCATTGGCAACAGTTTCGGCTCCTTCCTTCGCCGATGCCATCTCGATTGAAAATGCCGAAGCGATTACGAAGGTATATGGCGACGGGATCCGGTTTGTAGCGGTTGCGGTGACCTATTCCGCACCTATTCCCGCATCGGCGCTATCCGCCGAACAGTTTAGCGTTGCCGGTCGAACCGTAACAGAAGTCTATCCATCAGCTTCGTTTGATCCGGCAGATCGATCTGAGGACGGACGTGTTGTAATTGTTGTCCTGTCAGCGGATGACGCCGACGCCAGCCTTGCGGTAAAGGCGCCGAGGGAGGAGAAAAAGCCGGATGGGCAGCAAGGCAAGGGGGCAGGGGGGCCGGGTAAAGCGGGAGAGGTGAACATCTCCGATACGACCTGGGCAGAACCGCAAGCACTGCTGTCGCAAAGAGAAATTCAGCTAGAAGGCCAGAACACCATTGCGTCCGCCTCAGTACAGACCTCTTCGGTCACCAATCTGATTGTCGATGACTTCCTGCAACTGGAATGGCACGATCCGGAGACCGGAGATGCTCTCGCCTACAATCTTTATGTTCCCAAGGACTATGACCCGTCCAAGTCTTATCCGCTGGTCAACTTCATGCATGATGCGGGGGCAACGAGCAATGATGTTCTCACCACGTTGAAACAGGGGCTTGGTGCGATTGCGTGGGCCAGCCCTGAGGATCAGGCCGAACGCCCCTGTTTTGTGCTGGCGCCTCAATATGCGGAGATCATTGCGGACGATGAGTCCAACACCTCCAGCATGCTGGATACAACCATCAATCTGATCAAGGCGCTGACAAAGCAATATTCGATCGATCGCTCTTGTCTCTATACCACCGGCCAATCTGGCGGAGGCATGATGTCGATTGCCATGAACATCAAATATCCGGATTTCTTTGCCGCTTCTTTCCTGGTTGCTTGCCAGTGGGACGCCTCTCTGGTTGCGCCCATGGCTGGCAATCGGCTTTTCATTCTGGTCAGTCAGGACGATAGCAAGGCCTTTCCCGGCCAGAACGCCATTACGGAAGCCTTGGAAGCGGAGGGAGCGCGCATTGCAAGAGCGGAATGGGATGGCCATTGGACCGCCGAGCAATTCCGCTTCGCCTTTGATGCCCTCGATGCGCAAGGAGCCCGCATCAATTATGTGACCTTTGCCAAGGGGTCAGTATTTAATGACGGAGAAAGCACGGAAGGGGCAAGTGGTCACCGCAATACTTGGCGTGTTGCCTATTCGATTGAACCGATCCGAGCGTGGCTTTTCCGCGATGCCACCTAAGGCAAGCGGCCTTTCAAACCGACTTGAATAATCACAATGAGAGTTCCGTAATGATCCGCAGACTTTTTCTTTCCCTCTGCCTTTTGCTCTCGCTTTTGGGTGTGGCAGAAGCGCAGCTTATGCCTCCGGCGGGGTCGATCATGGCCGAAGCCAAAGCCGCAACCGATGCAAAGGATCTGGCAAGGGCGGTCGAGCTATATAAGAAAACCTATGCCAACAAAGAGCCTCATGCAGCAGAGCAATTGGCTCGCCTCTATCTCGATGGCGGTAAGGGGGCGGCCGTTGACTATGCGGCTGCTAGGTTATGGGCGCAAAAGTCAGCAGACGCAGGCGAAATACGGGGATTGCTGTATCTCGGCAAGATCTGGATGGAGGGCCTCGGCGTCAGCAAGGACCTGGACAAGGCGCTTGGCTATTTTCGTCAGGCGGACGAGGCCGGGGATATGAAGTCTGCTCGCTATATCGGCCTGATTGCGCTTGAAAGGCATAAGGATACCGAAGCCGCTCGCTGGTTTGAAAAGGGGGCTATAGAGGGCGACATTACCAGCCAGTATTATCTGGGACGGGCTTATCAGGCCGGAGATGGCGTCCCTCAGGACTTCGCAGCCGCATTGAAGTGGTATACAACAGCTGCGACGCGCGGAGATTTGATTGCATCAGATGGTATGGTCGGACTGGCTTCCCTTTATGAGCAGGGGCAAGGCGTGCCAACCGATCTGGAAAAAGCCAAAGGCCTCTATCAGAAGGCTGCAGACCTTGGCAACGCCAAGGCACAAGAAGCGCTTAATCGGATTTCTAAGATCCAAGACTGAGTTCTTCATCAAGGTGTTCGTCTGGTTGGTTCGCTCTTGAGCAACGAGGCGATGAGACTGGCATGCTTCACGGGCATGTTGTGCAAGCGCTCTATCCCTACGCCCGTATCCGATCTGCAAATACAAAGGATGCCAGAAAGATAGAAGGGGTTATCCGGGTGGTCTTCGATAAATCCGATGCCTTCCTTAGAGCCGTAGAGAAAACATTGCGCCTGATCTGAAATGGACCGTCGGTCAACGCCTCAATCTGCCGCCGCAGCTCCATGCCCAACAGGAAATGTGAACCGCTGTGGCGCATTTCTCCAGTGAACAGGGCGCAGATGCTTTACATCTTAGGGACGGCACTCACCAATGCCGTCAGCAGACGCGATGGCAGGCCCGAGCCTTAGGGCCCCGGCCTGAGCCGAGGCGATCTATTTTTTCGTCTGGTTGAAATGGCACCTAAGAGCGAGCGTTCAAGAACGTCTCAATTTGCGATACGATGTCTGCAATGCTTTGATCTATCGAAACGACGATCGCGTTTTCATCGCTCTCTGGCGGTTCCAAGGTGGCCAACTGGCTTTCCAGCAGGCTTGGGGGCATGTAGTGATCCTTGCGTGCAGACATGCGTTCAAACAGCAACTCCTTGCTACCATGCAAGTGAACATAGAGCACCGGGCGATCAATATGGTCTGACAAATAGCGACGATAGCTACGTTTCAAAGCAGAACAACCACACACGCAGCTACCAGAGCCTACCGCCTTTTCATTGATCGCCTTGGAGAGGATTTCAAACCATGGCCAGCGATCATCATCCTGCAAGGCAATGCCTTTCGACATTTTGTCGACATTGGCCTTGGGGTGATAGTCGTCTGCATCCAGAAATGGCAAGTCATGTCTTTTGGCCAGCGCCTCGCCGACAGATGATTTGCCGCATCCACAAACGCCCATGACGATGATCACCGGCAGAGAACTAGACTGAGACTGTGATGCCGCCGTCAACATAGAGAATATGTCCGTTTACGAAGGAAGAGCCCTCAGAGCTCAGGAAAATGCAGGCGCCAACCAACTCGGAAACATCACCCCAGCGGCCAGCCGGTGTACGGTTGCTCAACCAGTTTGTGAAGTCTTCATCGGCGACGAGAGCAGAGGTCAGCTCGGTTTTGAAATAGCCCGGAGCCAAGCCGTTGATTTGCAGGCCGTGACGTGCCCAGTCTGTAGCCATGCCCTTGGTCAGGTTGGCAACGGCACCTTTAGAGCCGGTGTAAGGGGCGATGGACGGGCGTGCCAAAGCGGTCTGTACCGAGCAGATATTGACAATCTTGCCCTTGCCGCGCTTGATCATGTGCTGGGCAACTGCCTTGCTGACGTAAAAGACAGAATTGACATTGAGCTTCATCAGAAAATCAAATTTGTCGGCAGGAAATTCTTCCAGCGGCGCACGAAATTGCATGCCGGCGTTATTGACCAGAATATCAATTGGCCCAACTTCGGCTTCGAATGCGTCGATCTTGCTGGCAACGAGCTCCGGATTTGTCACATCGAAAGGCAGTTTGTGGACGGTTGCTCCGATGAAGGCGAGTTTGCTGGCTGCATTTTCCACCCGATCAGGATCAATATCGTTGATGATTACTTCTGCTCCGGCTTCAGCCAATCCCTTTGCCAGTTCAAAACCAATGCCTTGACCGGATCCGGTAACAAGGGCGCGTTTGCCTTTTAGTCCGAAAAGACTGTCAATTTTCACGGCCGTTTCCTTTCCTCGTTTGAAAATTCAAGAATTATCTTGACGAATTTAGTGTTATCGATAACATTCTTCAGCAAAGGGGTGATGTCAAGTCTAAAGTGATGTGATCCAGGTGAATTCTTGAAACGCGGGAGAAAGAAAATGAAGTCGATTGTTTGTCATGGACCACGAGATCTTCGGGTCGAGGAAACCGAGCTGCCAGGCCTGGGGGCGGGAGATGTCCTGATCGGTGTTGAGGCTGGCGGGATCTGTGGCTCTGATCTGCACTATTATCACGATGGCGGGTTTGGTGCGGTCAAGATCCAGCATCCAATGGTGCTGGGGCATGAGGTGTCTGGTCGCATTCTGGAGGTGGGTGAGGGCGTATCCAATGTGGCCGTTGGAGATCTGGTTGCCGTCAACCCAAGCGTGCCTTGCGGTGAATGCGAATATTGCAAAAAGGCCATGTATAACCACTGCCTCGACATGCGTTTTTATGGCAGCGCGATGCGCGTGCCTCATGTGCATGGAGCCTTCAGTCAAAAGCTGGTTGCCAAGGGTAGTCAGTGCTTTGCGTTTGCTGCCGGGACCAAGGCGTCATCCGCTGCATTTTCAGAGCCATTTTCTGTTGCATTACATGCAGTTGGGCGATTGGGGCCGCTCATTGGAAAGCGCGTTCTTGTAACGGGAGCGGGTCCGATCGGCGCGCTTGTTGTGGTCGCTGCCAAGCTTCATGGGGCACTCGAAGTTGTTGCTACTGACATTGTCGACGAGGCTCTTGAGCGTGTCATTCAGCTTGGTGCAGACAAGGCGATCAATGTCGGTCGCGGCGGAAATCCTCTGGCTGTTTATGGTGAGAATAAGGGCTATTTTGATGCTGTGGTTGAGTGTTCGGGCAGCCAGCCTGCAATCGTTTCTGCGTTGGATGTTGTGCGCCCCAAAGGGCGAGTCGTTCAGCTTGCGCTTGGCGGAGACCTCACTATTCCGCAAAATACAATCGTCACCAAAGAAATCGAATTGTGCGGTTCATTCCGCTTCTACGAAGACTTCGCCTGGGCAGTAGAATTGATAGGATCTGGTCGTGTTGACCTGTCTCCATTGCTCACGCAATCCTTCCCTCTGGAAGATGTGGTGGCGGCGTTCGAGCTTGCTTCTGACCGCAAAAAAGCGATGAAAGTGCAGATTCGGTTCTAACGTCTTGGTGGCATAAAAAACGCTTATGCCACCAAATATTTTCACGATATTGTGGTATCGATAACATTCTTGTGCGCTAATCTGTCCTAAGCGGCAGCAATTTGGAGAAGTTCCATGGAACAGCGGAAAATTGGCATCATTGGGTTGGGCGTTATGGGGCAGAACCTGGCGTTGAATATCGCGGAAAAGGGGTTTGGGGTTTCGGCTTTCGATCCTTGGGAAAAGGCCCGTAATGCTTTCGGCGCTTCACTGGAGAAGGAAAACGAAGCCGAGTTGTCATCGCGTATTGTGATCGCGGAGACTCTGGATCGCTTTTTGAACGGTCTGCCTTCGCCGCGGGTGATTTTGTTGATGGTCAAAGCGGGGGAGCCGGTTGACGAGTTGATCGGGCAGTTGAAATCGACTTTGGTCAGTGGCGACGTTGTCATCGACGGGGGTAACTCTCACTATGAAGACACGATCCGCAGGCAGGTAGAGCTTCAGAAAATGGGAGCGCACTATATCGGCCTTGGAGTGTCAGGCGGCTACGAGGGGGCACGTCATGGCCCGTCCATGATGGCAGGTGGTGACCCTGCGGCTTATGCCCTCATGCAGCCGGTTTTTGAGAGCATTGCTGCCAGCTATGACGGTGCCCCCTGTTGTGCGCATGTGGGATTGGGCGGTGCCGGGCATTTTGTCAAAATGGTGCACAATGGTATCGAATATGCCATCATGCAAATTGTGGCCGAGGCCTACATGGTGATGCGCGATGTGTATCATCTGGATACCTCATGGTGCAGCAGAGTCCTTGCTGATTGGAATGAAGGCCCGTTTGGCTCTTACCTGATGGAAATCGCCAGCACGGTTTTGAAGCAGCCAGATGATTTGCATAAGAGCGGCAGTTTGGTTGAAGCGATTCTGGATGTCGCCGAGCAAAAGGGCACCGGGCGTTGGAGCGTTGAGGCTGCGCTCAAATATGGCATACCGTCAACAACGATCAGTGAAGCGGTGTTTGCACGGGCCATGGCCTCTCAAAAAAGTCAGCGCGTCAAGGCGTCAAAAATCTTGCCTGGACCCGATAGAAAAACGGCAGTTGTAAACTGCATGTCTCTCAAGGCCTTGCGTGATGCTGTTTTTGCATCTGTTATCGTGGCTTATGCCCAAGGGTTTGCCCTGATAAGGGAAGCGACAGAGCAGGAAGAATGGGGCGTTCGGTTGTCCGAAGTTGCCAAGGTCTGGCGCAGTGGTTGCATTGTGCGATCCAAGTTGCTTGATACGATTGTTACGACCTTTGAGGCCGAGCCGGATCTGATTAACCTGCTTCTTTCCGATTTCTTTGTTGGGCAGCTCGCAGACTATCAGGAAGGCTGGCGCAAAAACGCTCGGCTCTGCGCTGAACATGCCGTAGCCACTCCGGTCATGTCCGCTGCGTTGACCTATTATGACGGCTACCGCACAGAACGTTCGTCTGCCAACCTGCTGCAGGGGCTGCGCGATTGTTTTGGCGCTCACACTTACCGCCGAACCGACTGTGACGGGATATTCCACACGGAATGGAAATAGCCTCCGTCTTGCTCTGAAAATTGCAAACTGTAATGTAAAACAAAGTGACACGACGCCGCCTCGATGAAGGCGGCGCCATGCTATTTTGCGCGGCTACCTGAAAACTACTTGATTAGAAGCTGTATGGAAGAATATTGATATCTGTAAACGACCTATTGAGAAGCGATCTCATGAAAAGAACGAGCGCCTGAATGAAGCAACCCACCCCGAATTCAAAAGTGACGATGCGGGATGTGGCCGCTGCGGCCGGTTGCTCGACCATGACTGTGTCACGAGCCTTGCAAAAAGATGGTCGTGTCAGCGAAAAGACGCGCAAAAAGATTCTCAAGACTGTTAAGGAGCTCGGCTATGTGCCGGACATGACCGCGGGTAGTCTGTCTTCGCAGCGATCTGGTTTCATTGCACTTCTGCTTCCTTCTCTGAATAACCAGCATTTGGCAGAAATGGTGCATGCCTTGACGGACGAGTTGGGCAAGGAAGATCTTCAGTTGCTCATAGGTCATACTGACTATCTTTCCAGCAAGGAAGAGGCCCTGATTGAAATGATGATGAGACGTCGCCCTGAGGCTCTTGTCATCAGCTATGACGGGCATACCGATCAAGCGATGAAGCTCTTGAAGACGGTGACTGTTCCGGTAGTCGAATTGTGGGAAGATCCTGAAAATCCCATCCAGCACACGGTGGGCTTTTCGAATTTCAAGGCTGCCTACAACATGACTGAGGCACTTGTGCAAAGAGGCTACAGTAAGATTGGCTTTCTGGGAGAGGCGATGGATGCAGGAACCCGTGCAGGAGCCCGCCGAAGAGGCTTTCAGTCAGCCATGAAAAATGTCGGGCTGGACGACAACCGGGTTATTCAGCACGATATCATGCCAATCAGTATGGAAGGCGCCAAACAGGCCACGGAAGTTTTGCTGGATCAGTATCCGGATATTGATTGTATTTTTTGTGTTTCAGACCCTGCAGCCTTTGGTGCGCTCAGCCTGCTGCAGGAAAGGGGCATTGCAGTACCTGATGACATCGGTCTTTGCGGCTTTGGCAATTTTGAGATTTCTCGCTTTACGCACCCCCCCATTAGCACGGTTGGGGTAGATGCTGCCATGGTTGGTAAAAAGGCTGCCGAGCTTATCTTGCGCTTGCGCAATAGCAATGACGCAGAGCAGGCAACTCAAGAACTGTCGGAGCATCTTCGCCTAAGGCCGGAATTGATGTTCCGCCGCTCGCTTAAGAATCCTGCTTGAGGTTCTCGTTTGTGGACCCGTGCGGAGGCTATCAAGCGCCCGCACGAGAGGATTAAGGTCAGGCCAGCATTTTGGACAACGGCGTGAGCTCATGGCCTTCATGAGCGATGAGATTGCGTATGTTCCGTGCCAGCGTAACGGATCCGGGTGTGTCCCCATGAACAAGAATGGTGTGAATGGGCGTTGAAAGCTTGTTGCCATTGATACTCGTAATGGAGCCGTCATTGAGAAATTGCCTTACGCGCTCCGTAACCGCTTCGGGTTCCTTGATTACAGCACCTGGCAAACCCCGTTTGACGAGAATTCCATTGTCGTCATAGGCACGGTCCGCAAGAAACACATTGGCTGTCTTGAAGCCTTTATTTTCAGCGGCTTTGGAGAATTCGGTATTCGCCAGGCAAAGAAGGATAAGATTTTTATCGAAGGAATAGACGGCATTGACCAGCATTTCAGCCAGATCCTTGTCTACAAAGGCCATATTACCCAGCGCGCCATGAAAATTCATGTGCGTCATCTTGTGGCCTGCAGCGGTGGCGATGCCATAGAGTGCGCCCAACTGATAAATGACATGTTTCTCCAGTTCGGCAAGGTCCATATGCATCGGGTGTCGACCAAAGCCCAGCCGATCCGGAAAGCCCACATGAGCTCCGATGTCGGCTTTGCTTGCCTTTGCGGCCCGGACCGTCTGATCCATGATAACGGCATCGCCTGCGTGGTAACCACAAGCGATGTTGGCTGAGGTGACAATCTTGAGCAGAGCCTTGTCATCTCCGAGCTTGTAGGGGCCAAATCCCTCTCCAAGGTCCGAGTTCAAATCGATCTTCATCGGAATATCCTTTATGTTTACGCCGTGGGGTGGCTCAGGGGCCCGTGTGGCCTCTAGGCCCGCCTATAACTTTTTCGCGATTGATATCAAAGCTGTCCCATAACCGACCCGCATGTTTGGTTCGGCGAGAAGCTGCGAGATCTCGCCATTGCAGGGAGAAACGAGAGGCGTGAGCAAAGGCCCACTGAGCAAATAGCCAATGGGGTCGCCCTTGCGCACGCTCTGGCCAACCCTGACGCCAGAATTGGGGCGGCAGGGGTGATGCGGCATGAACTGGGCTGCCAGTGGGGCCACGACTTTCATGAAGCTGTTTGCCTCAACAAAGCCTTGTGGACTATTTCTGCTAGCTTCAACCTCCTGAGTGAGGACGACCCGAACATGTACACTTCCTTCGTGAAGGCTCAACTCCTGTACATGCGCATTTTTTGCAAGCGCAATGATCTTCTGGACATCATCTTCGGAAACGGCCCTAGCAGAAACAGTCTTTGTCATTTCAACAGGTCCCGATAGGCTTTGGAAAGCGCACGCACCTTATCTATAAATTTATCCATTTCCCTATAGGCCGTGAGAGCCTCTTCGTAGGAGGTCTTTTGGAAGCAGATCTGATCGCCGATGCGGGTCTGGGTAAGGCGCCACATGTCAGCATCGATGACGGTCCCGATTTTGGGATAGCCACCAGATGTTTGGGAATCCGCAGTTTGAATGATCGGAGCCCCTCCGGGGGGAACCTGAATGACGCCGGGTACGATGCCATGCGAGCGCATTTCCAGTTTTTCGGTCATCGTGAGGTTGGGGCCGGCCAATCTATATCCTGCTCTGCTGCTTTGCGGTGTGATTTGCCACGGTGCCGTAACAAGAGCGTCCAGAGATGCTGTGTCAAAATAGTCATGCTCGGCAGCGGGAAGGTAGCGTAGCATTGTAATTGCATTATTCGTGCCTGCAGAGGCATGCGAAGGTTGCGGCAGGGCAAGGGCCGGAGAAATGGCTCCGAACCCACCCGGAGCAATCGGCGGGAAGGGGTCTGCTTCGGGCAGAGACTTGATCATATCTCCATTTTGCAGCATGCGCCCGTTAAGGCCGCCAAAGGCGCAGCGCAGGTAAGTGCTGCGAGACCCCAGCACCTCGGGAACGTCAATGCCGCCAGCAAGATGAACATAGGCGAAAGAGCCAGAGTTTAGTTTGCTCAGGGAAAGGGTCTGCCCCTTCTCGGCATGAAACGCCCAATTGGGGTTGATTTGCTTGCCGTCCAGCTCGATGGCGCAATCCGCGCCGGTAACGGCGATGTTGACGCTGGAGAGAATTTCGAACTTGATCGGAAAAAGGGTTACTTCGATCGCGGCAGCCGTTTTGGCATTACCCAGAAGCGCATTCCCCATTTGCAGGGCAAGACGATCCATTGCGCCGCCAATACTGACACCATGGCGATAGTTTTCATCGCGCCCGAGATCCTGAATGGTCGACAATCCGATGGTATAGGAAATTTTGATCATGAGATGATCCTTTCAACTCTAAAACGGACGGTGTCGCCGGGGGATAGAAGGGTAGGGTTTTCCTTGTGAGGGAAGAAAAATTCCACATCTGTGTGCCCCAGCGTGTGCCAGCCACTGGCTCCCGGAGATGCGGATACAGCGGTTTGCATGCCGCCGATTGAAACGGACCCGGCAGGAATGCTCAGCACGGGCACTTCGCGCCGGGGAACCCAGATGCGTTCGTCTGTGATGCCCAGATAACCCAGTCCCGGGTGGGCGCCCAGAGCAAAAACCGAATAGTCGCGGTTTGCATGCACGGAGACCAGTTCATCGACGGACATGTTGGTTAACTTTGCTGCGTCATGAAGATGCGGGCCAAGCTCGCCGCCATAGATGACGGGAATTTCAATGAGTTTGCCTTCGATTTTCCAATCTGTGGCCTTCTCCCACGCCGCGATCAGGCGGTTCCTGAGTTCGGAGGGGTCTTCGCATGGAGACCTGAAGGTAAGCATCAGGTTTGTCATGCCCGGAATGGCTTCCTTGACATTGTCCCAGCCCTGAACTTCGTTGGCCAGAGCCCAGATACGTTTTTGAGTGGGGAGCTCGAAGGCTCCTGGCGCCTCAAAAAGCATTGCGGTGGTGCCCAGTAGGCTGATGTTGGCTTGGTCTTTCGACTTGCTGAAAGCAGAGAAGCGTATGCTCATGTTTCAATTGACCTGTTCTGGATAAAGTGAATGTCCACAGCACCTCTTTGAACCGCAGGATCTTTCACCAGGGTCAAAAGAAGCGGAAGATTGGTTTTCACGCCTTCAATCGTGATCTCACCAAGGGCCTTTTCCATCCGGGCAAGGGCCTGGTCTCGGTCAGCCCCATAGGTGATGATTTTTGCGATGAGGGAATCGTAATAGGGAGGCACGGTGTGGCCGGTGTGAATATGGGTATCTATGCGCAGCCAGTTGTAATCCGGGATTTGCCATAGAGAAATCGTCCCCGGACAGGGCGCAAATGTTTCCGGATCCTCGGCGTTCAAGCGGCATTCGATGGCGTGACCTTGAATCGGATCCTTTTTCTGTTTGAGCCGTAGGGCCTCGCCTTGGGCCACACGGATTTGCTCTTCAACCAGGTCAAGACCCGAAGTCAGCTCGGTGACGGGATGCTCGACTTGAAGGCGCGTGTTCATTTCAACAAAGAAAAAGCCGCCATCCTCATAAAGGAATTCAAAAGTGCCAACGCCTCTGTAACCGATGCGCTGGCAGGCCGCGACGCATAGATTTCCTATTTCTGCGATCTGGCTGCGGTCGATTTCGATTGCGGGCGATTCTTCGATCACCTTCTGGTTCCTGCGCTGCAAGGAACAATCCCTGTCGCCGACCCAGAAGGCATTGCCATGGCTATCGCACAACACCTGGATTTCCACATGCCTTGGTTTTTGCAGGTAGCGCTCCATGTAAAGGGCCGGATTGCCAAAGGCGCTGCGTGCTTCTTCTCGGGTTACTGTAATCGCCGCGTCCAGAGCGCTTGGATCGGCCACAACGCGCATACCCCGTCCACCGCCTCCGGATACTGCCTTGATCATGACCGGATAGCCAATTTCCTCCGCCATGGAGCGAATTTGGTGCAGATCGTCCGGCAGGCTGCCTTCAGAGCCCGGTATGCACGGGATACCGGCTTTGATCATGGATTGCTTTGCCATGATCTTGTCACCCATCGTGCTGATGGCGTTCGGTGAAGGGCCTATGAAAACAAATCCCGCTTCTTCCACTTGTCGAGCAAAGTCCGCGCTTTCCGACAGAAAACCGTATCCCGGATGGATGGCATCTGCTTTGCAGCTCTCTGCGGCGAAGAGTAGGGCAGGGATATTCAGATAGCTTTTCGCAGCAGAGGCAGGGCCAATGCAAATTGCTTCATCCGCCATTTTTACATAGGCCGCTTCAGCATCGGCTGTGGAGTGCACAACTGCGGCGGAAATTCCCATTGATTGGCAGGCCTTGATAATGCGAACCGCGATTTCACCTCTGTTTGCGATGAGTATGCGCTTGAACATCATTCCGGCCTCAGAGTGAAAAGAGGTTGATTTGCAACGATATCGGCCTCGTCTTGAACCAGAATCTGGGTGATCGTGCCGTTATGAGGGGCGACTATTGGATGGAGCAGTTTCATCGATTCGACCATGCCGAGCGTATCGCCCTCAGAAACACGCGCTGAAAGCTCGACAAATGCAGGCTCATCGGGAGAGGCCGTGGCATGAAAAAGGCCATACAAGGGAGACTGGATGACAATATCGGATTCGGAATGCGCACGGAGGGAGACACGTTCGGAATCCGGGTCATGCTGGAGGTCGGCTGAAGCTGATTTTGATGAGCTTTCGACAGGTGCATCTGCCGTTCGGTCCATGGTGATTTTCAGGTGAAAATCATCCTGGTTTACCTCTAGCTCGGCGACGCGCGGGTCTGACGCCAAGTCAATCAGACATTTCAGTCGATCCAGATTAATCATCAGTCTTCTTTCTCGCATGGCCTTTTTCTGGGAGGATTAGCTTTCGAACTCGCAGCCTTTGCTGAGGGCTCGCTTGTCCATCCCCACTGCCTCCAGAAGATTTACACCCTCTTTGAGTTCTTTCATCAACTTGGCTTCGGCGTCATCTCTTTTGCGAGATTCCTTCGCCACCCACTTGGCATCTTCCGGACGCACAACAACGAGCCCGTCGTCGTCGCCAACGATGATGTCTCCCGGGTTGATGATTTCACCACCGAACGATACCGGACGGTTTACATAGCCGAGGGTTTCCTTGACGGTGCCTTTGATGCACAGGCCTGGGCTGAAAACAGAGAAGCCGTTGTTGTTCAGGGCCGGTCCATCGCGCACGCCGCTGTCAGTTACGAGACCTGCGATGCCGCGAGCCTGACACCATGTTCCCAGTACCTCACCGAAGCAGCCCTGTTCGCTGGAGCCATCGGTTGCAAATACCAACACATCCCCTGGCTTTGCGATGCTGATCGCAAGCTGGAGCATCATGTTGTCGCCAGGGTGGGATTTGATGGTGATGGCCGGACCGCAAACGGTCATGCCATTGTAGATCGGTTTGATCTTTGAGGATAAAGCACCCTTGCGCCCCTGAGCTTCATGCAAAGTTGCGGGTGTGAACTGAGAAATTGCCTCAATGTCTGCGGCATCAGGGCGTTTGATATTCTTAATCACATGGACCATTTGGACGTCCTTTCCTTTTAGAAATCTTGCGGAAAGGGTAGGTCCAAACATCACCCCACGACCAACATTAATAGAAAATGGGGTGATCAATTCGCCTTATGGAAGCTATTGGGGAGGGCGTACTCCCGGCCATTGATTGGAGGCGATCAGCTCGCGAACCAGTTTGAAAAGGATGTCGTGAACGGCCATGGCAGGCTCGGAGAGGGGAATGGAATCCGACACACAGATCGAGATGGATGCCTCGATTTTTGGCTCTTTGAGTGGCAACAGGATCAGTTGCTTGAAGTCGGACATGCGGCTGGCGGCTGACCAGGGCAGGATGGTTGACCCCATGCCTTCGGAAATCGCCATGCCGAGCGTTTCCATGGATTCGATTTCGGCAACAATATTGGGTGTTACCTGCACCTTCTCGAAGGCGTTATCAACGAGTGCGCGCAACAGATGGATCTTGCTGGGCAGCAAGAGGGGGATATTTGCAATCGATTTGAACGAGATTTCCGTTGCGCCGTCTTTGGCATTCAGGAGCGAACGATGCGAGATCAGGAACAGCTCTTCTACGGCCACCTGCTGAAAATTGACACCCCGCATCATGCCCGGATCGTAGATGAGAGCAAGGTCCATGCGGCCATTCATGACCAATTCACTGAAGATGCTGCCAAAGTTATCATTGATGTGCAGCGTAATCTCTGGATACTTGCGCTTTACTTCCTTGAGCAGTGACAAGGAAAGCGTTGATGTCGTGCTGTAGGGAGCCAGACCAACAGAAACGCTACCAGAAATAATCTTGGCAGCAGCGCAAACGTCGGCGCTCATGAAATCCATCTGCTTCAAGATGATTTGTGCATGTCGATAAAGGGCATTTCCGGCTTCGGTTGGGGTCACTCCATGTCGACTTCGGATAACAAGTTGCTGTTTGAAATGCGCTTCAAGGCCGATCAAATGCTGGCTGAGTGCGGGCTGAGCAATGTTCAGAGCATCGGCCGCGCGGGTCAGGCTGCCTTTGTCGATAATCTTGATGAAATAGCTCAACCTTTTGGTGTCCATTGATTACCTTTCTGGCGGTTTATGCAACTTAAAATAAAGAGAAGCTTTTACTCACCGGCGCAGGGCTTGAAGTTAGTCAATCTGCCGAATTGTAGCAAGCATACACGGCTTGTTCGGAAATGAAATATATCCGAATCTTTTATAGGTAGAATGAAATACTCTTTTTCACATGATGCCCCTCGAACTACGATCTCAAAAAACACTAGTTTTATACGAGGTCATAATGGCATTTTCAGATTACAAGGTCGCACTGGTTACCGGAGCATCGGGTGGTATCGGTGGGGCTATTGCCGAGCGTTTTGCAAAAGAAGGTTTGACTGTTCATGCGGTCGGCCGCAACAAAGAGAAGCTCGATGAACTGGCTGACCGTTGCGGCTGTGTTGCTCACGCAATCGATATTGCTGATACCGAAGCTTATCGTGACCTTGTTGCGTCTCTGGGTGTTGATGTCATGGTCAATAACGCCGGTATCGACCACAAAGGGTCCATCCATACTCTTAGCGTAGATCAGATTGATGCCCAGGTTGATATCAACTTCAGAGCCGTGCTCCATGGTATTTCTGCTGCGCTGCCGGGCATGATCGAACGCGATCGTGGCCACATCATCAATACCACGTCGATTGCGGCGGCCTATTCATTTCCTAGCAACACGATTTATCACGCCACCAAAGCCGGTGTGCGCGCTTTGACGAACAATCTTCGTCACGATGTCTATGGAAAACGCATCCGTGTAACAGAGCTTTGCCCTGCACGTGTTGCAACAGAAATCTTCGGTAAGGTACATGGCAATCCTGAGCAAACCCAAAAGGACTTTGTTGATGGATATGAAATTTTGCAGCCGCAGGACATCTCGGATGCAGTCGCTAATGCTGTTGATGCGCCATCCCATGTGAATGTCAGCTATATCGAAGTGTTTTCGACTTTTCAGGTTGAAGGAGGCCTGAGATTCGAGCGTTACACCGCAAAGTAAAGCGGATTGATGTCGGGATAATTGTGTCCCGGGGTCGAGGAGGAAAGCAAGCTGGAGGAGCTATAATGACGGGAAACAAAACCGCAACCAATCACCATAAGTTCGAGGGAAAAAATATGCTTAAGGCATTTAGAAATATTGCATACGGTGCAGTCGCCATTCTGGCTGTTACCGCATTTAATCCGGTTTCGGTATCTCATGCCGCGACGTTTGACTTGTCAGAGGTGATGCCAGAATCCAACTTTGGCACACAGAATGTCAAGAAATTCGCTGACGCTGTCAGAAAAGCAACGGACGGACGTGTCGACATTCAGGTTCATGCCGGTGGAGCTCTTGGCTTCAAGGGGCCTGAGCATCTGCGCGCTGTGCGTGATGGCCTTGTTCCTATGGCCGATGTCCTGGGGAGTCAGCAGATCGGCGATCAACCGCTCTTTGGTCTGGAAAATGTTCCGTTCCTGGTGTCGTCCATGGAAGACCTTCATGTGCTTCATAAGTTCTGGCGCCCGGAAATTGAGAAAGTTGCTGAAAAGTACAATCAGAAATTTCTGTTCTATGTGCCATCTCCGAAGCAGTACATGTATCTGAAAATAAAAGCAGATTCTGTTGATCAGCTTCAGGGAATCAAAATTCGTGGCGCAGACAAGACCACGGTTGATACCATGAAATCAATTGGTATGGCAGGTGTTCAGATCCCTTGGGGTGAATTGATTCCGGCGCTCGCTTCTGGCCGTGTTGATGGTGTGGCTACTTCAGCTACTTCCGGTGTGGATGGTAAATTCTGGGAGTTCCTTCAGTACATCTACCCGTCCAATCATACCTGGGGCAGCAACATAGTATCCATCAATCTGGATGCATGGAATTCCATTTCCAAGGAAGATCAAGAGACCGTTCAGAAAATCGCTGTCTCTCTAGAGCCAAGCTTCTGGGATGTGGCTCGCGATAAAGACATGCAGAGCGTTTCAACCATGCAGGAGCATGGAATGGAGCTTGTAACGATTTCTCCGGAAATGTTTGCTGAAATGCGGGCAAAAGCCAAAGTTCTGCTGGACGAATATCTCGAGCGAGTTCCTTCTGCAAAGCCGATTGTAGATGCCTATCTTGCTGAGCTCGGGAGAGACTAAGAATGTCAGCACCGGAAACTTGCTCAAGTGAGACAAAGATTCCGGGAATATTCACCTTCTATGTGCGGGTCGTTCATTGGCTCGCCATAGTTGGGGGGGTTCTCGCCACGCTATGTCTTGTCATTCTAACGTTCCTCGTTTTCACGGAAGTTCTGCTCTCTGCCTGGACAAAGATTTTTCCGGCAATGCATGCAGATATCCCTGTTGCCTGGGAATATAGTGGGTATCTGATGGGTGCGGCCTTCATGTTGGGGTCGTCTATAACCATGCGCGCTGGAGGACATGTGCGCGTTACGGCTCTCATCGGAACTCTGACGCCAAGGGTCCGGCATATCATTGAATGTTTCACAACAACGATTGGTATGCTGTTCTCCGCTTTTCTTTCCTACGCGCTCATAGCTGCTGCATTCAGATCATTCCAGGATGGCAATGTGTCCTTTGCCAGCTATACACCACTCTGGATTCCCCAGGCTGCTATTGCGGTTGGCGCCCTATTCCTGACGTTGGCACTCATTGAACGCCTCATCCGTTGCCTCTTTGGGCTGGAACTCGAAATCCATGGTCTCAGGGTGGTTTCGTCGCACGATCTTGATATCAAGAAGGACTGATCACATGAGTGTAATTATAACAACATTGCTTCTTACTCTACTGGTCGTTCTTGGCTCTGGGATATGGGTGGGCCTTTCTCTGATGGGAACCGGGGTGACTGTAATCTCTCTGTTCCGTGATATCCCGATCGACAAACTACTCCCCCAATATGTCTTCAATATTCTGACTACGAGTGAATTGGTTGCTCTGCCCCTGTTCGTCATCATGGGCGAATTCCTCTTTCGCACGAAACTGTCCCGCGCTCTCTTCAATGGTCTAGCGCCTTGGATGGGCTTGCTTCCTGGAAGATTGTTGCATGTAAATATCGTTGGATGCTCAATTTTTGCTGCCATTTCAGGATCTTCTGCGGCGACCACTCAGGTTGTCGGGCGTATCTCCCTGACGGAACTGCTGCGCCGCGGATATTCTCGTGACATTGCCATCGGCAGTCTCGCGGGAGCCGGCACTTTGGGCTTCCTCATTCCTCCCAGCACTGTGATGATCATTTATGGTGTGCTGGCTGAGGAATCCGTTTTGAAGCTTTTCACTGCAGGTTTTCTGCCTGGAATGTTGCTTGCGCTGTTGTTCATGGCTGTGATCATGATCAGAACAGCCATCAATAAAGATGCAATTCCGGAAGCTGAAAAACGCTTGCGCCATGTGTCCATGGCCGAAAGGATCTATGCGCTTAAGGAATTGGCCCCGGCACTATTTCTCATCCTGGTTGTTTTGGGCTCGATGTATGGCGGCCTGGCCACCCCTTCCGAGGCTGCTGCTGTTGGTGTCTTCGGTGCCGTTTTTGTTGCGGCACTCCAAGGTGGTTTGAGTGTGAAAGCTGTCCGCGATGTTGCGCTCAGTTCCATGCAGACTTGCAGCATGATCGGCCTGATCATCGTTGGCGCGACCATCTTGGGTAATGTCACATCGTTCCTGGGCATTCCAAACTTTATGGCCAGCTTCGTTTCCGAACTCCAGCTTTCTCCTTTTATGCTGATTTTCGTCCTGACATGCGTCTATCTGCTGCTCGGATGTTTTCTTGAGGGCTTTTCCATGATCGTGACGACGCTGCCGGTGGTGCTGCCTTTGGTAACAGCTGCAGGGTTCGACAAGGTCTGGTTTGGTGTTTTCCTCGTGATCGTCGTCGAGCTGGCTCAGATTACGCCGCCTGTTGGATTCAATCTCTTCATTATTCAAGGGGTTACTGGCGATGGCATCGGCTATATTACCCGAGTGACCTTGCCATTCGTCGCCTTGATGCTGGCCTTTATCGCCTTTCTCGCCATCTTCCCTGAATTTGTCATGTGGCTGCCCTCAGTCCTGTATGGCTGATTGAACCGCCACGTAATCGGAGGACATCATGTCTGAACTCAAGCTTGCTGCGCGCATCCAGCGCATTAAACCCTCCCCCAGCACGGCTGCTGCAGATCGAGCCCGTCAGCTGCGTGAAGAGGGGCGCGATATCGTAAACCTAACCGTTGGGGAGCCGGATTTCGATACCCCTCAGTCGATCAAGGAAGCCGCTTGTGCCGCCATCATGGCAGGGGAAACGAAATATACCGCAGTTCCCGGCACTGTGCCGCTGCGCAAGGCTATCGCAGCCCGTATGAAGCAGCGCACGGGGGTTGATTATGGTCTGGACCAGATTACCGTCAGCAATGGTGGCAAACAGGTTATCTTCAACACATTGATGGCGACTGTTGGCAAGGGGGATGATGTGCTCATTCCGGCACCATTCTGGGTTTCCTATCCGGATATGGTGCTGGCCTGTGGTGGCAATCCGGTGATCATTCCGTGCATTGAGGAAAATGGTTTCAAGCTGACGGCTGAAGCTCTGGAAGCGGCCATCACGCCGAACACCCGCTGGCTTATCCTCAATTCGCCAAGCAATCCCACCGGGGCGGTCTATACGGCTGAAGATCTCAAGACGGTGACCGACGTCCTGATGCGCCATCCGCAAGTGTGGCTTCTCACCGACGATATCTATGACGAAATCGTCTTCACCGACGCCGCCATTGCCAGCCCGGTTTCTGTTGAACCAGGTCTTGTCGATCGCACCTTCCTGATCAATGGCGTGTCCAAGACCTATGCCATGACTGGCTGGCGTATCGGCTATGGCGTTGGGCCAGCTCCGCTTGTCAAAGCCATCAACACGCTTCAGTCACAGATGGCTTCCTGTGCCTCATCCGTGAGCCAGGCAGCTGCAGTGGCCGCACTGACCGGCGATCAGAAGGAAGTGGGCGAGTGGTTGAAGGTTTATCGGAAACGGTGCGAATTGGCTGTCGAGTTGCTTAATACAGCTCCCGGTCTCAGCTGCCGCAGTTCTGATGGCGCTTTCTATGTTTATCCTAACTGTGCCGGTGTCATCGGGAAGAAAACCCCGGATGGCAAGGTGATCAAGGATGACGGCGACTTCGTGCTTTACCTGCTGGAAAGCGAAGGCGTCGCCGTTATCGCAGGCACAGCATACGGCTTGTCACCTTACTTCCGGATCTCTGTTGCCACCAGCGAAGCTGTGATCCGCGACGGATGCGAAAGAATCATCAAGGCATGTGGTGCGCTATCCCAGTGATCGCCAACTTGTAATTGGAGCCAGCTTAGCAGCCCTATTCCAAATGCTGGCTCCAATTCTTTTTGCCACGGGGTGCTCGTCTCTCATTCTAAGCAATACCGCGTTGCAAGCGGGCTCTGGGTGCGCCTCTTGGGGGTGCCCTTCGGGACAATGATCCAGGTCGAGAAGGTCTGGATTTCAGGAGGAATAAAATCATGGAAAAACCACATATTTTGCAAATTGGACCCTATCCGGACTGGGATATGGAGAGGCTGGAGCAACGGTTTGTCATGCACCGCTATTTCGAAGCGGAAGATAAAGCAGCTTATCTGTCTGAATGCGCTCCACAAATCAGAGGTATTGCAACACGCGGTGAGCTCGGGGCAGACAAGAGCCTGATTGAGGCTTTGCCTAATCTTGAGATAATCTCGGTATATGGTGTGGGTTATGATGCCGTTGATCTGGAGGCAGCCAAGGCAGCCGGGGTGCGTGTTACCAATACGCCCGATGTGCTGACCAAGGATGTAGCCGATCTTGGTTTGGCCATGATGCTAGCTGCCTCAAGAGGCGTCATCGGTGCTGAAGACTGGGTCCGCACGGGCAGTTGGAAAGACAAGGGGCTCTATCCATTGAAGAGTAGGGTCTTTGGAAAGAAAGTTGGCATTCTGGGGTTGGGGCGCATCGGTTACGAAGTTGCGCGTCGCTGTGCAGCTTTTGACATGGATATTCATTATAGCGACCTGGAAGCGCGTGATTTTGCCAAAGACTGGAGCTTTGTAGCAAATCCGGTCGAGTTGGCCGAGAAGGTCGATTTTCTCTTTGTAACCCTCACTGGCGGCCCGGCGACCAAGGGAATCGTGGGCAAAAATGTAATTGAAGCCCTTGGGCCGGAAGGCATGTTGATCAACATCTCCCGTGCATCGAATATTGATGAAGCCGCTCTGCTGGATGCTCTGGAGAGCAAAACTCTTGGCTTTGCATGTCTGGACGTGTTTGACGGAGAGCCGGATGTCGATCCACGGTTTATTGCTCTGGACAATGTCCTGCTGCAGCCCCATCACGCCAGCGGCACAATTGAGACCCGCAAAGCGATGGGCAAGCTTGTTTATGACAACCTTGCAGCCCAGTTTGACAAGAAACCTCTGCCAACTCCGGTACTTTGAGGTTGTTGCTGAAGACACTTCCCTGAGTTAAAGGCAACGAAGCTCCGGTCCAATATGGGCCGGGGCTTTTCTGTATCTGCTTTATTCCCGGTTGCCAGCTCATTTGTGGCAAATCGCCCGCATAAAGGAAGCCTGCTTCCAAACGTGGAGAAAGAAATTAGGGAAGAGAAGAGAGGGAAGAGGGGGAAGAGTGGATTGGGAATAAAAACGGAGGCCGGAATTTCTCTTCGGCCTCCGATCCGCTTCACCACTTTAGCACCAGATCAGATGCCGCTAGACTTATAGGCATTGGCCACCGTTTCGATGGCCAGCACATAAGCCGCGGTGCGCAAATCATCCACGCCTTTGCGTTCCTGATAGACAGACAGCATGCGGCCAAAGGCCTTGCGCATCATTTCCTCAAGGCCAGAGCGCACGAGGTCAATTTCTTCGCTTCCACGAACAAAGGCTTTCCACTGTTCTTCCGGAATCTTTACGCCCGTCATGGATTCAAGCATTTCGGCGATCTGGCGGTTTTGGGATTCCTGACGTTGATGATCGAGAAGCCCCAGTCGCATATGGCCAAGATTTTTGATCCACTCGAAATAACTGACCGTGACACCGCCGGAGTTGACATAGATGTCTGGCAGAATGACGACGCCGCGTTCTTTGAGGATCTTGTCCGCGTCATAGGTGGTCGGGCCATTGGCCGCTTCCACGATGACTGGCGCCTTGATGCGGGGGGCATTCTCCGAAGTGATGACATTCTCCATAGCTGCAGGCAGAAGGATGTCGCATTCCTTTTCCAACAGGCTCTGACCGTGCTCGATATAGTCGGCATCAGGGAAACCGCGCACTCCTCCAGTGCGGTTCATGTGAGCACGGACTTCATCGACCCGAAGCCCTTGTTCGCGATAGATTGCTCCGTCCCGCTCAATGATACCCTGAATGAGACAACCGTCTTCTTCTGACAGGAACTTTGCCGCATGGTAGCCCACATTGCCCAATCCCTGAATAATGATCCGTTTGCCTTTCAATTCGGGCGTCAGGCCTGATTTTTCTAGACTTGGCCAAGAGCGGAAGAACTCCTGAACGGCATATTGGGTGCCGCGTCCGGTTGCCTCAATGCGTCCCTCAATGCCACCTGAGCTTAGGGGTTTACCAGTCACGCATGCAGCCGCGTTGATGTCCAACCGATTGAGCCGTTGGTATTCATCCGCAATCCATGCCATTTCCACTTCGCTCGTACCCATATCGGGAGCAGGAACATTCTGGCTGGGGCCGATCAGATTTCGTTTGGCCAATTCCTGTGTGAAGCGGCGCGTGATGCGCTCCAGTTCGTGCGGTTCCCAGTCGTTGCGATTGATCTGCAATGCGCCTTTGGAGCCGCTAAATGGGATGCCGATCAGGGCGCACTTGTAGGTCATCAGAGCAGCCAGACCTTCAACCTCATCTTGATCAACGTTCATTGCATATCGAATGCCGCCTTTGGCCGGATGCTGATGCTCGCTGTGAACGGAACGCCAGCCGACAAAGCTGTATACCCGCCCACGGAGTCTGACACCGAAGCGGATTGTTACGGTCAGATTGCAGGACTTGATGCGCTCTTTAATGCCATCTTCCAAGTGGCACAAAGAGGATGAATGATCGAATAGCTTGTCGACACTGTGTAGTATCGAGTTCTCAGAAATATTGGGCACGGTTTTTCCTCCCGAGCTCCGGGATTGGAGATTATAATGCTTGTCGATCAGCTTTTCCGTATGCGGATATTGACTAATGGCAAGTGGAAAAGCCGATACAAGCAAAGCATAATACTGGCGGGAAATGGGCTCCAAGACTGTTTGGTTATGGTGCCAACCGGTTTTATGATGTGAAGAGAAGAGGGAGCGTCTGTTGGTCCATGCGAGGAGGCAATGCACCCTGCGCTTTTGTGAGGACAAAACACGCCCCACCGTCAACGCGACGGCGCGACCGTGGTCTGATTTTGCTCCGCCGCTCTCATCTGCTTTTGGTCTTGTTTATGAATGTCGCTGAGGTCTCTTGACCTCCGCCTGCGCGATCATTTTCTGCCCATTTAAGATCAAATTTAGTCAGTTTCAATCGTCTGCCGCCAGGCATCCCATGCCCGGATATGCTCTGCGATCTCTTGATAGCCGAGGCCTGTTGGGTGCAGTCCATCGACACCTGCTTTTAACGAGCGGCCATAGAGTTGGTTTTGGCTCAATGCCGCATAGAGATTGAAGAATGGGATATTGGCCTCACAGCAAATATCCTGATAGATCTGGCTAAAGGTTTCGATGTCCTCGTTTCTGAAGTCAAGCGTTGGCAGTTTGGCCATCTTGAAGGGCATTCTGTCTGCATCAATCACCGGCGGGCCAATCACCAGAAGAGTGGCGATCGAACTGAGCTCACTGAGCAATGCACGAAAGGTTCTGAGCAGGGAGGTCTGAGGGGTGCGCGGCTTGCCTGCAAACTCACCTTCAGCAAAACGGCTGAGGTCATTTGCTCCGGTTCCCAGAACGATGATCGGGTGTGAGGTGCGATGAAATCTCTGCTCACATTCGTGCTCTGCTCGTTTAAGGAACTGGTTCATGGTCTGCCCACGAATGCCCAGATTGTAGCAAACGAATTCGTTATCCGTTCCCTTGTATTTTTGCCACAAACGCAAGGGCCACCCCAGACCGTCCTCATCGCCCATACCTTCAATATTGGAAGCTCCGACAAAACAGACACGGCGCATGTGTTTCTCCTTGGCGATGATAAATGGACAGGGGCTTGAGCTGGCTTAGCATTGGAAGTGCTATGACCGAAAGTAAAAATGGCAACAGGCGAGACCTGTGGCGTTGAAAAGCTTACAGAAAATTGTCTGCCCTCACAGAAAAAACGGTATATATCTTTGGGGTGGGCTGGAAAAGCAGAAACGAAATTTCATGAAGCGGAAGACGGGAGAACGCGATGGATCAGGCGCACCTTGATGAATGGATTGGCAAGACAGAGTGTAGAGAAGACGATATTTCACCTTTTCCTGCCAATGCCCTTGCTGCCACGCTGAACCGCGATGATCCTGAATACAAAGAAGGCACTGCTTTGCCACCTCTTTGGCATTGGCTCTATTTTTTGCCCATCTTCAAGCTCTCCGACGCAGGATATGACGGACATGCTGCCCTTGGGGGCTTCTTGCCTCCAGTTCCTTTGCCACGCCGCATGTGGGCGGGTAGCCGACTGTCCTTTCTGGAACCGATGCCGATTGGCCGACGACTTCGAAAGGTCTCTACCATCAAGTCAGTCAAGGCTAAGAAAGGGCGATCCGGGCAGTTGGTCTTCGTGACTGTTGGCCATCAGGTGTTTGATGGGGAGCGCCTCGGTATTGATGAGGAACATGACATCGTCTATCGAGAAGACGCTGTTCCTGGCGCAACACAGCCGCCTCCACGGATGGCCCAGAAAGACAGCACATTTTCTCGTGAGATCAATCCCGACCCGGTGCTGCTGTTTCGCTATTCTGCCCTCACATTCAACGGGCACCGCATTCATTATGACCATCCTTTCTGTGTCGGTTCTGAGGGGTACAAGGGGCTGGTTGTGCATGGGCCACTGATTGCGACCCTGCTTCTTGATCTGTTGAGACGGGAGTTTCCCGAAGCCGTGGTGATAAGGTTTGATTTCAAGGCTGTAGCAACCATTTTTGACACCGAGACCTTCTCTGTGCACGGTAAACCGGAAGCAGATGGCAAGACCTTCAAGCTTTGGGCAAGAAGAGAGGATGGGGCCTTGGCGATGGAAGCCGCAGCAGTCATTATCAGGTAGGTCTCAACCGAGATACAAATGATCTTGGAGCCTTATGAAGGGGCAGCTTTCGAGCTTTTCTAAAGGGATTCCATGGGGTGCGATTTGCCCGAGGCAGATTGATCGAAGCTCTGGCAACCTTAGATGCCGTGACCAAAAGTACGGCTATTGATAACATCTATGTCAAGGTTCACCGCTCTGCCCATGGCGGAAAAGGGGGCGAAAAATCCGGCTATCGGCCCGCCCCTTTGCAACCCGTTATGACAAACTCGCCAGAAAATTTCTGTCCGCAGTCGCGTTGGCTACGATCACTGCATTCTGGGTGAGACAAAGTCTGGTGCCAAATGTCGGATTTTCCATATTCCCAAACATTGGAAATATCCCAGAAACTCTTTCTGATTTGAAGGCGCAAGATTGCGCCTTCAATATGTTCCCTCTAGCGCTGGCTGTTCTGCCAGTCTGGATGGATCCATGGCTGGGAGAGATCCTGCGGCAGCATATTGCCGAGGATGTGGTCGGCGGCTTTCTCGCCCACCAGAATGGACGGCGCATTGAGGTTGCCGTTGTTGATGCGCGGGAAGATGGAACTGTCTGCGACGCGCAGGCCTTCCACGCCGATGACCTTGAGGTCCGGGTCGACAACGGCCATCGGGTCGTCTTTCGCGCCCATCTTGCAGGTGCCGCAAGGGTGGAAGGCGCTTTCCACATTGGCGCGGATGAAGCTGTCGAGATCTTCCACGGACGTAACATGGCTACCGGGCTGGATTTCCTTGCCACGGTATGGATCGAATGCTGCCTGTCCGAAGATCTCGCGGGTCATTTCAATGCAGATGCGGAAATCGCGCATGTCTTCTTCATGCGAGAGATAGTTGAACAGGATTTTTGGATCCTGTTTCGGATCTGCCGAACGAAGGGTGACCTCACCGCGGGACTTTGAGCGCATCGGGCCGACATGGGCCTGGAACCCGTGGCCCTCGGCGGCTGCCTGCCCGTCATAACGCACCGCAATCGGCAGGAAGTGATACTGGATGTCCGGATATTTGATGCCAGCGGCCGAGCGCAGGAAGGCGCCGCTTTCAAACTGGTTGGACGCTCCGTGGCCGGTTTTGGTAAAGAGCCATTGTGCCCCAACAAGAGCCTTGCCGAACAGGTTCCAATATTTATAGAGGGTGATCGGCTGGGTGCAGGCCTGCTGAATATAAAGCTCAAGATGGTCTTGCAAATTCTTGCCGACGCCGGGACGGTCCGCAACAACATCGATGCCGTGCTCTTTCAACTCGGCCGCAGGGCCGATGCCTGAGAGCATCAGAAGCTTTGGCGAGTTGATGGAGGATGCTGCGACGATCACTTCGCAATTGGCACTGATCGTCTCGATGCGGCCCTTGCGTTTGACTTCAACGCCGGTTGCCTTGCCATTCTCAATCACAATCTTCTGGGCGAAGGCTTTGACCAGTTCGCAGCGGCCCGTGTTAATGGCCGGTTTCAGATAAGCTTTGACGCAGGACCAGCGCTGACCCTTCCAGATTGTCGCCTCAAGGGGGCCGTAGCCTTCCTGTTTTTCGCCGTTATAGTCGTCGGTGCGGCTGTAGCCTGCCTGCTCGCAAGCGCCTTCGAAGGCCTTGATCAGCGGGTTTTTACGCGTACCACGGCTGACATGCAAAGGACCCTTGGTGCCGCGCCAGCTGGCGTCGCCGCCATGGCCGCCTTCATGCCAATTTTCCATGCGCTTGAAATAGGGTAGGACATCCTTGTAGGACCAGCCGGTCGCGCCGCTTTCTTCCCAGTGGTCATAGTCGCAGGCGTGGCCGCGCACATAGACCATGCCGTTGATGGATGAAGTGCCGCCGATGATCTTGCCGCGCGGTGTGACAAGGCTGCGTCCGCCCAGATGAGGTTCCGGCTCGGAGGCAAAGCCCCAGTCATAGATGGGCATGTTCATGGGGTAGGAGAGGGCGCCCGGCATCTGGATGAAGGGACCGATATCGGTGCCACCCTGTTCGATGACGATAACACTTTTGCCAGCTTCTGCGAGGCGATAAGCGGTTGCGCTGCCTGCGGAACCGGATCCGATAATTACATAATCAGCTTGCATCAGAATGGCGCCTCCGTGTCGCCCAAACACACATAAACGGATTTCAGTTGGCTATAGTGTTCTATAGCTGCTTTTGAGTTTTCTCTTCCCACACCGGACATTTTGCTGCCGCCAAAGGGGGCTTCGACGGGGGTCAGGTTGTAGGTGTTGATGTAACAGGTGCCCGCCTCAAAGCGTGCTGCCACGCGATGGGCGCGGGCCAGATTGTTGGTGAAGACACCGGCGGCCAGCCCGAAGGCGGTGTCATTGGCGCGCCTGATGGCTTCGTCTTCATCGGTGAAGCTGAGGACGGACATGACGGGGCCGAAAATCTCTTCGCGTGCGATGGTCATGTCATCTTCGACATCGGCAAAGACGGTCAGGTCCATGTAAAAGCCTTTGCCTTCGATGCTTTTGCCGCCAGTTACAAGAGTTGCGCCTTCTTCGATCCCCTTGGCGATATAGCCCAGCACGATGTCGCGCTGCTTGGCTGAGACCATGGGGCCGATGGTGGTGGCCTCGTCCATCGGGTCGCCGATGACGGCTCCCTTCATGCGCGCGGTGAGGCGATCCAGAAAGGCCTGCTTGATGCTTTCCTGCACGAAGACGCGGGTGCCGTTCGAGCAGATCTGGCCGGTTGAATAGAAGTTGCCGTTGATCGCGGCGGAGACAGCATTGTCCAGATCGGCGTCATCAAAGATGATGATGGGCGATTTGCCTCCCAATTCCATGGTGGCGTGCTTGAGACCGGCAGCGGCGCTGGCATAGACCTTCTGTCCGGTTGGAACAGAGCCAGTCAGGGACACCTTGTCTGTGCGCGGGTCGGCGACAAGAGATGCGCCCACGTCGCCATAGCCTTGAACCACGTTGAACAGGCCAGCCGGTGCGCCCGCTTCGATGAGAATTTCAGCCAGCTTGAGGGCTGAAAGAGGCGTCATTTCCGAGGGTTTGAAGATCATGGCGTTGCCACAGGCAAGGGCCGGGGCTGCTTTCCATGAGGCGATCTGAATGGGATAGTTCCAAGCGCCGATGCCAACACAAACGCCGAGCGGCTCTCGGCGGGTATAGACGAAATCACCGCCCGCAACAGGAATCTGTTCGCCAGTCAGCGTGCCTGCGAGGCCGCCGAAATATTCAAGCGCATCTGCTCCGGACGCGGCATCTGCGATCAGGGTTTCGGAAAGAGGCTTGCCGGTGTCGTGAGTTTCCAGCTCTGATAATACACGATTGCGCTCCCGCATCAGATGGGCGGCGCTGGTGAGAATGCGACCGCGTTCGGTGCCGCTCAACATGGCCCATTCTTTTTGGGCTGATCTGGCCGAGGTTATGGCTTCTTCGATGATGGCGGGCGTTGCGCTATAAACAGTGGCGATGGTCTCGCCAGTGGCGGGATAGATGACCGGAATCTCGGCTCCTGCCTTGTCTTCAATATAGCGCCCGTTCACGAAATGGCTTGCTTGCGGCTGGTAGACCGACGTCATCAATGTCACTCCTGTGGTTTGGCAATCGGATCCATCGGAGACGGGTCGACATCTTCGATGGAAATATCATCATT
The DNA here is from genome assembly GCF_963664735.1 of uncultured Cohaesibacter sp. Lineage (NCBI taxonomy): Bacteria > Pseudomonadati > Pseudomonadota > Alphaproteobacteria > Hyphomicrobiales > Cohaesibacteraceae > Cohaesibacter > uncultured Cohaesibacter sp. Next base: position 3,142,446 of record NZ_OY761553.1, on the reverse strand, counting down.
TTCATGCACTTCGGTGCATTCGGCGGTAATGGCGCGCAGGATATGTTCTGCCCCTTCGTGGCCGTCGCTATCGGTTTCGTCCAGCGCATAACGCAGATAGAGACCGTCGATGAGGCCTGCGACTCGTCGCGCAACATCCGGAGCCCTCTCGCCGATTAGGGGGCGTAAATCATGCACGAGGTTGCTGTGCAACCGGCGTTGATAGACATAGAGAAGCTTGCGGGCTTCCCGGGACTTGAGCGCCAAGGTGTAAAAGTTCAGCCATGCGGCGATGGTCTGGCGGCGGAAGTTGCCCTGGCCGAAGCTGCCCGCAGCAATGGCTGCAAGGCGCTCGCGCGGGGTTCTGGCTTTTGCCTGACCCGCGCGGACTTCTGCGCCATAGTCTTTGAGAATCTCACGCATCGCTGCGAGAAACAGGCTATCCTTGTCTTTGAAATAGTGAAAAGCAAGCCCGGATGACACGCCAGCGCTCTTGGCGATCTGGCTGGTGGTTACATTGAGAGAGCCGGTGGCCGCGATCTCACGGATCGTTGCGGCGATCAATTCGGCTCGTCTTTCGTGTTCGGCTTTTCTAACCAAAGCAGGTTTTCCTCAAGATGGGTTGCAAATTCCTCTTAGCCTGATATTTATTGATCAGTCAATCAATAAATATTTGAAAATCACACCTAGCTATTTGAAAGCGAGATCCGTTATGAAACTGGCTGTTGCCGCATCCATCCTTGCCCTGTCTACCAGTGCAGCTGTTGCCGACTGCTCGTCCGTTACCTTCTCTGATGTGGGTTGGACTGACATTACTGCAACGACGGCTGCAACAACGACTGTGCTGGATGCCTTGGGCTACAAGACAGACACCCGAGTTCTTTCCGTACCCGTCACCTATATTTCCCTTGAGGAAGGGGATGTGGATGTCTTTTTGGGCAATTGGATGCCCACAATGGAAGCTGATATCAAACCTTATCGGGAGAAAGGCTCTGTAGAGACTGTACGAGCCAATCTGCATGGGGCGAAATATACCCTGGCAACCAATTCTGTAGGCGCGAAATTGGGTATCACTGATTTTGCCTCGATTGCAAAACATGCAAAAGAGCTGAAAAGCGTTATCTATGGCATCGAACCGGGCAATGACGGCAACCGTCTCATCATGGACATGATTGAGAAAAATGCCTTTGGTCTTAAGGACTTCTCTGTCCGGGAAAGCTCCGAGCAAGGCATGCTCAGTCAGGTTCAACGCTTGTCTAAGCGTGATAAACCAATTGTCTTTCTGGGCTGGGAACCACACCCAATGAATGCCAATTTTGACCTTACCTACCTGAATGGTGGAGATGACTATTTTGGTCCCGATTTTGGTGGGGCGACAGTCTATACCAATGTGCGAGCCGGGTATGTCAAGGAATGTCCCAATGTAGGCAAGCTGCTGAACAATCTCGAATTCTCTCTTAAAATGGAGAATGAGATCATGGGTAAAATCCTCAATGACGGTCAGAAAGCCGATAAAGCCGCGTTCGAATGGCTAAAAGCCAATCCTGCTGTTTTGGACGGTTGGCTTGACGGGGTAACGACCAAAGATGGTCAGGCTGCGTTGCCTGCTGTGAAAGCTGCTTTGGGACTTTAGTTTGTCCTCTTTCCAAAAACTGGCCCCGCCGCAAAGCGGGGTTTTCTGTTGGCAGCCCCCAGTTGCTGACGCCACCACTTAAGAAGGAATGCTTGTTGTGGATTGGCTCTACGAGCATAAGATTCCCATTGGGGACTTTGCGAGCATAGTATTTGAATGGATTCGCACCCACGCAGAGGGTGCTCTCGACGTTTTAAATCTTATTCTGGAAAACACCATTGATGGGCTTTTGTGGCTGCTTCATACGCCACATCCATTGATCGTCGTTGCTGTATTTGTGGCAATTACATGGTTGTTGCAACGTAGTTGGAAAATCTGCCTGTTGGTCGGGCTTGGTTTTCTCTTCATTCTCAATCAGGGATATTGGGAAGAAACAACGGAAAGCCTTACCCTTGTTCTTTCATCATGTGCAGTTTGTATGATCATTGGAGTGCCGATCGGCATTGCAGCGGCCCACAGGCCACGTCTATATGCGGTCATGCGCCCCATTCTGGATCTGATGCAGACCTTGCCGACGTTTGTGTATCTTATTCCCGCAATCGTTTTTTTCGGGATTGGTATGGTGCCGGGGCTTATTGCCACTGTTGTTTTTGTCCTGCCAGCACCGATAAGGCTTACACAACTGGGCATTTCTTCCACGCCAGAGCGTCTGGTTGAAGCTGTAAGAGCTTTTGGCGGGAACAATCGGGATGTGCTCTTCAAGGCCGAGCTTCCCTATGCAATGCCGCAAATAATGGCCGGTCTCAACCAGACCATCATGCTGGCGCTTTCCATGGTGGTCATTGCTGCGCTCGTCGGCGCAGACGGGTTGGGGGTACCGGTGGTCAGGGCGCTTAATCAGGTCAATACCAGCCTTGGTTTCGAGAGCGGATTTGTGATCGTCGTTGTTGCCATCATGTTGGATCGTATTTTGAACAGGAAGAGTGAACAGTGACGGCCGCCATCAAATTTGAAAAAGTATCGATTGTGTTTGGCAACAAGCCAGAGACAGCATTGCCCTTGATGGATCAGGGGTTGGATCGATCTGCTATTCAGGAGCAGACGGATCAGGTCATGGGTGTTCATGACTGTTCCTTCGAGGTCAAGGAAGGCGAGATTTTCGTTCTGATGGGGCTTTCCGGGTCCGGCAAATCCACTTTGTTGCGTGCCGTGAACGGCCTCAATCCGGTTGTGCGAGGTGCTGTGCGTGTCAATACCGGGGATCGGATGATTGACATAACCGAAGCATCAGGCTCCGACCTCCGCTTTATCCGCAGTCAACGTGTTGCTATGGTCTTCCAGCAATTTGGCCTCCTGCCGTGGCGCACGGTTGTTCAGAATGTTGGTCTGGGTCTCGAGCTGTCGGGCATTCCCAAAAAACAACGGCGCGAAAAAGCACTCGAACAATTGGCCATGGTGGGGCTCGAAGACTGGGCGGACAACAAAGTCAGCGAGCTGTCTGGCGGCATGCAGCAGAGGGTAGGCCTGGCGCGTGCCTTTGCTACAGATGCTCCCATTTTGTTGATGGATGAGCCATTCTCCGCGCTTGATCCTCTAATACGCACCAAGTTGCAGGATGAGCTACTTGATCTTCAGCATAAGCTCAAGCGGACCATTTTGTTTGTTAGTCATGATCTGGATGAGGCCTTCAAACTCGGTAACCGTATTGCAATCATGGAAGGAGGGCATATCAGTCAGATCGGTACGCCACAGAATATCTTCTCAAAGCCTGCCGATGATTATGTCTCTGACTTTGTCGCTCACATGAATCCTCTTGGAGTGCTTCGAGCCGTTGACGCAATGATGAAACCGAAAGCTTCGTCTTACGATCACACGGTATCGGCGTCAACGCTTCTGGCCGATATGCTGGATATCCTGGCGGAAAATGACAAACCTTTGGGTGTCGTTCGCAATGGAGAGGTCATCGGAGAATTGACAGCCAAGAAAGTCCTTAAGTTTCTCTCGGGACATTTGGGTGACGACAGCTGATTTCTCATAGAGCTATAGATTATAAATATTGAGCAAAAGCTGGTTCTTTGTGACCAGCTTTTTATTTGGCATCTTCAGGGCAATCCCCGTGATAATCCTCATGACAATCGATCTCTGTCGCTCTGCAACACCGAATTTTCCGGCTCCTCACCCTGAAATGGAAGGTTCCTTTTCCGCGCTTGATCAAACCGCTGATGAATTGTACCCATTTCACTCGTGTTGCAACGTCGTCCGGTCAACGAGGGTTGCCACAGCTTTCGTTTGACTTTTCTATGCAAATTTGATCGTTCAGCGCTGCTTGCTACAAATTAGACGCAACTGAAGCGGTTTGTACCGAGTTGGTTTTGATGATGATAATCTTGCGGATGAAGGCCACGAGAAACAGCGCTGTCAAAATCAGGATAATGGTTGGAGCCGGGGCGCTATCAAGGAAGAAGCTCAGATAAGTGCCAACAAGCATCGCGCTCATGCAAACAGCAACAGCGACCAGGAGCATTGTGCTGAATTTGCGTACCAACAAAAAGGCAATGGCTCCCGGAGCTATGAGCAGGCCAACGGCCAGGATCAGCCCGGCAGCCGAGAGTGTTGCCACAATGGTGAGCGAGAGGAGCGTCAGCAAGCCATAATGCAACAGATTGACCGGCAGGCCGGAGACACGCGCCTGAGCCGGATCGAAGCTATGCAACAGTAGGTCCTTCCATTTGACGAGCAAACTGGCAGCAACAATGAGAGAAATAACGCCAGCGTTGAGAAGATCGCTTTGGTCCACGCCCAACATGTTGCCGAAAAGAATGTGATCCAGATGCACATTGCTATGGATCGAAACATAAAGAACAATGCCGATTGCAAACATGCCGGAAAAGACGACACCCATGACGGTGTCCTGCTTGATGCGGCTGTTTGAGGAAAGATATCCGGTAGAAAGCGCACAGACCATCCCTGCGCCAAAGGCTCCCAATAGGAGCGGAAAGCTGAAAATATAGGCCAGAACGATGCCGGGCAAAATCGCATGGCTGACAGCATCGCCCATCAACGCCCAGCCTTTCAAGACAAGAAAGCAAGACAGAAGAGCTGCCGGCACGGAGACAATCAGCGCAATGAGAAAGGCGTTCTGCATGAAACCAAACTGGAAAGGCAGGAGCAATGTTTCAAGGCTCATGTCATGCTTCCTTCTGCTTAGGAGCTAGCTGTTTTGGGTGCTTGGCGAGTGCCAGTCGAGCTTTTCTGCGGGCGGCGAGCAGTCCATGTTTTGGGGCGAAAACGAACGCCATTAGAAAAAGCAACGTTTGCAAAGTGACGATCACCCCTCCCGTCGCACCATCCAGAAAATAACTGATATAGGCGCCAAAGAAGCCGGTAAGCGCTCCGATCACGATTGCGGTGATGATGAGCCGTTCGAAGCGATCACAGAAAAGATAGGCCGTTGCACCGGGGGTGACGACCATGGCGATTACGAGAAAAGCCCCAACCGTCTGCATTGCCGCCACCACCGAAGCAGAGAGCAGCACAAAGAAGATCGCCTTGAGCAATGACGGATTGAGACCGATGGTACGTGCGTGGCTTTCATCAAAGAAGGTGACCATCAAGTCTTTCCATTTGGCCGTCAGAATGATCAGCGAGATGATGCCGATGAGCGCAAGCTGCAGGGTATCTTCCGGCGTGATGGCAAGAATGTTGCCCATGGTGATGGTCTGGATGCTGATGGTCATCGGGTTGATGGATACCATGAACAGGCCAAGCCCGAAGAAGGACGTGAAAATCAGGCCGATGATCACATCGATCTTGAGGCCCGATCGTTCGGAGAGAAAGAGCATGCTGCCTGCGGCAAGCCCTCCGGCGATGAAGGCTCCAAGCGCGAAGGGCAGACCAAGCATATAAGCGCCCGCCACGCCGGGCACAACGGAGTGGGACAAGGCATCCCCGATCAGCGACCAGCCCTTGAGCATGAGAAAGGCGGACAGGAAGGCACAGACGCACCCCACAAGGGCTGAAACCCACATGGCGTTTGTCATGTAAGCGTAGCCAAAGGGCTCCAGAAGGATCGCAATCATTGCTCTTCCTCACTTATCATTGTCTTCTGTCCATATTGCACAAAGGGTCGTTCGTCATCAGAAAGAATGGTAACCTCTCGCCCGTCTTTATCCTCATGCAAGTTTTGGCCACCCAACGTGAAATGTCGCAGCACGCCACCAAAGGCTTGTTCCAGGTTCGTGCGGGTGAACGTGGTTGCGGTTGGCCCATAGCCCAGCACCGTGCCCTTGACCAGCACGGTCCGGTCGCAGAATTCAGGCACAGACCCGAGGTTATGGGTAGAGACCAGCATCACCCTTCCTTCCTCGCGCAGTTCGCGCAGAAGAGCGATGATCTGGTCTTCGGTTTTGACATCAACGCCGGTGAAGGGCTCGTCTAGCAATATGACCATTCCATTCTGGGCGAGAGCCCTAGCCAGAAACACCCGTTTGCGCTGACCGCCTGAAAGCTCCCCGATCTGCCGCTTGCGAAAATCCTGCATATTGACTCGATCTAGCGCGGCATTCACGGCGTCATGATCGGCCTTTTGGGGACGGCGCAGAAAGCCCATATGCCCATATCGCCCCATCATGACCACATCTTCCACCAGCACGGGGAAGGCCCAATCCACTTCCTCGGCTTGGGGCACATAAGCAACGAGGTTGCGCTTGAGCGCCTGTTTGACGCTCAGGCCCCAAAGGGAAATCTCCCCGGTGGCCACGGGCACAAAGCCCATGATGGCCTTGAAAAGCGTTGATTTGCCTGAGCCGTTCACACCAACCAAAGCGGTGATCGTGCCTTTCGGCGTTTCGAAGGATGCATCATGCAGCGCTGTGTGACCATTGCGGTATGTAACCGTCACGCCGCGAGCCCGAATGCCCTCGGACTGATCGTCCAAATGATTGCGGTGTCGGTGCGGCTTTTGGATCATCATGCTGGCTTGGCGCTTTCTTATTGTGTGACCTAAAGGGAGGGCAGGGGTGATGGGGAACATCACTTCGATGTTTGAGCGGTCAGCCCGTTGGCCACGGTGCTCGATGTGACGCGGAGTAGATCAAGATAGGTTGGTACAGGGCCGCCCTTCTTGCTCAAGGAATCGACGTAAAGCTCACCGCCATAGTGACTGCCGGTCTCGTGCGCCACCTGCTTGGCCGGAGAGGTATTGACAGTGCTTTCACAAAAGACGACCGGAATGTTGTGATCCTTGACGCCATCAATCACTTTCTTGACCTGCTTTGGGGTGCCGACCTGATCGGCATTTATTGGCCAGAGATAAAGCTCTTTCATGTGGAAGTCGCGAGCCAGATAACTAAACGCACCTTCGCAGGTCACAAGCCATCGTTTGTCTTCAGGGATCTTGGAGACCACATCTCGTAAAGGCTCTAGCGTGCTGCGCAATTGATCTTTGTAAGCTGCTGCGTTACGGGCATAAATCGACGCATTGTCTGGGTCATGTTCAACGAATGCCGCAAGAATATTGTCGATATAGATGAGAGCATTGTCGAGGCCCATCCAGGCGTGAGGGTTCGGTTTACCCTCATACTCGCCTTCTGCAATCGAAATCGGCTCTATACCTTTCGTCAAGGTTGCTGAGGGCACGTCTCCCAGCTGCTTTACAAATTGCTCGAACCATCGTTCCAGATTAAGGCCATTCCAGAGAATAAGATCCGCATTATGCGCCCGCACGATGTCTTGTGGGGTCGGTTCATACCCATGAATTTCGGCTCCCGGCTTGGTGATGGAAACAACGTCTGCAGCGTCACCCGCAACATTAGCGGCCATATCCGCCAGCACAGTGAAGGTGGTCACCACTTTCATTTTTTCAGCGGCACTCACGGCAGACAGCGTCCCGGCACTTAGCAAAGCGGCATAGAGGGAAGATAAGATCGCTGCTTTGAAGTAGTTCCTTGAAAAGGGCATTGCAGGGCTCCTGCCTGATAGGCATAATTTCTAAATGCAAATGACTTGCAATAGCAAGTAGGCGCTATATCTTTGATATTTGCAAGTCTATAAGGCTCCGTATAGATAGAAAATTGGGGAAAATACGGGAAATGTAGCCTTGGCTTCAAAATTGGAGGAGGCCTGCATCGCCATTGTTGCGAGTATAAAAAAGGCCGGTTTCTGAAAACCGGCCTTTCTGCACCTTTTTATTGCGGTATCAAAACGGCAGGAAAACCGGAATAATGAGGGCCGCCACGATAATGGACAGAATCTGCAGCGGCACGCCGATGCGGACATAATCCATAAAGCGATAATTGCCCGGTCCCATGACGAGCGTATTGATGGGCGAGGCGACCGGCGTGCAAAAGGCCGTTGAAGCAGCAATCGCAACGCTCATGAGCATGGGTTCAGGCCGAACGCCCATGATACCGGCAACCTGAAAGGCGACCGGTGCAATCAGCACGGCGGTTGCCGTGTTGGAGGTGAACTGGCTGAAGATAGACGTGAGCAAGAACAGGGCAACCAACATGACGTAGGGTGAATTGTCGCCGATCAAAGCCACGATATTGTCCACGAGCAGCGCCAGACCGCCAGTTTTGTCGAGTGCAGTTGCCATCGGGATCATTCCGGCAATCAGCACAAGACTAGGCCAGTTGATTGACTCATAGGCGCGCTTCGGTGAAACGCACCCCGCACAGACCATGGCGGTTGCCGCCAGAACCACTGCTGTTACGCTTGGCACGATGCGGAAAATGATAAGAGCCAGCATGATGGCGAGAATTCCAAGGGCAAGGGGAGCAAACTTGCGTCTTGGGAGGTAGTTTTCCATCTCCTCAGGGAAGGACAGGAGAAGAAAATTCTCACGATAGGCCCTCAGTTTGCGAATGCACTCCCAGTCTCCAACCACGAGCAGCTGATCGCCGAATTCCAGTTCTGTATTGCCAAAGCTATCGTGGATTGGTTTGCCTTGCCGCATGGCTCCAACGACACTCAGCCGATGTTTTGTGCGGAAGCCCGCGCCGGAAATGGTGCGACCAACAAGACTAGATTCCTGCGGGATAACCAGATCGGCCATGCCCAACTCGCGGGCAGAAAGATGGTGATCCTCTTCCCCGATCTTTGTTATTTCGACACCGAGAGAGGCTGCACTTTCTTCCGACATGGGGGCGTCTACAACGCCAAAAAGAATGTCGCCTGCTTGGAAAATGGTTTCAGTATCGACCGAAATAGCGTTGTGATCGTTCTCCCTTCTCTCCAGAGCAAACAGGGTCAAGCCCGCCTCTCGGCGCAGTTTTGCGCTGACCACCGTTTCGCCGATCAGTCGGGAACCGGGCGTTATTACCAAGCGCACGATCTTGTCTTCAATGTCATAGGTCTTGAGCAGGCTTTGAAGAGTTCTGCGGCCCTTGGTCGTGATTGTGTTGTTGCAGCTCTTGGCCGGTAGCAGAAAGCGCCCATAGACAAGCATGTGCACGATGGCCATGGTCAGCATGAGAAGACCGATTGGCGTAAAGATAAAGAAGTTGAAAGGCTCCATACCAGCTTTCTGCAATTCGGCATTGGCAACAAGGTTTGGCGGTGTGCCAATGAGGGTCAACATGCCGCCAATGAGTGCGCCATAAGCCAAGGGCAGGAGCAATCTGGATGGCGAGATAGACGCGCGGTTGGCTAGACGAATGGCAATCGGGATGAAAATGGCTCCTGACCCTGTAACGCTCATGACCGAGGCGAGCGAGGCTACGGCCAGCATCAACAAGACAATCAGTTTCCATTCCTTTTCACCGGCCATTTGAACAATCTTGTCACCCACGGCGTATGAAATGCCAGTCTGTGCCAAGGCTTCGCCAACAATGAATAGACCAGCGATCAAGATAACGACAGTTGAGCCGAAGCCGGAGAGCATCTCTGAAGGGGTAAGAACGCCGCTCAGACCAAGAGCGAGCATGACGATAATGGCGACAAGATCAAGGCGCAATTTGTCGGCCAAAAACAGGATCACCGCAGCGCCAAGCACGATGAAGGTAAAGATCATTTCCCAGGACATAGAATAATTCCGTTGGAAGGAAGGTGCAGGACAGCAGGTCTTTGCCGCAGTTCGGCAAAGCGCACAATATCGACCCCATCAAAGGATGGAGGCTGTCCCAAGGTCGGATTGCAAAGCAAACAGAGGTGAAGCATCTGTTTTACAGATGGGGCTCTATCTGCCGCGATGAAGTGGGACCAACGACTAGCTGTTGGTCATCCGAGGCGCGCAGACGAGAGGCCGATCTTTCGCGATGATATTTGGGGGGAGAGGTGGTGAAATTGAGCATAATCCCGTGCTCCTGATGCAGCAAGGCAGGTGGAGGCGGGTATGGAACAATCATATTGGCTTGCCATGGTGGCAAGTGGATTTAAGAGAACTGCCATGTGACCCTCTTCCAGGACGCCCCGCCCGGGTTGGTTGAACAAACTATCGGCAGGTCTCCTGGCTCGTGCGTCACTGTAGTCTTCCACCTTCCCGAACCGACTTGGGTTCAGTGGCATAACGGGGACTACTCTTCACTTACAGTTGCGGGGACAGCTCCGGAGTTACGGCAGGCCAAAGCCCGACGTGCACCGGATTCCCTTTTTCATTCCATAAGGAAACCGATAAGCGCCATTTTCTCCATCTAAAGTTTAATGTCAATATGAAGCTGTTTGGAATCGGCAGGTGAACGCACGACTATATTTCAACGGGCGCTATGCTGTTCTAAGGCGCAAGAGCAAGCTTGAAATTTTTCTTCTTCCATCGTTCTTAGCTTGCAAACTTGCCATTCACGATCAGGTGTCGAACCTCTGGACCGTGAATGACTGAAAACTTTGCTATTTAATGCAATATAGAGAATGTTCGAGCTCAGCTTTCTTTGACATATGGGCTGTCTGCCAATGTCTGAAGCAGTTTTTCCATATCGACTTTTTCCGACAAAGCCGGATAGCCATATTGCTTGATAAAATGACCGATAACGCATTGAACAAGGTTCAATTGGACATGAATGCAATCTTCCATCCATGCTGCGTTAGGCGCCGATTCTGTTACAGCCTCAAAACTTGGAAAATAATCAACGTCTTCTTTGCCATCGCAAAAATCGGCCGCAACAGATCTTAAAGTTGACTTGGAGTAATTATTTGCAACCACGATGTCGTCGCCGGTGAAAGTGGCACCAAGCGGAACAGGAGACAATGTTACCAGAAGTTTGGTCTGCGGATTGCTCGCCTTCACCCGCTCATACAATTCATTGAGTGATGCCAAATTGCTCTTGTAATCGAGCACATGAACATGGAAGCGCCCCGGATATTTCTTAATGACACCGGCAGATGGTGCAACATTCAGATAAAGATCGTTCTCCTCGTCATACCAACATTCAACCAGTCCCAAGGTCAGGACAAGCAGCTGTGAGCTTGTGATGTTTTTCATAACCGAGGTCACTCTTGCGCGGATCTCTTTTGCGCGTTCAAGCGAGCCAAAACTGGCTGGTAGCTGGCCATCTTCCCATCGACCATTCGTGGATTCTACAAAGGCCGATTCTGGAAATGCCTCATCGGAAGAAAGCGCCCAGCGCACTTCATTAAGCATAGAAGCTGTTGTAAACTTATTGAAAAAGCCGTTAGGGGAAGTACATTCGTCAGGTTCAACGAAATTGTTGCGATTGCGTGTTTCGAACTGATATCCGTACTGTTCAAGAACATGCTCCACATGCCTTGCGAAGCAGGAACCTATGGTGAAGATCTTTTCCCCTTCAACCAGTTGAAATTTTGGTTTGACTTGCGGGAGCATCACAAGCTGCCTGGTTCTGGAAATCCCTTTGAACTGGCTTGGCTTATGCTGTGTCCAACGAAAGCGTTTATTTTTTTTGAAAGAAGCGTAAGCATCTTCTCCGGAAATAACTCTCATAATAAAATACTCCATTCATCCGTGCCGTGTTTCATGCTCCAAAACACCATTGTGCGCACGGAAATTAACTGACTGATCTATTTTTAGCCCAAAGATTCAGTGAGGTACGGGATCCAACACTTCTGAAGGTTCTTTTTGTTCCTGTCCTATTAATCGCAGCGGGTGTTATGAGAATATCAAAATTGCACTCTTCCAATATTTGAAGTATTTCCCGCAAGGGATCGTAGGTCATGTCACCTTTGTAGTTAAAGTGAACCTCACAAAATAGAAATTTCACAAAATTCAACTTCGAGCGAACTTCCCTGAGAACCGGTAATTCTGCTCCTTCGATATCCAACTTGAGAAAATCAACTTGCCGGTCGATATAGGAACTGAGTTTTTTCGTCTCCACAATATAACTGGCACCGTCGAAATTGCGATCTGTCATGCGGTTGGTCAATGATCCTGCCATGGGCATTGTATCGGGATCAAAAAATGACAACTCGGCTTCGCAGTCACTAATCGCATATGGAAGCAGCTCGACGTTACTCCAATTCATGGTCTCGGCATTCTTGCTGAGAATTTTGAAAGTGCGTCGTCCGGGTTCGAATGCAAGAATTGTGCTCTTGGGGAAGCGCCTTTTGTGATAGTAAATCCCAAGGCCGATATTGGCGCCACAATCAATTATATATGGCGCATCATTCTGAGTTTCGAAATAATAGTCTTCATCAACGAGGATTTCTGTAAGCAATACGGGAATGTCACTGGCGCTGACAAAGTGGAAATCCCCGCCTAATAGGCGAATTGTTTCATCATTCGAGAGTTTATTTAGTAAGGGTTTCCAAACGTCTTTTTCAGTCTTGACGTTATCTTTGATTGACTTGATGTCGAGCCCGGATTTTGTAGCATCATCGAGAAACGGGAACAGAGCTGTATATACGTCATATACCAATGCCTGCGCATACATACGGGTGCTCTGGCTGCGCAATTCCTCTTTTTGCCACATTAAGAAATCATGGTTATCAGGCGCGTTTTCCTGAAACCATGAGACTTGATTTTCGACATTCTCTTGATCGTCAAGTCTTCGAAGGAACTTGATCAGCTTCAATCTCTCAGAGATATCATCCGGGATCATTTCAACCAGTTGCTCTTGCTTCTCGCAGGCCTCTTTCAAGAAGCCAAGTCTTTCGGCAACAATAGATGCAAGGCGCAACAGGTTTGTATTCTCGGGGAATTTTTCGCAAGCAACTTGAAGCTTTTTTCGCGCATCCGGAAGACGAGAATTTATCAGGTCATCATATGCTTCTATGTGAAGCGCAGCAGGGTTGTCCGGCCAGTGTTCGGTGATGGTGCCAATGACGGCTGTCGAAGCAGGCATCTCCCCAAGCTGGCGATACATATGATAAAGACGTAAATGGAAGTTAATTTCATTGGGTGAGAATTCAATGGCATGCAAATAGCATGTCTTGGCTTCAGACCAATTTTTTTGTCTTTCTTCTATGCCGCCCAATCCATTCCAAGCCCATCCTGGATCAACGTCTATCAAGGCGCGAAACGCCTTTCCGGCTTTCTCAAAGTCGCCATTTACAAACAAGTTTCTTGCTTGAGTTTTGGCTTCTCTCTGGTCTTCTATCGAGAATGGCGACTTGTGTTCCGGCAATTCACTCATCGCCGGGGAGCCCTTCTTCTATGTAAATAGAGTGGAATTTCTGCAAGATTTTTTGCACCTGCTCATAACGAACATGGCGTTGATCGTGTCGCCAGCTTTCTGCTCTTGGCGAATACATAACCATTTCAAAACTTGGATAATAATCAACCCAGTCATACTTGCTCGAGACTTCCTGTGCGGCCGAACGCAAGACAGATTTTGAGTAGCTATTGGCTACGATAATGTCAGTCTTCGAAAACGTTCTCTGAAGAGGAACCGGCGATACGGTCAGGACAACGCGGACATCGCGGTTGCTATGGGTCTTGATAATATTGACGAGTTCTTCAACCCGCTGCCGGTTTTCATCAAAGCCGGAATTTCGGAACTCAAAACGCCCGGTCTTTTTCGCAAAACGCCAATCGATCGGAGTACCATTGAGCGGTACGTCCAGAACAGTGTCCCACCATTCTTCGGTCAGGCCCAATGTGATCAAAACGACGTCAGCATCCTTAATCGTCTCAATCGTGTTATGAACGAGTTGATGAACTTCGACAGCGCGGCTTCGTTCCAAGGCTCCGATCTTATGGAGTTGCGGGTTCCAGAATTTTCCTTCTGAAAGCTCGATCAAACCATAATCGGGGAATTCCAAACCTTCCAGAACCATCTTTAGTTCTGTGAGCATCGAGTTGGTCGTAAATTTGGTAAGAACCGTCGTTGAGGCCCCTACTGCCTGAGCCACGTCCTCGGGCAGGTCCAGCTTAGCCGACAACACATTTTTGCCAGAAGCTGACAAGATGTGTTCCATGTTTCTGGCAAAGCAGGAACCAATCATGAAATATGAGGATTGCGGAGAAAGCTTGAATTTGGGTTCATGGTAAATGTCAACAAAGTCAGCGTTGAGCAAGCGAGTTGCCGCGTCAAACTCGGCATGACCTTCTGTTTCCCATTTCGGTTCGAGCCCCCTGGACCAGACAAAATACTTATCTGCTTCGTTCATGAGAATTCTCCTTCAATTCCTGGGTTCCAAGCATTTAATCAAGCCATTCACGCAAATAGCAACCATAGGCATTGCCATATTTGTTATCCTCATGAATTCCGATTCACACAATACCGCAGTGGCAAGAACAAAACCAACCGCCCAATACTGTCAAACTCAGTCCTGATTTCTTTTGAGTTTTAACATATGTTAGTAAAAAACCTTGGTTTCGATGATGTTTAATAAATCTATAAGTACAACTTCATTCGTCAGATAGTTGCGTGCATATTGCGCAGCTCGTGTCTCAAGCGCCTGCCTTTCATTGGGTTTTGAAAGAAGGGATGAGATCGCCGTGTGCATCTTGTCTGTTGTCGATACAACAACAGCCCCAGCGTCTTCCAAATTGGGCAGAGAATCCCTGATATAGGGTGTGCAGACAACAGCTTTGCCGAAACCAAGCGCTTCAGGCGTTTTGATGCTACATCCCGAACCGAACTGCACTGGATTGACAACAATTGCCGCAGAAGCATATTCGTCATTCAGGTTCTCAACAAAACCACATAAGATGACATTATTGGAATGGGCGGCATCAACATTTAGGCTATTGCAAACAGAGCCGCAAATGCGCAATTCAGCGCTGGGGTGGCTATCGAGGATTTTCGGGAATACGACGTCTATAAACTCTTGAATGGCCAAATTGTTTGGGGCGTATTCATTTCCTACAAACAGAATTCTCTTTGTATTTGGCACATGCTCCATTGGTGAGATTTCAGACAGGGCGAAGCCTGCGTTCAAAACCTTGTGTGTGCCGATCATATCGGTCATGACCTGCGCTTCAGAAGGTGAAATTGCCAAAACAACATCGGCCTTGTTAAGGATTTGGGCCTCTTCCTTTGGATCTTCCCAATAAGAAGCAACTTCTTGCTCTGTAATGGCATCTTCACCATACAGCTTTTGGGCCTTTTTGAAGGACTTGGAACGCTCACTCTGCACGTCATTTGCATCAAGGAAGCGTGTTATCCCTGGCGCGATATAATCAAATGAGTTTGCCGTCCAGGCAAAGGATGAAATGAAGATACTTGGGTTGTGAAGGTTCACAAAATAGGCAACCAGCTGATTGAATAAGTCGTCAGTGCGGCGAGTAATCAGGGACTTTGCTTCCTTATCGCGACCGGTATCAATCGCTTTTGACAAACTGGAATGCAGTTTCTTGGAGAGAGCGTCGCCTTAATCTGAAAGAGCCTCAAGGGCGTAATTTGCGATGCCTTTTGCCATGCTCGGAGGGAGAGGGATGTGGAAGTCAACCTCTTCCATAAGTCTGCTATAGTTATCCGAATAGCTGGCTATATCCCACAATTCACTCCGGTCGATAAGACAAACCTGGAAGCCGATTTCCTTGACGAAGGAAAGCAGTTGGCGCAAACGGGTATTTCCACCACCGCCATGCTTTGCCATGCTTCCAGGATAGGACAATACCATCAGAGGTAACTCTGAACGCCGCTCATGCGAAGCCATGCTGAAAACAAGTTCCGCTATTCTTGGATGGCCCTCGATAAAACCGGCTGCTGTTGACAGCAGGACAGGAACGTCAGACTTGATGGCCCCGTCTTTGTTGAGCGAATTGCCCTTTTCATCAAAGAATTCAAGATTCAGAACTTCGCCCGGATTCATTCGGCCATTGATTTCAGCGCTGGCAAACCAGTCCCACGGATCGAACCCATCGGGATCCACCAGATCTCGGAATGACGAATGCAGCTTGATTTTTGCAATGGTTTGTCCGCGCCGACTAAGCTTCACCTGATCCGCGAGTATGTTCGATGCTCGACCAAACAGCGTTATCTGACTGGTATTTTGATTGAACAAGCAAAGGTCGACTGAGGCCCAAACAACATTCTCGTCTTTAACAATCTGCTTTTTCTCAATGAGCCGATTGTCCTTCTCCCAAAGTGTCACCTTCAGAACCGGGCGCTCACCCGAAAGGATGGTGCTTGGTTCTTTCAGCGATGCATCAATCTTTGTAGAAACTTCCCAACCGCAAGGCTGCGGTCCTTTGAAATGTTCCTTATCCTGAATCCGCTTTGCAAAACCTGTTGTGGGCATGCAGTAAATTGTTTGATCGCCAAGGCTGAACGATAAGTGGGAGGCTTCACTAAATGAGCGATACCAGCCAGCTATATGAAGCGAATTCCGCAAGTAATCGAATTGAATAGCTTCAATCTCAAGCATCGGGGGATTGCGGATCACATCGACATTTGAAATGTCGATAAAGTATTTTTTGCCATCAATTAATGTGAAAATGAATTGAAGCTTATGAACATCGATAGGGTTGACTGGCTGCATAGAGCCATAAAACCAATCAAACCGCCCCGTCCCGGTATCCGGATTGGATTCAAAAAGATTGGAGACGGGGAATTCTTTATCTTTGGTTTTGATGGCAGCAGAACGACAAGCGGTGCTTGGGCTGAAACGTCCAACATAGGTTAAACGGCGCGTTGGTTCGTCAAACTCCATGCTTTGAAGTTGAAAATCAGCCAGCTTGACTGCCTGCCCTTTCAGGCGAGAGAGAACTTTGCCTTCGTTGCTAACAAAATCTACCGTGAATATTTCAAATTCGCTTGCGATTGAATGTGTAACAAAATTGAATCCACAGAGCACAGTCCCTTCGGTTTTCTCATTCTTGACGACGTCAGGCCGCGCTTCATTAAAAGAGCTCTCTCCGATCAGGTTGTTTTTATCGTCTCGAAATTCAATTTTTTTAATTATCGATGGATTGGAGTACCATCCACGTATTTGAACATAAACATCGTCCGTACCAAAAGACTCGATTTTAAAAGCGCTAGATATGGCTCCTCGATTGTCTGGCTTATCGGTTTTGGAAAAAGAGGCTGTGCCTGCGGTCTGACCCGTTTTCTTTTCATGTATGTCGTCAGTCATGAGCAATAAACCTATTCAATAGAGACTAAATTGTATCTTCGAGACGGGTGCGTGGAATTTCTTCGCTTACCATAGACTGGGTTGAAACCACTTCCAATGCAATCCCGAGCTTTGTCAACCAATGATACCAATCGCCACTGACTGCAGCACAGACATCAACCTCTTCCGGAATAATTCTCGGTTTATTGTAGAGAATATCATTTTCGTGCAAAAACAGATTTCGTTCCTTGAGATCCACGATAGTTTTCGCTTTAGCCAATAATCGTGTGCGCTTGGAGTCTCTTGTCTCGTAAAAATGCGGCATGACGGGAGAGGACTTGACGCCGACATCCCAGCCAAGTGTTACAATCTTCTTGACCCCTAAATGCACGGCTAAATAAAAGCCGATTTCATAAAGTACACCAGGTCCCCAAGGTCGTTCGAGTTGTTTGGAGAACACGTAATCGTCGAAGTTTTTCTTTCGTGCCAACTGCTCGGTTATATCATTAACATTGGCAAGTTTGAGCAGCACGTCTTCACCGCCAAATACCGGCGGATCGTTTGGTCCCTCTTCACGTACGACCAGAGGATAACGCTCCGAATAGTCGTAGCGCTGAAAATTCCAACTGTTCAAGATCAAGAAGTCGCAAACCGATGGTACATATTGAAACGCTTGTTTCAATACAATAACAAGCTTGCCTTTCAGTAATTTCTGAAGTTCGTCAGGAGTATATTCCTTCAAGGACGGCCCGCTTGCAAGAATATAGCAAGTTTCATTCTTGCCTAAACCGCTAAGTGCATTAATCTTGGCTTCCTGGTCAGCCAAATTGCGGATTTTATTTAATTTTTCATCACTAAAAAAGGACAATCTAAAACTCCTCTCACATGGCTATTTGGAAACGCAATCAAGTTTTTGAGGTGGATCTGATATTTGCTGAATTAATCATATTAAATTTGATCTGTGCAAAATGAAAATGACACTGGATCCCAATACAACAAATTGAAATGTCTCAAAACTTATGGTCCAAGATACTTACATGACTTGAATCTCTAATCTTTTCATTGACACTAGAGTAATAGTTCGCCGGGCTGATCTGGAAAGCTAAATCAGCCAAGAAAAACTATGAATCTATCGCTTCTTCATCACAAACAACAGCATCAAGAGCACTGATACGATCTTCCATACTGGTTGATGGCTTTTCTGCAAGAGGCTCTGTCTTCTCCGGTTGAGGGACTGACTGAGACGTTTGTTCTGCATCGGTAAGATGTTTGAAGAACAAGCGCATCACATGGTCCACGCCCTCTTTGCGAATAGACCGCATGTCGTCATCATAATAGATACCCTTATTATAGTTCCCGACAATAATTTCGTAGGACGGGAAATAATGGACTCTATCAAAACTGTTACAGGCTTCTTCTGCAGCGACTCTCAGGACTGATTTGCTGTATGTCGTTGATACCAGAACATGTCGAGGCTCGTAAGTCGCGATCAATGGAACGGGCGAAACTGTTAGCAAGACGCGGCAGGTTGGATTGACTGTTCTGAGTTTTTCAATGAACTGTTTCAAATCCGCAGTTACTTCATCTGCCGAGAAATTTACAAACTCATAGTCATCACCGGGATGACCTCCGGCAACACCCGGCGCAAGCGGAAAAACGGCACCATCCCTCGATGAGCGCCATGCTTCCGTTAGCCCTAATGTGAATACGAAGATCTCGCATTCTTCGAATATTTTTCTAACAGCTGAAAAATGCTCCTCGCGAGCCTTCAGAACGTCGTCTGGGGAAGCAAATCCATCAGGTTCGATCTGGGGGCGGAACGGGTCTACAAAACCGCCTTTTGCACCATCCCACACGCTATCGATCGGAGTGAAATTGCCATAGACACGGTCAAATAGCTGCAGAAGCTGTCTAGTGGTATAAAGGTTGCCATATCGTGCTGAGAATACGCCATAGTTCCGCTTGCGGGCCTGCTCTTCAGACATGCCTTCGGGGGCCGTTTCCGTGACAAAATAATTGAAGTCCTGCTGCTGCAGCCTTGAAGCTATGTGTTGAGCAAAGCAACTTCCCGCAGTGGCAACCCTGTCCGTTGTCGAAATGGTGAAAGGCATTGAGACGACGGGATCAACATCTGCGATGGAAACGCGCGAAATGCTTTTGCGCCAGAACTGGTGGGCTGGAAGTCCTGCATATGGATTTTTCGTCCTTGAAGAGACTTGCCGTTTGTTTGTTGAAGCATTTGCCCGACGATAGTCGCTCACAATATTACCGATAATCTCGACAGATTCATCGTGGCTCATTGCGATACTGCGACAGACAATCTTTTCGCGTGGGATAGTATTGTAAATATCGAAGCTCTTCTGAACGAACTCTTCCAAATCAAAAAGTTTGGGACGTTCATTGGCCGGGGTCCAGCGGTCGGATGCCTTGAAAACCATCTCGCCTTCAAGCCCAAGTGCCTCGCCGATTTCCGGGTAAACGGGCCAGACAATATCATTGGCACCGTTGTCCGTGAGAAATTTGGTCGGATTGAAATCCTTATGTTCAATGTTGGCTTTATCAAGGATCAGACGAGCAATATCACTTAAAACATGAGCGTAAGGATGATTGACGGTATGCATGAACAGGCCGCCTTTTATCCAGGTGTCAAATAGATCGGTCAGGTCGATCCCCAAGGCCTTGTTACGCGCTATCAGCGAAGTTTTATTCGCTTCCCAAACATCAAAGAATCCCAGTTTTCTGTAGGTCTTCTCATTGTAAAGCTGCAAGGTCTCTTGAACGCTTGCCCCATTCAAATAGGCATAGACGGCAATTGATGAATTATAATCGCCCACGGGCGAAGAGCGGTTGATCGCCTTCTTTTGACCGAGATAAACACAGTCCGGCTGGAAACCTGCAAATGAAAATGCATTGATGAAAATGGAACCCTCACGGTCCTTCAGTGCATCGTAGGAGAATTTCCCGAAACTATCGCTGCGCAACGGCTGAGCGATAACATAGTCAGATTCTTCCAGTAACTTTTCGTTCTCTTTTCGCTTTTTCTGATCAAGAGCTTCAACATAAGAAAAGTGATGAACCTTATGATGGGGATTAAGAATAGAGATATACTTGGCAATGCTATCTGTTTGGCAATTTCCAATAACTGAAATTACTGATCCATTCAAAGCCATGCCACTGTCGCTCATTTTATTGCTGTTGAGCATCTTTCCCAATCCAATAAATTTCTTAAGACTTTTCATTCAGAAAAAACGCCTATTTGAAGTTACTAATACTATCGCAAATGTAATCTATTAAGGATGGCTCTGAACATCTTAAACGGCTTTAGCATTGGATGCTCATTTTGTTCAAAAAAAATCGGTGCTGCATATATGAGACGCAGATATTGGTTCGCATTAACAAAGGGTTGTAAAACTGTTAGCTCGCACCACCGATACAAAAGGAAGTAAGAACTGAAAGCTTCGTCCAAGTGATCCGTCAAGGAATTAGAAGCTACAAATTCTTTGACAATTTTTCGCTCCTTGCGAGTTCCGTGCGAGATCGCATAACCCATAAATGTATATAGAAGTTGGGGATCTAAATCCAGCTTCGTTGGAAACAAAGTTTGCATGTCGCGCAAACAGGATTTCGCTCCGCGTTGGATTTTGATGTTTGTCTGCGGATTGTTTTCGCGTGAAAATGACTGAGAGATATCTGGTTGCTCTGACTGGTTCGTGGGGCTTTCCTTACGGAGCAGGCTTTCTCCCAGTTGGCCCATATAGAGCAATGGTCCCGCGACCAGATAGCCGAATAGTTCGGCATCATTATTAAATGCACTATTTGCTTGCCACTTTTTTTGTTGCAGACCATCAAAGCGGTTGTTGATCACCATACCAAGCATGGCTCGATAGTCTGGTGACATGCTGGTCTTTTCCATTAGCCAAGGGGTAATCTTTACGGATTGCGTGAAAAACAAGTAGGCGGCGCTCGGAATGCGCAGTGCTTTCATTCCCGCTTTGCGAGCGTTATTGAAGTCCGACTTGAGATTGTCGCCGATGTGGAGAATTTGCTGAGGAGATACGCCGAGATCTTCCAGCATCAGGGGATAGAGGTTTTTACTCGATTTTGTCCGTTTATATTCTGAGGAAACAAAAAAATGCTCGAACTCTACAAAGCCTGCTTCAGTGGTGATCTTGATTAGAAAATCTTTGGAGAAATAACTGTCAGAAACAGCGACTATGCGTTTGTTCTTCGCGCGCGCATGGGCATAAACGTCCTTCATCGCCCAGCGACATTGCAGGCATTGGGCTTCTGTTTCGATTTCAATGTCCTTGATTGCCTCAGATACGACCTTTGAAATGCCAGTGTTTACTTGCAAGCAGTCGTAAATCTGATCAAGCGAAGGTTCCTCGCACAGAGGATCATCTTTTCGCATTTGTTGCCGAGCATCTTTCTCGGCCGTTTTTCGAACGATGACGAAATCGTCCAATAGCCCTTTGCTTTTGACCTGCTTTTCGATGAGATAGAACAAGTCCGATGGCTCCAGAACCGGCCGCGTCAGCAACGTGTCGAAAATGTCGAAGCTGACGACTGTTATGTCCGGATCATCGATCGCCTGGCACGCCAAACTGATAAAGTCATGGCGCCGCGTCCAATTCAGCATTTGAAAACTTCCAGGCATTTGTGTGCTTGGTGGATGAATACACGAATTGGCATATCCAAGACTGAACCAGCTTGTATGGCTTTTTGAAAGACTGCCTGCTTTTCTTGCCCTTCAAGTTGCAAAAATAGGCTGCGGGTTATGAGCAGAGCGGACGCGGAAAAGGTCAGCCTTGGCTCACCTGCACCCTCTGCATGCATAGCAAATATTGCTGGTGGATTTTCCGGGTTCGTGGCTTCTTCCAGATTGTCGCCGCCCGGGAAGAAAGATGCGGTGTGACCATCTGGCCCCATCCCCAGAACGACAGCATCGAAGCCTTTATCCAGAATGAATTGCAAGTCAGATGAAGGGTTTCTTGCGACATCTTCTGCTTCTACGCCGTCTTGGTACAACGGAACCAATTTGGCACCCCGCGCTTTATTCTGCAAAAGCGCGCTTTTCACCAATCGTGCGTTGGAGCGTTCAGAACTGTCTGGTACGAACCGTTCGTCAACCAGCGTAACAGTGACTTTTTCCCAAGCGAGGTCAATCTCTGACAGGGCCTTGAACAACAGTTCCGGTGTCCGGCCTCCGGACACCGCCAGAATGGCATTGTCTTTTTCTGCCAGAGCCTGCTTCAGATTGGCGGCCACTGTTGCAGCAAGAGCGCTTGCTGCATCAAGCGAAGTATCAAATTGATGTTCTTTGATGTTTGCGCCTAACACAGCAAAGCTCCCTGATTGGTTTTTAAGCCTGACCGGTCACACTCATGAGTGCTGCGGCAATATCAAGATCAAGTTGGGTCTTGATGACATGGCCGGAAGCAGGGCCAACCGGATAGAAACCGATGCGCCCCTGATAGGTGGCTGTCTCACCCTTGGCAATGGCATCAAGGAAAACGGACCGGCGCCATGCTGTAATGGACCATGTAATGCGCTGAAGAGGCTTCAGATCCTGACTGTTGGTCTTTTCTGCAAAGGTGAAGTTGACCGGTCTGCCTTCATAGGCGACTTCGATTTGGTCATTGATGCAGGAAAGCAGGACGTCATACTCGTTTTTCTTATAGAAATCGACAAATCCCTCGACCTCTTGCGCAGTCAACAAAGGGGCAATCGAGTGGACTTGGAACATGGCCTCGCATTCATGTTTCTGAAAAAACTCGGCGACAAAATCTTCCGAAGTTGCAACGTTATTGGCCAGTTCATCAGGACGCGGATGGAAATGTGCACCTTCTGCGCGTGCGATTTCTCCGATCTCTTCGCTTTCCGAGTTGACCCAGACTTCATCAAAACAGTTTGCTTCAAAGCATTTGCGGATGGCGTGAGCGATGAGTGGAGAGCCCTTCAAAGGGGCAAGGTTTTTCTTTTTGAGACGTTGAGATCCGAGGCGAGCCGGGATCATGGCAATAAGCTTGTTTTCAGACATGGACGTTTCCAATTCAATTATTCCTCACCAAAGAGGCGACAACAGTTTAACCAGCTCTTTGAATAGGTCCGGGTGGGCGCAAAGGCTCTTTAACGGTGACTTTGACATACAGAGCTTCATATAGTCAGCGTCGTTTTCCGCTGCAAAACTGTGATAAAGTGCTCCGGCTTCTTGAGCAATAAGCCGCGCAGCCGCATCATCCCAAAAGCATGCTTCTTGTGATAGTGCACAACCAAATTTCCCATTTGCAACATAGACCAATTGCAAAGCCTGGCTTCCCAGATTGCGCAGTTTGCCAAGTTTTCGAAATGGCTGATAGATTTCAGGACGACCATTCATTGCATCCAGTGCGCCTGAGGAAACTGCCAGAAGCGTCGAAGCCTGTCGCTCCAGTTTGAGCGGTTGCCCATTAACCGTCGCTCCCTTGCCGCGCTCGGCAACATAAATATCGCCTGGCACAACGTCCAACACAGCGCTGAGTTTCGCTCCGTCTTTATCGAACAATGCGGCGCAAACCGCAAAAAACGGCACGCCCGTCATCATGTTGTGCGTACCGTCAATGGGATCGATGATCCAGAAATCTTCTTTGCCAAGCTCGAATGGACGTTCTTCACTCAACACCGATATGCCGGGCGTGAGTTGCGGCAATCTGCTCGTAAGGAACTCATCCAGCTTGCGATCAACATTGGTGACGTAATCAAGCTTGGACTTCACTTCAATGGATGTTGGCTCCAGCTGCTCAATAAGAGTTTTTGCCTCTTGCATGACAAGCGCCAGTTTTTCGGTCAGTTCGCTCATTTGGCGCCATCCCCAACCTCGAATTCGATGACGACGAGTTCGTTAAGGTGGACCTGAACCTTTGCACCGAGTTCCAGAGGAACGCATGGTGTGATGCCGCCAGTTGAGATCCATTGACCAGCCGCAGGCGCAAATCCGTTCTCAAGGGCTTCAACAATGAATTTGCGAGCGCAGTCTTGCGGTGTATCGACAAGGACTGCAACATCGCCATTGGCAATGGCCTGACCATTCATGACGATCTTCAGGGAAGAAGTCTGCCATGCTTGCAGCACATCATTTGAGATTGGCTTTGCTTGGCTCAGCACGATTGCTCCGGGTGCACAGCGGTCGGCAATGAGAGCATTCACCCCACATGCAGACAAATTGGTAATGGGGGAAGACGGCAGCTCCAAGGTTACACACCAGGCATCAAACAGTTCTTCCAGCGGGCAATTCAGAATTGCCTGCTTATCTTTTTTTTGCAGCAAGGATTGTGCTTTTTCCGCAATGCGCAGGCCAATTTCTGCCTCACCCTTCAGTTCAAAGAGTTTGAACCCCGGAGCCTTGGTGGGAGCGGTCAACACTTCGCTTTTGTGCAAGGGGCCGAAATATAATTTCTCGACCGAGAATGCGGCGCGGGTTGTTGGCGTTGTGCCCCCCAGCTTCCATGCTGCGCCAAAGTCTTGGTCCGATGATGTTTCATCAAGGACAGCGGCATAGGCCTCAGCAAGAGATGGAAAGAGGTTTTCCTTTTGAAGCTCTACTGGAGATAGTGGCGTCAATTCTTTGCGAACATAAATACCATGAGTGGTTTCTGACATAGACATATTCTCACAACAAAAACATCTCCGACTATATCAATGATACAGTCGGAGAACAATCGAACCATCACAGTTTGATTATGGAATTAGGAAATCACAGCGCGGGTTTCATAAACGGCTTTGCCGATAACAACGTCTACGGTTGTGGTCAGCCAGATGCTGTGAACATTTTCGACAACATTATAGGCATCGGAAGCAACAAAGAAGCTGATATCAGCGTAGGAGGCCAGAGAGTTGTCTGGCTTGCGGCCTGTGAATGTGACGACCTTCAAGCCGCGCTTTTTTGCATAAATCGCAGCATTGACGACCGAGGGAGATTCGCCGCTGACGCTCGTCAGCACGACAACGTCTCCGTCATCAGCATAATGCTCAACCGCTTTGGCAACCCAATGGTCATAGCCAAAGTCATTGGCAAAACAAGTCATGAGGTTCGGGTCGTGGAATGTAACCCCGCGCACTTTACCCTGTTTGGTAAAGTCGACTGCGCCATGCTCGGAGATGGAAGCGCTCGCGCCGTTGCCGGCGAACATCATCTTGTTACCGGACTCCCGAGTTTTGATGGCGAGTTCAGCAAAAGCTTCAATGGTTGGGTAAATCGAGGGTTCAAAAGCCAACTTCTGATATTCTGCAAAGTATGGCTCAAGAAAATCCTTAATTTTCTCAGACATTACTACGATCTCCGATCACTAAATCAAATGAGTTTGTCGTGCAAATTGTTACTTGAATGACGTTCTTCTTTGTAAATTCGATCAATCATGTCCATCACGCGGAGCGCTTCGTGAGAATCTCGTTTCTCAGGAACCTTGCCAGACTCGATGGCGTTCACGAAGTTCCTCATTTCATGTTCCCAGGAGTGGTCGACTTCGAACACATGGGATACTTCGTCTTCCCATGTTGCCGCTGGTGCTTTCGAGCGGTTTTGAGCAATAGTCAGCTTTTCTGCCCCATATGTACCGGACGGGGTTTTCAGGCCATTGAGAACCATGTAGCCGCGTTCAAGGAAGACTTCGAAGGAGAACAGATGCCGCCATTGGGTCATGGTGGAATGCAAGGAAGCGGCCATGCCGGTTTGGGAATTACGGAAAATAGCAAAAACGTTGTCTTCGATGCCCGGCAGATTCCAGTAAATATTCGATACGAAGGCATGCATTTCATCGAAATCGCCGCCAACCTGCAAAAACAGATCCAGCATATGAATGCCCTGATCCAGCATGATGCCGCCACCGGACAGCTTTGGATCGGCACGCCACTCGGAGAAATATCCATCATCGACCGACTTGCCGTAACGACCACGCATCCACAAAACGCGACCGAACTTGCCGCTATCGATCTCTTCTTTCATTTTCATGGACCCACCATGGTGGCGGTGGTTGAAGCCATACATCAGAATGCGGTCAGTTTTTTCTTCTGCAGCGATAATTTCGCGCATCTCTGTGCCGTTGAATGCAGGCGGCTTCTCGCAGAAAACATGCTTGCCAGCGTTCAACGCGGCAATGGCAAGGTTTTTGTTCATGAAATTGGGCGTACAAATAATTACCGCATCCAGGTCAGGATCGTTGATGATCTCGTCGCTATTGCTGACCAATAAATCCTGATATTCGTTGATTGCATTAATTTCAAAAAGTTTGCTTGCAGGACCAGCCCCAACCGCTTGCATGGCGTTATGGCGGATCATGCCCATTTTGCCATAACCAATAATTCCGTACTTCATATGTAAAACCTTTTTAAAAATAAAACCGGGCTTTAGCCGAGAATACTTTGAAGATTTTTCAAGGTATTCGCATGAACATATTCAACAGCTGTCAGGCTATTGTTTGCGTTATGACTACCCAGAACTACATTTTCCATAGATCTAAATTTGCTGTCTGCAGGAAGAGGCTCTTGCTCGAAAACGTCAAGGCCTGCGCCTGCGATTTTCTTTGCTTCAAGCGCGGCCACAAGAGCTGTTTCATCTACCAGCGGGCCTCGGGCAACATTGACCAGAAATGCGGATGGTTTCATTTTTTCAAGAAACTCGGCTCCGATCATATGATGGCTCTCTTGGCTGTAGTTACAGGCCAAGCAGACAAAGTCGGAATTTTGGGCGATATCGTCCAGGCTGCTAGGGGTCATGTCTTTGCCATTGAACGAAATGACTTCCTTGACCATCGGATCGTAGAAATGGACTTCAGAGCCGAAACAAGAACTCAGCTGGCCAATGCGACGGCCAATGGCGCCAAAACCAATCACGCCGACCTTGGCGCTTCCCAGTTCGATGCCCTGAAATTTGGGCCATTCGTTGCGCCGGATGGAGCGATCAATGGTTACCAGACTGCGAGCCAGAGAAAGCATATAGTGTATTGCCACTTCCGCTACAGTATTGGCAAAAGCTCCGGGACTATTCAAAACGGGAACATCGAATTCTTTTGCGGCTTCTCGGTCTATACTGTCAATGCCGGTGCCCCACTTTGCGATTACTTTCAGCCGTGGACCAGCTTTCTCGAAAACCTTGTGTGTTATTTTGTCGTCGCCGGCCAGCCAGCCGTCAATGTCGCCAACAAGTTTGAGGCAGTCTGCCTCGGTTAAAAACTGACTGACATCAGCCCATACAGGCTCATATCCTATGGCCTTCAATTCGGTGTCAAAGCGAGGTTTTTCCTTCAACATCATAATATTGGAAACAAGGACTCTTTTCATGAAAACAACTTTATCTAAAATACGGGGAAGGCAAGTGAATTTTGGTTTAGGCGATTTATGTGGCTTTTACAAGACCCAATTTCCGCGCCGGATTAAACGTCGAGTTGCATCTATTTCCAGCGGCAAAATGTAATCTAATACATTCGTATGATGCATTTAGATGGACTTTATAGGTGTCAAAATGGATTTTCCAGCAATAATAATAACCAAATTGACGCAGTAGATTTGTGTATTCTGGCATCAGACTGAAAGTGGACTTGAAATTACTATGCCGGGCCAGCAGGTTTCAGTGGTAATCCGATTGACTTTCCCTTAAAACGTGCGTGGCTGATTGGTGTCAGGATTTGTTGACTCCAAACGCAAACATGTGAGACAAACGATAAAAGATTTTATGTAAAATACTCAATGTTTAGGCCGGGTGACGCTCGGCCTGGTATAGCCGAAATTCCGCAATTTCAAAGTATCAAGTAATCTTGGAAAAACCATCTTTTGGGGGGCATATTTCAACAAAACTGCTCAAAAAACACTCTGTTGCAATTCTGCCTGAATTTCTTTAGCTATTATTTGTTTAAATCTGATTTTCTTTATCTAATCGAGTTCATTGTGAAAATAGCTGTCTTTTCAACCTGCCCGAAGAACGCCTTCTCAGGTGGGCGATACCACGCGATGATGATTGCCCATGTCCTTGCGCGCCGCGGCCATACTTGTTATTTCGTAACGAACAACGAGCCGATATTTGCTCAGGATCTTGCGCCAATAAGTAGCGAAAATCCAGTAAGGGTTGTAATTGACGAGGAATTCGATGTCGGAGCTGATGGCTCTTTTGACGCGGTGTTTGTCGCTCCTCAAATGTCCTTCTTTCCGCGCCTCTATAAGAATGCAGTCCGTTTTGCGCGAGAATCCGGAGCGCAGCTTTTTCTCATCAATTATGAAGCGGCCAATTGGTTTAACGCATATTCGCCGGTGAAGCGCCCTGAAGAAAAATGGCGTGAATGGATGTTTCTCGCCAAAGAAGGTGCGATGGTTCTGAGCAGTGCTTATGAATCCATGAAATATGCAAAAGACTACTATGTCGACTTGCCGTATACAGCATCATTCGATGTGTGGCAGCCTAGCATAAACAGCGTTGCATGCGCGGCTGTTCCGGAGCAGCCGCGCGAGAAGCTTATCGTCTTTTTCTCTCGCCCCAGCGACAAGCACAAAGGGGGAGGCGATATTGCGGATCTGATCGGGCCGGAATTGTCCGGTTACAAGATTGGTCTGATTATAGGCAACCCGCAGCAGTCGGAGTCCTTTATCCGGGAGCTTAAAGATCGCGGCAAGCAGCACGACATCGAAATCGAACCTTATTTCGGTTTATCTGACATTCATAAATTTGTTCTTCTCAAGCGCGCTTCGGCTGTGGTCTTTCCGTCCTATTTTGAGGGCTACGGCTATCCTCCGCTGGAAGCTTTGGCTTGCGACACGCCGTGCGTTGCATATGATCTGCCGGTTATAAGGGAGAATTGCGGGGATCTGATCGAATATGCCCCGGTCGGTGATATCAAGGCTTTGCAGAAAGCGTTGCTTTCAGCTCTTGAAAGGGAGCCTCAAAGAACATCGCAGGATCCAAAAGTCATTTATCTGACGGATGTTGATGAACGAGGAAAGGCATTGGAGGAAGTCATCAAGGGCTACGCGATGAAACGCCTTTCCTTGAAGGCTGCCTCCCATTCATCCTTTGCTGATCAATGTCAAATCACCCCTGCGTCGACTATTTTTGTCAATAGTCGCCCACACCTGTTGTTCAATCTCACGACGGATCAAGATCTCTGCTCCGTCACATCCGATTGCAAAGATATCCTCTCTGCGCAGGTCATCAAGGGGCCTTGGCATGAGGGGGCTTGGCGCTATGACATAATTATTTCTTTTGCCAACAAGAATGCTCTTAAGCTCATCAACGGCCAAAAGCTGGAACTGATTACCCATGATGGGCAACGGCTGACCCTTCCGCTTTCGGAGCTGAAGCGGCCATTTTGTCGGGTTCCCTGGCTGTCGGCCAAGGCATATGGCGTTGACAAATTATTCAGCTATAACGACAAATTCATTATCTCCGGTTGGGTATTTCCTCGAAAATCTTATGACACCCTTTTCCTTATGGATCGCAAGGATAGGGTGGTAAGGCTACAGGCTGGCATCAAGAATGAACGGTTCAAGAAATCCAACTTCGGAGATGTCAAAGCCTTTTGTGGCTTCATTAGTGATACTCTGGGATATTCCGATTTTGATCCCAATTTCTTGCGACTGATTTTGGTCCGAAACGGCAAGGTGATTGCGAAGGGCCGTTTGAGCCTGTCTGGTGCGTTCGAAAAGGCGCAAGACTATCCTGTGATCGGAAAAGAAAGCGACGCAAGTGACGCTCTTTGCGATATAGCCCAGCCGCATAGCCTCTTTGAAAATGAAAAGCAGACATCAGCAAATGAGAGTAGTAAACCTGTCCTTTTGCAGCCGACAAGCTCGGCTCTTTCTGGGGAGAGCTTTT
The DNA here is from genome assembly GCF_963664735.1 of uncultured Cohaesibacter sp. NCBI lineage: Bacteria > Pseudomonadati > Pseudomonadota > Alphaproteobacteria > Hyphomicrobiales > Cohaesibacteraceae > Cohaesibacter > uncultured Cohaesibacter sp. The sequence continues at coordinate 3,112,651 of NZ_OY761553.1, read as the reverse complement.
GCGCTCCACTCATTCGTAAAAAGGGCGTTCTCAAGAGCTTTGCTGAAGGAGCAGGCCTTTACATCTATCGGCTTTTCTACCCTCGACCAAACAGAGATCAAGCAGATCAGATAACGATTGATGGCGCAGAAGTTAAATGGGTAGTCAGTAGCGTCGATTATGAAGAAGATAGCGGTGAGCTCGTTGTAGATGGCTGGATAACGCTACCTGGAAAACTGACCATCGAGGTGTGGAGTCAGGATTTTCAATTGCTTGGCAAGGCGCAAAATGGCCTTGCTCGCCCGGACGTGGCCAAGGACCTGAATGTTTTGGGTCGAGATGATTTCGGGTTCGAATACCGCCAGCCTTATGACGGTGAACTAAACTGGGGTGTCGTTATTAAACTCATGCACGGAAAAACCTGCATTTTTCAGAAATTTGTCGAGAGCATTAACATTAAGCAAAGCACGCAGCTCAAGGTCGATGATTATCGCTACGATGATCAATGGCACATTCTTTGGATGCGCGGAAGTTTTCAGGCTGATGATACCAAGCTGGAAAGTCTGGAGGTTTTGCGGAATAATCAGATTATTGCCAAAGCTGCCATTGATGAAAAATTTCGTCCAGACGGCAAGCTCTTCTATAAATGGAGAGTAGAAAGTCTTGTGAATGAGGCGCCAAGACCGGGTGAAGAGCTGCTAATCAAGGCTGGCGCACAAGATAAGGTTCATCGTCGTATCAAATATCGGGTTCCGGTAGGACAAGCGCAGAATGGTGCGATCGCGTCTCAGGAAGATGAAGCTTTGAGATATGCTAAGGGTCTGGCTCCGCTCAATAATATTGAATATTGGGGTGAAAAGCCGATCCGGGATGCCAAACAGCGCATCCTGCTTGTTATCCATAATCTCAATGCCATTGAGCGAGGAGAAAAACGACGCGCACTTGAGCAACTGCGTCAAGAGCTGAACCGTCGCAACATTGAGCTAATTTGCCTGCATCATGCCAAACAAGCTGCAGGTTGCGCCATTCCGGAAATCAATTTCTTTAGTGATGATCTGGAAGATCTCAGTGCCCGCTACTTGCTGGAAAATCAGAATGCCAAATCAGGCAGTATCTTGGCGCGCAAAAAGGACAAAACCGCGACAAGACACAGCGCCTCGATGCCCACTGACCAACAGGGGGGGAACTGGCTGGTCGATCCTTATGATTTGGATTACGCACGCCGCATGCTTTATGGCTTCTCGCACGCTCTCAATAGAAGACCCTTTGCTTGGGAGAAAGTCGAAAGCCAGACCAATGAGGAGGTCGCCAAGGTCGAAGCGGCCATTAGCGCCGTAAAGCCTTCTTTGGTTCTGGTCTGGCACCAGTGGAATAGCCTCATGATTTTAACACGCGCTCTTGCCGAGCGCAGAGGCATTCCGAGTGCTGTTATCCATGAAGGCATGCTGCCTGGCACGATGACCCTTGATGCCATTGGCATGATGGCAGAATCTGACTGCACAGGGGTTGCTCTTGAAACAAATGGCCCTGAAGACGAAGCTTACTTCAGCAAGGCCCGGTATGTTATTGAGGAAATTTCCAGCAAAGGTCTGGATAGAAAGCCTCACGCAGGAACGCCCGCAGCCACACAGCTTCTTGAGCAATGCAAGGCCAAGGGCATCAAAACGGTCTTTTACGCTGGTGTGAACGATTGGCAGTCCGGTAATTTGCCCGCAGATCATCCTCGTGCGCAAATTCACTCTCCTCACTATGTTGATACGTTCGAGGGGTTGAAATATTTGCTGGATGTTGCAGATAAACTGGACTTTCAGGTCCTGTTCAAACCACATCCCAATCTGTTTCCCCGACCGCTCGAGATTTCTCATGATCGTCTCATTTATGTGCGTGAGGCCAATGCAACCGACTGTGTAAATGCTGCAGATGTCACGGTGACATTGCTCTCGTCGCTGGCCTATATTTCTCTGGCGCACGACAAGCCAACTGTTTTGATGGGACGAAATACGCTTTCAGGTGTTCATGCTGCCTATGAGATGGACGACTTTGATGATCTTGAAAAATGTATGTCAGCCGCTTTGGCAAATGCCGATCACGAAGAACGAATGGAGCGTTACGTTAGACATATTGCTGCCCTTTTGAAGGGATATCTCTTCCCTTATGGCGATATGACCGATTTTTCTATGCTGTCCACGCAAGATTGTGCCGACAAGTTGTGCGACATGATGGGATTAAGCAGCTCCAGAGCTGCCTCAAAAAAGTAGATTTTCAATGACAACCACTAGCTCCGCAACTCTATTCGGACAGCGTTTTGCTCTTGATCGCTGGAAAAAACAGATCACTCTGACAGGCTGGCTAATTGCGCCAGCTGGCACCTATTGCATTGATGCCGAACTTGAAGGAGCCGTTGAGCGCGTCTATTTGGAGCTGACTGAAAATCAGCAGACATCATCTTCTGGAGAAGAAATCTGCGAATTGCGAGAGCAGGGCCTGTGCTGGACGATTGAGTTGCCGCTACCCGATGAAGTGTCGCTCGATTTTGAGGTGCTGTTGAGCTTGCGGACGTCTCTTTATGGTATGCCGCAAGAAGTCATTTCCACTCTTTCCATCCCTCTGGCTCTCTTTGAAGATGTTAGTCTTCCTCGCTTGGTGATCAGTCAAATTAAAATTGATCACGAAACCGAGACGTTTCGGATTTCCGGTTGGTGGGGAGGTGGTAGTGGGAGACCTTCCGTCGGCGTTTATTTCCTTGGTCAACGTCTCGGCACGGCCAAGACAAAACTTCACCGTATTGACGTTTACAAGTCCTTCCCTTGGCTGGGCCGATTTGATTTGGGGTGGGAATATGTCGGAGATCTGCCAAGCCGCTCGCCTGAAGCTGAAATTGAAGTCAGGCTGGAGCAAAAGGGCTTCTGCATAACGAGCATGACTGCACCGCTCGACAAAAGCTACGCTAAAGCCATTAAGAATCGACACAAGAGAATCAAGCTTTTACGCTGGGTCAATACGCGAACGACGGAAACTCTGTTCGATATTCTTGCATCAAAAGCGTTTATGCGGCGCTGGAAAAATCCCAAAGATACAACTGCAGTCAAGGTTAGAGATTTTACGATTGATGCATTGGTCAACAGGCGCGAAATCACAAATGATATTGCGGTTCGCATGACTTCGGGTGCCTTGATTTCTGTAAATGTTTCACAAGATACTGTCCTGGGTCGCAAAATCCTGCTGAGTGGCAATCATGAAAATGATTTGATTGAATGGCTTGAGCGCTTTATCCAGTCCAATGAAATCGTTATTGAAGCCGGCGCTGGATATGGGGTCTTTTCCATTGCTGCGGCTGGTTATGGGGCGAAGGCTCAGGCGATAGAAGCCAGCGCGTCGATGAGTGAGCGCCTGCTTGAGAATTCTCGGCTGAATGGAGTTGAGAACAATGTGAATGTTTTGCCTGCGGTCCTGCACAGCCAGGCAAATGAATCTTTGCTGTTTCTGGAAGTCCTTCAGGGCGATCTGGGGGCTTCAACACTTGTAGATGGGCTTCCCGAAGACGAATTGCTGGTAATTTTGAAGGGGATTCAGAAGCGTGCGGTTGTTGCTCTGAGCAATAAACGTGATGATGTTAAGGCGTTTCTACGCAGGGCGACAAAAGTTCGAACAATATCATTGGACAGTCTTTGCCAAACGCAGGAATTGAAAGATGTTGCGGTTCTCAAGCTGGATACAAATGGTAGCATATTGAGTGTTCTGCAAGGTGGCGGGAAGCTGCTTTCTGGCGAATACGGCTTAAGACCGATCATCATCGTAGAAATAGAAAGATTGCAAGAGAACGGCGATAGTAGCTCGGCCGATATGTTCCGAAGCTTCAAGAATAGTGATTGGACAGTCTATACCCTGATGCATGACAAGAAAAGCGGCATCAAGCTTCATGCCGTAGAGACGGAAAATGAGTTGCCGCAATCAGGTCAAGTCTTTTATGTGCCTCCAGAACGCCAAGACTATCGCGTAGAAGCATTCGTTTAGCCGGTATGAAATCTTCCATCCTCCTGATTGATTTTTGTCGTATAAAAGATAAATACGGATTTCTATCTGATTTTTCTCAAGGCATTGAGCCCGACAAACTGGTCGTCGTTGATGGCTTCTATGGCGCGAAAGACGGCTTATCTGAAGCTGCGCAAAAATCCATTCACTTTATAAAGCCGCCAAAAGCGATTTATCGTTCATCCAGATTTCGACGGTTTTACGACAGTCGATTGAATCGGCCTGACCCCACTTGCCGTCATCATGTCAAAGACCTCGTGCCTCGCATGTGTTCGCTTGCTTATGAGGCAAACAAGAAGCTTGGTGAAGATGCGGCCTTATACAATCTTCAATCTGCCTTCGAATATTGTCAGAGCGTATTGAAGCAAATGGAGCCATCCCAGATTATCCTCTGGAACCAGTTTCATCCGCTGTCGACAGTCGCCCTGCGGGCAGCAAAAATGGCAAATATTCCTGTCGGCTTTATTGAATATGGTCTATTGCCCGGTACGTTGAATTTCGATTATCTGGGACAGATGGGACAGAGCGCGGTTTCACGTTTTCCCGAGCGCTTCAACGACCTTCCTGTCAGTTCTGGCGAAATAGAAAAAGCAGAAATTGCGCTTTCTGAGATACGCAGTCGTGGCACCAATCGGCGCAAACAGGCCGCTTTGGGGGAGCTCAAGCAGGAGATCAAGGAAAAAGCCCAAGAGCGCCCGATCATACTGCTGGCTGGCCACAACGATCATGCGTCTGGAATTGTGCCCTACGATGATACGGCAAGAGAATGGCATTCTCCCATATTCGGTAGCTCTGCGGATACTGCCAACTATCTGGCACATATAGCCGAAAAGAATAATTGGCTGATGATTTACAAGCCACACCCGTTTGCCGCCCGAACGCAGAATGTAAAGGATACAGATCACCTTATAACGATCGGCGACGTGGACATAAACAGCTGCATCGACCTGGCAAATTGTGTCGTCACGGTTCTCTCTCAGGTGAGTTACGTTTCCCTGATCCGCAAGAAACCCCTTGTGATGCTTGGCTATAACCAGCTTCGCGGCAAGGGAGCCCACTATCAGGTTGAGCGGGAAGAGCAAATAGAGAGCGCGATTGCATCGGCGCTGAAACATGGCCTTACTGCAGAGCAACAGGCAGCTTGGGTGCGCCATGTTGCTTTGCTTCTGAAATATTATTTATATCAGTATGAGGGGCACTCCGGAGCCCTCAGCTATGCATCTGCCCCCCAAAAGCTGGCAGGCAATATCTTGCATTCAGAAACCTGTACCGATCCTTGGATATAGGCCAATCACTCGCCAGGGCTGCTGGCAGTCGTCTATATATCGAAATGGTCCATTGAACGATAAGCCGTCGTCAGCGCACTTGGGTGTATGGTGAAAGAAAATTCATACTTGAGAATAATATCGCAGATATTTACTTCTTGATCCCTAGGCGAATTGGTGTCTGCGGTTCCTATCATTACTCGAAAGAAACGGCTATCCAACAGGGCTTTGCAGTAGAAACCGCACTTTCATTCACTCTTGTGCCTGACGCTTTTTGCCAAGCAGAACCGGCAGTACGTCATTCCTTTTGCGGGGCGTTGCCGGACGGTTACGAGCATTCTATTTCGAAAAAGCAATTGCATGACTATGGGGGCCGACGAGTCTGCGGCTTATCCTCCTGTTCAGCTATGCACAATCTTGACAAACAAATAAAATGGATGTTTAATCTTTATAGCATATTTATTCAAGGGACAAATCATGGATATCTTAGAACTGAAAAAGATGGCCAATGAAATTCGAAGGAGAGACCTTCGCGCTGTCTTTGAGGCGGGCGCCGGACATATCGGCGGAGAAATGTCAGTAACAGATCTCCTTACGGCTCTTTATTTTCGAGTCTTGAACATTGACCCGGAAAATCCCAAGAACCCCAAGAGAGACAGATTTATTCTCAGCAAAGGCCATGCAGCGCTGGCGCTCTACGTTACGCTTTCCAAGCGGGGCTTTTTTGATGAAGAAGAAATCTCGACCTTCCTCAAACCCCATTCTCGGCTGAATGGTCACCCCAACCGCAACAAGGTGCCGGGCGTTGAGACAAACACCGGTCCACTCGGACACGGATTGCCCATTGCTGTGGGCATGGCAAAGGCCGCCAAACTGAGTGCAGAAGCATGGCGCACCGTGGTTATCACTGGCGACGGGGAAATGCAGGAAGGGAGCAACTGGGAAGCGATCATGGCCGCAGCCCAGTTCAAACTGGACAATCTTACCCTGATTATCGACCACAACCGCTTGCAGCAGGGTGCTCGCTTGGCTGACACCAACAACATTATTCCTATCGCACCCAAGGTTGAAGCATTCGGCTGGGTCGTTGACGAGATCAATGGCAACGACATGGAAGAAATCTGCGCGGCTCTTGATGCCAGTAAAGTTGTTGCCGACAAGCCCCGCTGCATCGTTGCGCACACCAATAAGGGAAATGGCATTTCTTTTATGTCTGATAATGTTGCCTGGCACCACAAGGTTCCGAACGAAGAGCAGTATAAACAGGCCATGGCAGAGTTGGAGGAAGCCGTATTATGAGCAATATATCAGAAGCAAAACTCCATGATTGCCGTGATGCTTTCACCCAAACGCTTGAAGCAATGGCCGCCGAAAATCAGGAGATCGTCGCTGTTTGCAATGATTCTGTCGGCTCCTCAAAGCTGAACAGCTTCAGGGATAAATTTCCGGAACGTTTGGTCAATGTCGGCATTGCCGAGCAGAATATGATCGGCGTTGGCGCCGGATTGGCAAATGGCGGAAAAATTCCGTTTGTCTGTGGCGCAGCCTGCTTTCTGACCGGGCGCGCATTGGAGCAGATCAAGGCCGACGTGGCCTACTCCAACACCAATGTGAAGTTGGTCGGCATCAGTTCCGGCATGGCTTATGGACCTCTTGGTCCGACCCATCACTCAACTGAAGATTTTGCATGGATTCGTGCGCTGCCAAATGTGCCGATCGTGGCGCCGTGCGACTCGATTGAAACGGCCGCCGCCGTAGCCTTTGCCGTAGAGCATACCGGAGCAATCTTCCTGCGTTTGTCGCGCGAAGGGGTGCCGGACCTCTTGCCTGCTGACTATCAGTTCGAGCTTGGCAAGGCTGTTACGCTGAAAGAAGGTACCGACGTTACGATTATGGCCAACGGCATTTTGACCGTCCGCGCCATGAAGGCGGCCCAGTTGCTGGAAGCTGAAGGGATCTCTGCCCGTGTCGTCAACATGGCCACCGTCCGCCCGATCGACCGTGACGCAATTGTCGCCGCAGCCAGTGAAACCGGTGCGATCCTGACATGTGAAGAACATACAATTTTCGGTGGATTAGGTAGCGCAATTGCAGAAGTAGTTGTGGAGACTGTCCCTGTGCCAATGACGCGGCTTGGTGTTCCGGGCATCTTTGTACCAACAGGTACAGCAAGCTTCCTGCTCGATGAATTTGGCATGTCGCCGGAAGGTCTCGCCTCCAGCGCCAAAGAGCTCATCAAAAGAAAAGCTTAAGTTACCGCACTAGTCGCTTACAAAACCCCTGCGCGGGGGGAGAACCGGGCAGCAGGGGTCTTAAGGAGGAAAAGATGCAAAGGGTAGTACTGGCCATTGATGAAGGCACAACAAACAGTAAGGCCATATTGGTTTCCCAAAATGGAGAAATTCTCTCCAGAGGATCCTGTCCTGTACCAATCAATCACCCACAGTCCGGTTGGGTTGAGCAGGATGCGGAAACCATCTGGAATAGCACCCTGAAAGCCATTGCAGATTGTCTGGCGGCAGGTCCGGACGTTGAGTTGGACGCGATAGGCATTTCCAACCAGCGGGAATCTGTCCTCGCCTGGGATCGTTCAACGGGAAAGGCGCTTGGCCCTGTGGTTACATGGCAATGCCGCCGAACCTCGGATGCCTGCGAAAGCCTCAAGGCTGGCGGGCATGAAGAAGACGTAATCCAGCGTACGGGCCTGCCGCTTGACCCCCTCTTTCCCGCGACCAAGATTCGCTGGCTTCTGGATAATTGCAACAAGGACAAGGCTACCGAAGAAATCTGCATCGGCACCGTTGATTCCTGGTTGATCTGGAACTTCTCCGGAGGTCTCTTACATGCATGCGATGCATCCAACGCCGCCAGAACCCAGCTTTTCAATATATCCGAAGCTTGCTGGGATGATGATCTTTGCCAACTATTCGGCGTTCCCAAGGCTGTGTTGCCAGAGGTGAAGGATTCCTCTTGCATCTTTACCCATACCAAAGGCGTTCCCGGATTGCCAGATGGCATTCCCGTTGCTTCTGCAATCGGAGATTCCCACGGCGCGCTCTTTGGCCATGGGGCCTATGGTCTTGGTGATGGCAAGGTAACATTTGGAACCGGATCATCGATCATGACCACCATGCCGGAGTTTGTTGTGCCGCCTCGCGGGGTAACCACAACAATAGCATGGTCGCTTGGTGGCAAACCAACCTATGCCTTTGAAGGCAACATTTTGGTGAGCGCATCCATTCTGCCATGGACAGCAGATCTTTTGGGTCAGCAGGATGTGGCAGAATTGCTGGATCTGGCTCAGACCGTGGAAGATACGCTTGGTGTCGTGCTGGTGCCTGCCCATGTTGGCCTTGGTGCGCCTCACTGGAATTCAACCGCAAGAGGGTTGATGTGCGGTCTATCCTTTGCCAGCAACAAGGCGCATGTTGCTCGTGCTGCCGCAGAGAGCATCGCCTTCCAGGTTCAGGACGTTTTCGAAATCATCCTCAAAAACTCCGGTCATGGCATCGGCAAGCTGTTTGTCGATGGCGGGCCAAGTCAGAACCCGTTCCTCATGGCCATGGTGGCCGATTTTGTCGACCATTCGATCATTCGAGGTGAAAGCCCGGAAGCGTCGGCACAAGGGGCCGCTTATCTGGCAGGTCTGGCAACGGGCTTCTGGAGCGATCTCGATGCGATCAGTGCCTTGGGAGATCATGGTCAGGAGATCAAGCCAACCATGGCCAGTGACAGGCGATTATCCGAGCTATCGAAATGGCGGCTGGCGATAAAGCGAACGCTGCTTTGACTCAGCAACCTTTCAGGATAGTATCGTGCGCGAATTATCTGCATTGGAGGATGTCCGTTGGCAAGAGTAAACGAACTGCGTCTTATCGCACGCGTGGCTCAAATGTATCACGTCGAGGGTCGCAGACAGGCGGACATAGCCAAGCATTTGCGCATTTCCCAGGCGACCATTTCGCGCCTGCTGAAGAAAGCGCAGGAAGAAGAGATCGTCAGAACCACCATCGTCGCGCCGTCGGGCACCTTCGTGGAGTTGGAAAACGGGCTGCGCGACAAATATGGGTTGGCCGAAGCGATCGTCGTGGAAGCCTCGGAAGATCGCCAGAGCACCATCATGGAACGGATCGGTGAATCGGCCGCGCATTTTCTGGAAGTTTCGCTGCAACAAAATGAAGTGATCGGCGTTTCCAGCTGGAGCGAGACGATTTTGCGCATGGTGGAGAATATCCACCCCATGCGGTCTGACCGGGTGAAATATGTGGTTCAAACCTTGGGCGGCATGGGCGATCCGACGGTGCAGACCCATGCCACGCAGCTGACTTCGCGTCTGGCGCGCCTGACCGGGGCCGAAGCCCGCTTGCTGACAGCGCCCGGCGTTGCCCAGTCCCGCGAAGCCAGACTGGTTCTGCTGGGGGATTCCTACATCCGCGAAACGATGGAACTGTTTGACAAGATAACGCTGGCGATTGTCGGCATCGGTGCCACGGAGCCGTCCTCCATGCTGGCGCGCAGTGGCAATATCTTCTCGCCAAAAGAGTTGGCCGAGCTGACCGAGGCTGGTGCCGTTGGCGACATGAGCCTTCGCTTTTTCGATCGCGATGGAACCATCATCAAGACACCACTTGATGATCGCGTCATCGGCATGCCGCTGGATGCATTGGCAAAGGTTGATCGGGTGATTGCTCTTGCCGGTGGGGCAACCAAGACCGAAGCCATCCACGGCGCGCTCAGAACCGGATGCCTCGACATCCTGATCACCGACAATTTCACCGCGGAACGTTTGCTAAATGATGATGGCAAGCAAGCAGATGAAATGCACATCCTTGAGCATTTCGGTCGACCTTAGATCCGATTTCTCGCCGGTCATATTATCGATGCAGATTAGGGGTCGAATATTAAAACGACCTCGCCAGCTCGCCTGCCAGTTCGCCTGAATGCCCCAGTTTCATTTTACAATTTCAATTAGTCAGATTCTATCTAAGCTGCTTATCGATACGCTTTTGAACCCGTCGTTCGGTTTTTCGGATGTCAGGTTGGTTGGCCTTTTTGCAATGGCTTCTGTGGAAGACGCATAGTCACAGTAGAATCTTCCCCTAACAAACTGTCCGCCTATTATTTTTTTAGTTTGAATTAATGGACGATGATTCAATCAGTAATATATAGCAAATTCAATACAACCAATATATTTATAAATAAATGAATAAATATGCATTTATTTGGTTATTTTTGTTCCCATTCATCGGGGATCGCAAATAAATGACTAAAAATGCGACATTTTCGGCGAAATAATATGATTTATAGCGCGCGCTGTTAGCGGGAGTTTTTGAATGTATAAACTTGACGAACGGACCAATTTACGCGAAAATAATAAAATCGCTCATGCTGAATAAATATTCTTATTGGGCAAACTACGTGTTTTCGTAAAGATCCGCCATGCAAGGGAGGAATATGCATGAATAAGTTCGCCAAATGGGCCTCAGCTGGTCTGATGGCTTCCTGTGTCGCTGTGGTCGCCAACTCAGCCGTGGCATTCGATCAGGCTGACTTGATCAAGCCAATCGATAAACCACTCACCTTCGTTTTCATCCCGAAAGTCATCCATCCATGGTATGAAGTCGTGAAGGCTGGTGCACAGGCTGCTGTCGATGAGTTCAAGGCCCAGAATATCAACATCGAGGTTCGTTGGGATGAGCCACCACAAGCCGACGTTGCTGACCATAACCGCCGCATTGAAACCAATATTGGCCGTCATCCAGACGGTCTGGCTGTTTCCTGCCTTGATCCATCAACGAACGTCCAGATTTTGAAAGAAGCTGTTGCTGCAGGTGTGAATGTCGAAACCTTCGACACATTCTGCTCTGACGATTTTGATTTTGTCGGACATAAGGGCGACGCTCAGGACGGGCGCGATCTGGCCGACTTCCTTGCCAAACGCATTGGCGAAAAGGGCAAGATTGGTATTCTGGCAGGTAGCCTTACCGCAGAAAACCATGCATCCCGCGTGCGTGGTTTCAAGGAGGAAATTGCTAAATACCCAGACATCAAAGTGGTCTTCGAACAGCCTGACGACGACGATCTGGAAAAAGCAGTGACCCTCACCGAAAACGCATTGCAGGCTAACCCTGATCTGGCTGGTATCTTCGGTGCCAATGCTTCCAACCCGATTGGTGCTGCTCGTGCTGTGGCTAATGCTGGCAAAGCTGGTGAAGTTGCTGTTGTCGGAATGGATGACCTGCCTGAAACTCTGCAGTTCGTCAAAGACGGCGTCATCGACGGTGTCAAGGCTCAGCGTCAGTGGGAGATCGGTTATTGGTGCGTCAAATATCTGGTTGCCAAGAACCAGAATCACACCGTGCCCCATGTGCATGCAACCGGTTCGCAGATCCTGACAAAAGACCTGCTCAAAGACTAATCACGTCCATCAAATTTGCATGGCGGTCAATCCGCCATGCTACGGATTAGAGGATAGTTATGCAGCAGTTTTGTTTTGAAGCGCGCAATGTCTCCAAATCTTTTGGCGTTGTGAAGGCCCTGACGGATGTGTCTCTTGGCATTTATCCCGGCGAAGTGCATGCAATAATTGGAGAAAATGGGGCTGGCAAAAGTACGCTGATGAATCTCTTCTGCGGTCGCTTTTTGCCGACATCCGGCGAGCTCTTCAGAAATGGCGCCAAAGTGCAATTTGTCACGCCAATGGAATCGCAGGATGCCGGTATCGCCATAGCCCCCCAGGAAATCAACCTTGTTCCACTGCTCAGCGTTGCCGAGAATGTTTTGCTTGGCGCTCAGGTGACGGACAGCTCTGTCATCAACTGGGCCAAGACACGGGAGCTTGCCATTGCAAGTCTCAACAAAATCGATGAGACGATCAATCCGGATGCTGCCGTCAATACCTTGAGCAAGGCCCAACAACAGCTTGTGCAGATTGCGCGTGCCGTTGCGACAAATGCCGAAATTCTCATTTTTGATGAACCGACGGCGGCTCTTACGAAGAGGGAGTCTGATCGCCTGTTCGAGTTTATCCATCAGTTTCGCGCCGATGGAGGGTCGATCTTCTACATCTCTCACCGCCTTGACGAAATTCTGGCCCTTTCGGACCGAATATCCGTGCTGCGAGACGGCCAATATGTCGGAGAGCTGGATCCTAAACTCACCAACAAAGATGAAATGGTCAACTTCATGGCCGGTCGCGAAGTTGGTGGTCGTGTCATCAAGCGCAAAGACGTGCCTAAAGGGGATGTTGTTCTGCGCGTTGACAAGTTAAGCAGGCCGGGTGAGTTCTCGGATATTTGCCTGGAATTGCGTCAAGGAGAGGTTCTTGGCGTGGCTGGCTTGGTCGGATCAGGGCGTACAGAGCTCGGGCGGTGTCTTTTCGGGGTTACCAAATCATCGGAAGGAACAGTCGAAGTTTTCGGAAAGAAAACAAATTTCAAACACCCTGCAGATGCGATTGCCTCTGGGCTGGTCTATTTGCCTGAAGAGCGCAAACAGGACGGTATCTTTCCCTATATGGCGATTGCGGAAAATATGGGGATCGGCACGCTAGAGAAGTGGCGCGGACTTCTGGGCATTAAATTTGGCGAAATGCTCAAAGAAGTGGATTTCTACGTCAAAAGGATTCCCATCAAGATTGGCCAAACCAGTGACCTGATCACAAGCCTGAGCGGTGGTAACCAGCAGAAAGTCATTCTCGCTCGATGGCTTATGGGAGAAAGCCGTATTCTCATTCTGGATGAGCCGACCCGCGGCATCGACGTCAACGCAAAGCTGGAAATCCAGACGCTGCTGCGCGAACTGGCCGATGAAGGCTTGTCAATTGTCTATATCTCATCCGAGCTACAGGAAGTTCTCGACGTCTCGGATCGTATTCTTGTCATGCACGAAGGACACGCCAAAGGAACAGTTCGTGCTAACGAAGCTACGCAGGAGTCTTTGCTTGCGTTGGCTATGAGCTGATTGGAGGAAACAAAATGAACGAAGCAGCTTCGTCAACGGCACGTCAGGAAGGCTTTAGCTGGAAGACTCCGTTGCTCAAATTCTGGAACTGGGAAGCAAGCGGCATTCTGGTCGCCTTGATTGTCCTTTGCGTTATTCTCTCACTGGCAACCCCTTCCTTTTTATCACAATATAACCTCAGCGTTGTTGCGCGACAGGCGTCTTTTGTGGGGCTCGTTGCCCTTGGTCAGACCCTTGTTTTGCTGATTGGCGGCATTGATCTTTCGGTAGGAACCGCAGCGGGCCTGTCGGCTATCGTCGGCTCCCTGATGCTCACCTCGACAGGAATACACCCCTATCTGGTGTTGCCTCTTACCGCAGGGTTTGGCTTTCTGATTGGCTGCATCAACGGCTTTTTCATCGCCAAGCTCAAGCTTAATCCGTTCATCGTGACTCTTGCGTCCGGTGAGGTCTTTGCTGGTGCAACGCTCGTGATCACAAAGGGGTATCCAATCAGACCTCTGGGCGAAACCTTCCGTGTGTTCGGACAGGGCACTGTTTTTGGTGTGCCTGTTCCCGTGATCATCTTTTTGCTGGTCGGCGCGGTTTTGAGCTTTGTTTTGATCCGCACGCGGTTCGGTCGCAATATTTATGCAATCGGCGGCAATGCGGATGCGGCGACGCTGGTCGGTATCCGTGTTTGGAAGGTTCAGTTCATCGTCTTTGGCTTGGCTGGAATGTGTGCTGCTCTGGCTGGCATCCTATATGCCAGCCGCATGGATTCCGGGCAACCTTCTGTTGGTGAGGGCTGGCTCATGGGGGCCATCACGGCTGCCATTATTGGCGGTACGAGCCTTAGCGGTGGTCAGGGATCCATCATCGGAACCATCTTTGGTGCCTTGCTGATGGCTGTTTTGGCCAACGGCATCGTTCTGATGAACGTATCCGGTTACTGGGAACGCGTCATCATTGGCATTGTAGTCATGATCGCAATTCTGGTCGATCTGTTCCGGCGCAAAAGATAACAGCACCAATAGCAAAGCGGATATATTCCGCTTTGCTCCATTCTGCACGGCATGCAATTTGTCTTGCTCAACGGACAAAAATAACTTCTCCGCATCATGCCAACAGGCCACAAATGCAACCTGCCGCCAACGTGAGCCGAAGCGGATTGCAGGAAATTCTGAACTGATTTCAGAGATTATTTGGCGATAATAACTTCGATACCCAGCTCTTCGAAACGTTTTGTGTCTTCCGTCGAAATGCCAGCATCGATGATGATCGTGTGCACCAGATCCACGCTGCCGAGCGATGCGAAGGAAACTTCGCCAAGTTTGGTTGAATCCGCCAGCAGATATACATGTGCGGCAGATTTTATCATGGCCGATTTTACGTGGAGATCATTGAAGCCAGGATAAGTCAGGCCAGCCTCAAAGGAAACGCCGCCCACTGCCAGAAAGAGCTTAGGAGCAAACATATTTTCAAAGAAGGCGCCCGCTTTCTCGCCGGACAAGGAAAGAGTGGGGGCTTTGAACTCACCGCCGGTGACCAGAACCGAATTTGATGGTTCCCGCCCCAGAATGAAAACAATGTTGAGTGCATTGGTCATGACCCTGAGGCGACGTTTATCGATCAGCTGATTGGCGAGCATTGTCGTGGTCGAACCAGCATCAAGGATGATGGTGTCTCCATCTTCAACCAACTCGGCAGCTTTGCGACCAATGGCTTCTTTTTTGTCCAGATTCTCCAGATGCTGTAGCGCCAGCTGCTGGACCTGCTTGGAAATGGATTTGGAGAAAGCGCCACCATGCTCTCGAATGATGTGCCCTTCGGCTTCCAGTTTCTCCAAATCCTGCCTGATCGTTGGCTCAGAAACATGAAACATTTCGCTCAACTTGGCGACTCTGGCGCTACCCTCTTCCATAAGAAGATCCAGCATCTTTTGGCGACGCTGTTCGCCGAGCAGAGGTTTCTTGTCCAACTTCATTGCATTATCCGTCTGATCAGTGGCTATAAAGATCCCAGTTCAGATAGTTTGAAATGGCATCTTCTACAACATCTCCAACAGTGCCGCGCACCATGGCGACATGGTGTTCGAATCCATTTTTGCAGATGTAACTCAAGAGGCTTCGTAACCCATCCACCTGACAAACTGCAATACCTCCGTCCATGCCGAACGCATCATCGGTGAATTTTCCCTCGCCAACATAGGCGCGGATTTCTCCCATGACATCGTCGGTGGACAGGCGGAAATAGGTCATTGGTCCTGGGGCTACATGGCCTTTTACAGCCCCGAAGCAGGTTTCCTTGTCCATGACAGTGCCAAGAACATCGAGGTTGCCGATTTCCAGATCGTTGCCCATGAAGCTCTTTGGATAATTGGAGCAATGGGTGCAGACGCATTTGTTGGGATCGTCTGCATAGTTGTTATTCCAGTCCAGCAGCGCAGATGGAGTGCCGCCGGCGAGCGTCAGGGTATACATGGAAATGGCCCCTGCGACATCAACCTCGCAGGCGCTTGGCATCATGGCCTCGCCCATCATTGACATGGTCGCACAGCTGGCACAGCCAAAATTGTCCTGAAGAGATGTCCAGCACTGAATGGCGCTTGCGTCGCATTCGTTTGCCTCCATCCAGCGATTGACGGTTTCGGTGAATTTGGCCTGTCGAACAATGCTGCCCTTTGAAATGCAGCTATTGATGGTGCCATAGGCATGAAGGGCATCGACCCGCTCTTTCACGGCAGCATCATCATCTGAAAGCTTTCCGGCCCCGGCGATTATCTCGGACATATCACAAGTGACAACGGTGATCCCTGATGCTTGCAGCAGCTTTTCGCTGAAGCGGACGGTCTGGAAGGCTGGGGTGCGTGCACCAATGGCGCCGATCCGCGCTCCTTTCAGGCCCTTCACCGTACGGCAAGTGGCAGCAAAACGCTTGAGATCGGCCTTGAAAGCATCACCGGTAATATCGCACGTATGGTTCGTTGTATCAGAGAAGGGAATGCCATATTGATAAAGATTGTTGCAAACCGAGATCTTGCCGCAGAAGGCATCGCGGCGGCTGCGAACGTCGACTTTATCAACTTCGTCATTGCAAGCCTGCACCATGACAGGAACACCCAAATTGGCTTGACTAATGGTTTCGATAACGCCGATTTCGTCACCAAAATTGGGTAGGACAACCAGAATACCGTCGATTTCTTCGCGGTGCTCCTTGAAGAGTTTGGCATAGAGCGCCGCATCTGCGCGGGTTTCCACCGCACCATGTGGCGTCGCTTCGGCTGGCAAAATGATGGATTTCAGACCCAACTCATCCATGACCGAAAGAATTTCTTTTCTCGCCTCGACCGCCATGGCCCCGTTGAAAATATTGCGCGTACCAATGATCAGACCAAAGGTCATCTGCTTTTGTGTGATCCGCATTGCGGTCTCCTGTCATTCTTGAAAGAGGGCCCGCAATCATCGGCTTGATATATCCCGATGACTGCGGGTCACGTTGATTATTGGGCCAGATTTTGTTGCAGGGCGGCTTTGCGCTGCATGTCGCGCTGGACCTGATCGATGACCACCGCACCAACAATAACCACGCCCTTGATCACCATCTGCCAGAAGGAGCTGACGCCCATCATGACGAGCCCGTCTGAAAGGATACCGATCACGAAGGCACCGATTATGGTCCCGCCGATCTTGCCCCGGCCACCGGCCATGGACGTTCCCCCCAGA
The DNA here is from genome assembly GCF_963664735.1 of uncultured Cohaesibacter sp. Classification (NCBI taxonomy): domain Bacteria; kingdom Pseudomonadati; phylum Pseudomonadota; class Alphaproteobacteria; order Hyphomicrobiales; family Cohaesibacteraceae; genus Cohaesibacter; species uncultured Cohaesibacter sp. The sequence continues at coordinate 3,095,709 of NZ_OY761553.1, read as the reverse complement.
ACCGCAGCAGCAATGGCGTTAAGCTCGAACATGTTGCCCGTTGCCGGATGGGCCGCAACCAGCTGGGAAGCCACAATGAGCCCCGCAATGGCGGCACAAAAACCCGAGAACATATAGACAAACATCTTGGTGCGATTGACTTTGACGCCTGAAAGCATGGCTGCATTCTCATTGCCGCCTACAGCATAAATATGCCGCCCCAAAGGGGTGTGACGCGAGAGATAGGCTGCGCCAAGAGCAAGGAACAGAAGGATGACAATGGAAACTGGCACGCCCAGAACCGTTCCTGCGCCGAGCCACGGGAAGCCGGTGTTTCCGAGCTCTGGTGAGCCGATCAAATTCGGGAATGTCGATCCGTCAGAGGACAGCATGGCCATGCCGCGGGCCGCATAGAGCATACCCAGCGTGGCAATGAAAGGAGCGACCTTGAGTTTGGTGATCAACAGGCCGTTGATTGCGCCGATGATAATTCCGAGGATCAGGGTAACAATAATGATCTCGGGTACATTGAGGAAAATTGTGTAGCCGATAAAATCCAGCGGAACGCCGTTGAGGATCAATCCGCCTGCAACCATGCCTGCCAAGCCGACAATCGAGCCAACGGAGAGGTCGATGCCTCCGGTGATGATGACAAAGGTCATGCCGATGGCCAAAAAGGCGTTGATGGCCACATGCTTTGACATGATCATCAGGTTGGCCACTGAAAGGAAGTTGGGAACCAGAATTGCGAAGAAGGCTACAACGAAGATCAGGGCAATGAAAGTTCTCAGTTTGAGCAAAAGCATGCCAATCGGCAGGGATGACGGCTTTTGCGTTGCAGAAGTTGCGGAAGTAACGGATGCCATAAGAATCCCCTTTAAAGTCTATTGCCTGAGACAGGTTCAATGCTGGCCGCTGAGCCTTTTGTGTGGTGCCCGATGGCAGATGCCGCGACGAGCGCCTCTTCTTCAGCGTCCTTGCGATCAAATCGCCCGGTGATCTGGCCTTTGGACATGACGATGATGCGGTCAGACATGGATTTGATTTCATCAAGGTCGGAACTGACGAAAATGATGGCGAGTCCCTTTGCTGCCAGATCCGACATGATCTGGAACACTTCGGTCTTGGCCCCCACATCAATGCCCCTTGTTGGTTCGTCCATGAGCAGAACCTTGGGTGAAGTGAGAAGGGCTTTGCCGATAACCACTTTTTGCTGGTTGCCGCCGGAAAGAGAGCTGACCTCATTGTCAGGCGAAGCGACCTTGATCGACATTTCGCCAATCTTGGTTTCGATTGCTTTTCGCTCGGATTTTTCGTCGATAATAAAGCTGCCTTTGAGAAACTGCCACAGGCTTGCCATGGTCATATTCTCGGCGACAGACAGAATCTGTACGAGGCCTTCCCGCTGGCGATCTTCGGGAATGATAGCCAGCCCCTGTTGGATGCGGCTGCCCACATCTGCGGACTTGACCTCTTGACCATCCAGCCAGATCTTGCCCCGACTTTCCGGATAAAGTCCCATGAGGCAGTCGAACATTTCGGATCGCCCAGCGCCCATCAGACCATAAATGCCAACGATCTCGCCTGCGCGTACCGACAGATTGACATGGTCAACCGTGTAGCCGCCGCCCTGACGGGGTAAAGTAAGGTCCTCGATGCGGATGACTTCCTCGCCGAAACTGACATCGGCATTGTGGTCGACCGTCTTCTTTTTGCCGCCGACCATCTTGTCGATGATCCAGGGAACATCGATATCCTTGACCGCAGCTTCTGCAGCCATTTTACCGTCGCGCAGAATGGTGATGTAGTCGCCGATGCGAACGAGTTCTTCCAGACGATGGGAGATATAGATGATGGATACATCTCGGGCTTTAAGCTCGGCGATGATGCGGAAGAGAATCTCCACTTCGACCGAAGAAAGCGCCGAGGTCGGTTCATCCATGATCAGGATATTGACGTCCTTGGTAAGCGCTTTGGCGATTTCCACGATCTGTTGCAGACCAATGCGCAAATCGGCGACTTCTGCCTTGGGGGCTATGTCCTGTTCGAGCCGGGCCAGAATCTCGCCTGCCTCACGTTCCTGTGCCTGATGATCAATCTTGTTGCCTGCCGTCGTAATCTCCTGCGCCATGAAGATATTTTCGGCGACGCTGAGATTGGGGAACAGGTTAAGCTCCTGAAAGATAATGCCGATGCCCTTGGCTTCTGCCTCTCGTGTGCTGTTGAAACTCACCTCTTCACCCGACGCGAGCAAGATCCTGCCTGAGCTTTGCTTTTGCACGCCAGCCAGAATTTTCATCAGGGTGGATTTACCGGCCCCGTTCTCGCCTACCAGTACATTGACCTTGCCGCGATAGACCTTGTAATCGACGTCGTCCAGCGCCTTGGTTCCCGGGAAAACCATGCTGATCCCCTCGGTTCTGAGGATGATTTCATCCTCAGCGGGCGCTGCATTCGCTTCGCTTTTGATAGGGGCTGCCATGTCAGTCTCCTTTTACGGTCAGGAGAACGGGGGTAATGAGTGCAGGTTTGCTTTTGCCTTGATCCGTGAACATGCCGGTAAATTCCAGAACCTTGTCTGCTGCATTATCCCGGTCAATGACGGTAAGGACATCTTTCTTGACTTTGTCATTCATCGCGTTTGCAACGCGGGCAAATTCAAGCTGATTTGTGAAATCGTCGAATTTCAGGAAATCCAGGCTATCCCGAATGGATGTGCCTTTGATGACCGGACCTATTTGTAAGAACGCATCTGCGCTGCCGTCATAAGGCTCCAGATCAATGCCCAGCGTGGAAGCGCGCGATTTGGTGTTGACCTTTACGACTTTGCCGGTGGCTTTGACGACATAATTCCAGGGGCTGCCTTCCGGCTTTTCCCGGTGGCCATATTGGGCTCCTACCGCGTCGTGATCTTTTGCAAGCGCGTCCAGCACCACCTTGAGCTCGACTGCATTTTTGCTCGCAAAGGGTATAAGTTTGCTATCCCACATATCGGCCACGATTTTGTCAGGATTGAACTTTTCGTCAGCAAAGAAGAATTCAATCTCGCCTTTGGCCTTTTCCTTTGGTGCTTCGTTTTTCACAATTTTGCATGCGCCAAGAGTAAGCGCCATCCCGACGGTGGCAACCAAAGTCACCACATGCCGTAGAGCAGATTGGTTATACATTCTGGAGCCTTCCAAACTTCGTCCCAAATTTCGCTTCTGTCTTGCAGGCAGGGCGCAAAAAACGCGTCCTGCCTGCGGTTTGCTTGAGAAGCTTCGCTAAGGCCAAGGCCTATTCGGACATTGCGAATGTTTCGAGTTTGTCAGCGTTATCTGCGTTGATCAGAACGCAATCCATCAGCTGTTTTTCAGGCAGACCGGTGCTGCCTTCCTTGATGAATTTGTCAGCTTGTTCTACGGCCATCTGTGCGATGCGGTAAGCTGGCTGCAAGACGGTTGCCTTGATGCCATCAGCCTTGATGGAATCGCGAACATCGTTGGAGCCGTCAAAGCCGACGACGATCACTTCGCCACGACCTGCAGCTTTAAGAGCGGCATATGCGCCCATTGCCATAGTGTCGTTGCCGGAAATCACGCCTTTGATGTCTGGATGAGCCTGAAGGATGGTTTCCATTTTTTCGAAAGCTTCAGGCTGACTCCAGTTTGCAGACTGGCGAGCGACGATTTTCAGATCAGGATACTGATCGATAATGTCATGGTAGCCCTGTGAGCGAATGCCAGCGTTGGTGTCGGATTCACGACCTACGAGCTCGACATAGTTGCCTTCTTCTTCCATCAAGGCCACAAATTCTTCTCCCCCGAGTTTTGCGCCTTGATAGTTGTTGGAAACGATCTGGGAAACGGCAACGCCAGTTTCGTTGATTTCGCGGTCGATCAGGAATGACGGAATTCCGGCGTCCTTGGCTTTTTTAACAGCGGCAACCGTTGCGTCAGCGCCAGCATTATCCAGAATGATGGCGGAAGCACCGCGAGCGATAGCCGTGTCAAACAGTTCATTCTGTTTGTTGGCGTCGTCATCATGCACCAAAGAAAGGGATTCATACCCCAGCTCTTTGGCTTTGGCTGCTGCACCAAGGGCTTCAGATTTGAAGAAAGGGTTGGCGTGAGAAGGTGTGATGATAACAATCAACTTCTCCGCTGCTGATGCTCCCATGGCTCCTCCCAGAACCGCCGAGAATGCAACCCCCGCTGCCATCAGTGTTTTTGCAAATGTTTTCATGACTTAAAGTCTCCTCTCCTATGAAAACTGCAACAACTTTCTTTTATTTTCGATTGTGGACGTTACACCGGGATTTTTGAGTCAGTCAAGCAAAAAACAAAAATAAACGAAAGTATAATAAGAGGGAAACCATAAAATTTTTCCCATATACGCAATGTTATGTCGTAATAACAAACTAATTACTTTCGTTTAATTACGTTTTGTGTTGAATGTTTTCGTTTTTGGAGATATTTTCCAAGAAGGAAAACGGAAAGGGACGGATTTTGCAATGAATATCTCCGACTTAGAAACAAGGGCGCGTGAAATCCGGAAGCGGATTATTCGCATGAACAGCGCGGCAGGGCAGGGCCATACAGGCGGCGATTTGTCGGAAGTCGATATTCTCGCGGCGCTTTACTTCAGAATTCTGCGCAATATAGACCCTGACAGGAAAAATCCTGATCGAGACCGCTTTATCCTGTCGAAAGGACACGGGGTCGGCGGGTATTATTGCACCTTGGCCGAATTGGGTGCTCTCAATGATGAAGATCTGGGCACTTATCTGGGGTTTGAAACCCGTTTACCCGGCCATCCGGTGCGCCAGAAGACACCCTATATCGAACTTAACACAGGTGCCTTGGGGCACGGCATACCTGTTGCCGTTGGAATGGCAATCGCAGCCAAGCGGCAGGGGCGCGACTTTCGCGTTTATGTGCTCACCGGCGATGGTGAATTACAGGAAGGGTCCAACTGGGAAGCGGCCATGAGCGCTCATCAGTATGGCTTGGACAATCTGGTCATAATCAATGACCGTAACCGTCTGCAACTGGCTGATCGAACAGAGAATATCGTCTCGCTGGAACCGTTGGCCGACAAATGGCGCGCGTTCGGATTTGACGTGCATGAGGCGGAAGGCAACAACATGGCGAGTGTCGTTGACGTGCTGGAAGGGCTGGACTTTGCCTGCGGTTGCCCGCATGTGGTCGTCGCCAATACGACAAAGGGGGCTGGTATTTCCTTCATCGAGGACAGGCCGGCCTGGCACCACCGTGTCCCCAAGGGAGATGAGATCGAGCAGGCAATCGCGGAGTTGGACAGATGAATTCAGAAAATGTCGTGAAAGTGGATATGCGCGAGACGATGATTGCATCCTTCCTGCGCGCAGTTGAGAACAATGTTGAGCTGATGACGGTTGTCAGCGATTCCACCAGCACTTCCAAGATAGCTCCCTTCAAGGAAAAATATCCGGAACGGGTCATCAATGTGGGCATTGCGGAACAGACATTGGTCGGTGTGGCAGCTGGCTTGGCCCTTGCCGGATATGTTAGCGTGACAGCCAATGCTGCGCCTTTTCTCATCGCCCGCTCGAACGAGCAGGTCAAAAATGACGTCTGCTATTCGAACACCAATGTCAAGCTGGTGGGGCTCTATGCTGGCGTTGGTTATGGCCCTCTGGGAGCCACCCACCACGCGATTGACGATGTGTCCATCATGCGCGGTTTGGGCAATATCCAGATTTTCGCCCCGTCCGATGCTATTGAAGCAGGACAGGTGTTTGACTATGCCTACCAGTATGAAGGCCCGGTCTATATCCGGCTGGATTCCTCGGCTCTGCCGCTGGTTCACGCTCCTGATTATCAGTTCCGCCCCGGCCAGCCAGATGTGTTGCGCGCGGGGGATGACTGCCTCGTGGTTGCCTTGGGCTCTGTTGTGCATGAGGCGATAGATGCGGCAAACAATCTGGCCCAATCGGGCACTTCAGTTGGCGTCGTTAGCCTGTCCAGTATTCGACCGCTTGATCGGCAAGCTCTTGCCGGAATTCTCAAGGATTACAAGCAGATCGTTACTGTGGAAGAACATTCGGTGCATGGTGCACTGGGCAGTCTTGTTGCCGAAATGATCGCAGAAGGTCAGCTCGGCATGAAGCTCACGCGTCTGGGGCTTCCTGAAGGGGAATTCTCCAAGACCGGTCCGCGCGGAGATATCCGCCGTTATTACAAGATTGATGCTGCGGGCATTGCTGACACGATCCGCTCGCTGGTCTGAAGAACAGTTAGTCTGCGTGAAACAAGCCAAAAGGCCATTTCAGGGAAAAAAACTTGCGGGTGCTCGCGATTATGCGAAGCACCCGCTGCTGGTTTATGCCGATTTCGGTGCTCGGTTCCTCGGTCGGGTGCTCCTAAAGGGTGCCCCATCCTCCCGGTGTTGGCGTGATCACGGTAATGGCCTCGCCAGCCTCAAGTACGGTCTGGTCACATCCTGCAAGTTCTTGCAGGGCGCCATCACTTCTCCGAACAAATGTGTGTCCTAACTCGCCATCCTCGCCACCGGCAAGCCCTCTTGGCTTGATTGTCCTGTGCGAGGAGAGGATGGCGCAATCCATCCTTTCAAGGAAACGCAAGGTGCGTTCCGTGCCGTCACCTGCGTGCCGCTTGCCCTTGCCACCGGAGCCTTTGCGGATATGGAAATCCTCAAGCAGAACCGGAAAGCGGAATTCGAGGACTTCCGGATCAGTGAGCCGTGAGTTGGTCATATGCGTGTGCACAGCATCGGTTCCATGAAAGTCCGGTCCCGCAGATGAGCCTGAACAGATCGTCTCATAATATTGGTAGATGTCGTTGCCGAAGGTCAGATTGTTCATCGTGCCTTGCGAATTGCTCATCGCCCCCAAGGCTGCGAAGACAGCATTGGTCACATGTTGGGACGTTTCCACATTACCGGCGACCACTGCGGCAGGATAGCTGGGGCGTAACATGCAGCCATCGGGGATAATGATCCTGATCGGTTTCAGGCAGCCCGCATTCATAGGAATGTCCCCCTCGACCATGACGCGGAAGCAATAAAGGATGACCGCGCGGGTAACGGGCTCGGGAGCATTGAAATTGTTGGGCTTGACGCCTGTTGTGCCGGTAAAGTCGATTGTCGCTTCGCGCTTTTGCTTGTCGACTGTGATTTTCACATGAATGGTCGCACCCTGATCCGTGTGATATTCATATTCGGAATCCTTGAGTGCCTCGATCACGCGGCGAACACTTTCTTCCGCATTATCCTGCACATAGCCCATGTAAGCCTTGACCACATCCAGCCCGAAGGTTGTCACCATTTTGCGGACTTCCTGAATGCCCTTCTCGTTTGCGGCAATCTGGGCTGAAAGGTCGGCAATATTCTGGTGCGGATTTCTTGCCGGGTAGGCGTGATCCGTGAGCAGGTCTCTCAGCTCGGCCTCCCGGAAATGGCCTTGATCGACAATTTTGAAATTATCAAACAGGACGCCTTCCTCGTCCACTGTTGTGGCAAGCGGCGTCATGGAGCCGGGAGCTGTTCCGCCTACGTCGGCATGATGGCCGCGAGAGGCTGCCCAAAAGAGGATGCTTTTGCCCTCATCATCGAAAATCGGAGTAACGACCGTTATGTCGGGCAGATGGGTTCCGCCGTTATAAGGTGCGTTAAGGGCAAAGGCATCGCCGGGTTTGATATTGCCTTCATTGAGTTCAATGACCGTCTCGACCGAGCGCCCCATGGATCCAAGATGCACCGGCATATGGGGTGCATTGGCCACCAGGGCTCCTTCGTCGTCAAAAATCGCGCAGGAGAAGTCAAGACGCTCCTTGATATTGACCGAATAGGCCGTTTTCTGCAGCGTTACGCCCATTTGTTCCGCAATCGACATGAACAGATTGTTGAAGACTTCCAACATCACCGGATCGGCTTGTGTGCCGATTGCCTTTTCTCTTTGCAGGGGCACGATACGCTTAAGGATCACATGATCCTTGGCATTCAGGCGCGCTTCCCATCCCTGTTCGACAAGGATGGTTGCATGAGGCTCGACAATGATGGCAGGGCCGATGACAGCCATGCCCGGTTTCAGCGCCTCGCGCTTGTAGATGGCGCTGTCCTGCCATTCTCCTTCGGCGAACACTTGGGTGGAAGAAGAGGCTTTCGGTTCGTCGCCATTGAGCGAAAAGTCTGGCTCGATCAGGCCAGCTCCGCCGCCAAAGGTTTTCACTTCCAGCGTTTCAGCCACAACAGCCTTGTCTTTATAGGCAAAACCGAACTGCGCCCTGTGCGCTTCCTCAAATGCTGCCCGCATATCTTGGATGTCGCCGAAATAAACCGGCAGCGAGGTGTCCGAGCCTTCATAGCGCAAATGGACAATCGTCCGCGTTTGCCTTTTGTCCGCAGGAACAGCCTGATGGTCAAGCTCTTCCTCGGTCAGTTTGGCCAGCTTGACGCGGAGGTCCTTCAATTCGGTCATCAAGCTTTCATCGAGGCGCTTGACGACCGATTGTTGCCGATCAGCCCGAATGTCGGCAAGCCCCATGCCATAGGCAGAGAGAATTCCCGAGAAGGGATGCAGGACCACGGTCTTCATGCCGAGGCTGTCAGCAACACGGCATCCGGTCTGTCCACCCGCTCCACCAAAGCAAACCAGCGCATAGGAGGTGACATCATAGCCGCGTTGAACGGAGATCTTCTTGATGGCATTGGCCATATTTTCAACGGCAATCTTGATGAAGCCATCGGCTATGTCTTCAGGAGTTCGGTCTCCACCGATCTCTTGGGCGAGTGCTTTAAATTTCTCCCGCACCACATCCGCATCCAGCGGCTGATCCTGATTTGGTCCGAAGATCTTGGGAAAGAAATCGGTGGCCAGCTTGCCGGTCATCAGGTTGGCATCGGTCACCGTCAGCGGACCGCCACGACGGTAGCACGCCGGACCGGGATTGGCTCCGGCAGAATCAGGGCCAACCTGAAAGCGGTTATCCTTGTAGTGGAGGATGGATCCCCCGCCTGCTGCGACCGTGTGAATCATCATCATCGGGGCACGCATGCGAACCCCGGCCACTTCCGTCTCGAAGGCCCGTTCATAGTCGCCGTTGAAATGGCAGACATCGGTCGATGTACCGCCCATGTCAAAGCCGATAATTTTTTCAAAGCCCGCCATTCGTGCCGTTTCAACAGCTCCGACAACGCCACCAGCCGGGCCGGAGAGAATCGCATCCTTGCCCTGAAACAGATCCGCAGCCGTGAGCCCGCCGGACGATTGCATGAACATCAGGCGCGGCCCTTCGCCCAGTTCCGCTTGCACCTGTTCCACATAGCGGCGCAGGATGGGTGAGAGATAGGCATCAACAACGGTGGTGTCGCCGCGCCCTACCAGCTTCATCAGCGGGGAGACCAGATGGGAAACGGAAATCTGCGAGAAACCGATCTCTTCTGCCAGCTTTTGCAGGCGCAGTTCGTGGCTTGGATGGGCATAGGCGTGCATGAGAACAATCGCCACGCTGGCAATGCCCTCATTCCAGGCTTCCTGCATGCTGATGCGGGCGGCTTCTTCATCAAGCTCGGTCTCAACGGTGCCATCCGCACGGACGCGTTCTGCTATTTCATAGACGTCATGATAGAGAAGCTCGGGCTTTATGATTTCTTTGGCGAAAATTTCCGGGCGCGCCTGATAGCCGATCTCCAGGGCATCACGGAACCCCTTTGTGATGAAAAGGGCGGTTCGCTCTCCTTTTCTTTCCAAAAGGGCGTTGGTGGCAACGGTCGTTCCCATTTTCACCGTGGCAATTATTTCCGACGGGATCGGCTCTCCGGCTGCCACTTCCAGCAAATCACGAATGCCCTGGATAGCGGCGTCGCGATAGGCCTCGGGATTTTCGGACAAAAGCTTGTGCGGGTGCAGGGTGCCATCTGGCGCGCGCCCGACCACGTCTGTAAAGGTGCCGCCTCGATCGATCCAAAAATCCCACTTATTTGACATGTTAAATTCCTCTGGTTTTATGAAGACCGGCTGGGGAGGGGACGACGTGCACGGCCTGTGATTGCTTTATATTGATATTTTGTCTATATTTTATCGATAAATTCTATATAACAATTTTTGTCTTGGTCAAGCCTTAAGGTGGTTTTGCGATTGGCTGCGGCTCAGGCATTCGCCCCAAACGGGCCGATATGGCGGGAGGAAAAGATGAGCATGGATAAGCTGGACAAGCCGGTTGGTCCCGTTGTTGCGGCCTCGCATCTGGCGTCAGGTGCCATGCCGGCGCTTTCAGAGGTGGAGTTTGCCGTAACCATGATGGTCAATGCCTATCACCGCTGGATACAGCGCTGCATGGCGGCTAGTGGCACGGAGGGTTTGGCCCCGCTGGATGTGATCGTGCTTCACAGCGTCAACCATCGCGGTCGGTCCAAAACCCTCTCAGACATTTGCCTCGTGCTCAATGTTGAAGATACACACACAGTGTCCTATTCGCTCAAGAAGCTGGAAAATGCCGGTTTGGTCAAATCGGGCAAGAGGGGCAAGGAGAAGATTGCCGAGATAACTCCCGCAGGAGAACAGACCTGCCTTGAGTATAAAAAGCTGCGAGAAGCATTGCTCGTCAAGCCCATGAAAGCGCTCGGCCTTGATGAAGCGGATCTGTCGCAACTGGCAACCGTACTGCGCATGATTTCAGGCAATTATGATCAGGCCGCCCGAGCCGCAGCCGCCATGTGATGGGGCAAATGAAAAGCCCATGCGAAAAATCGCACGGGCTTTCCGTTGGTGTAAAGAGGACTGCGGGGACTCTCTTACTAAACTTGATCTTTGCCAAAAGGGGCTAGAGGCCCATGGCTTTGAGCTCTTGCAGCGGCGGAATGGTTTCGAACATGATCGGATCAAGGCGATCCCAAAGAATGCCACAGGTTGGCTTGTGTGGGGCATCAACCAGAATGGTTCTGGTCGGCGTAAAAATGGCGTCTGCCACCGTGTCATAGACATCAGGTGTCAGGTCTTCTTCCAACAATTGGCAATCATGCACGACGGCTGCCGAAGGGGTGTCGGTGGAAATGCGCCCGATCTGATACAGCATGCCCCATTCGCTATCGAAGAAACCATGGCCCTTGCCAAAGCGGATACCCTTGGTGTTGATGGCGCCCGTACCGGTGATCATGTAATCGACCTTGGGCATTTCCGAGAGCTCTTTGAGGCTGACCTGCTGGCCGACCCGCTCCATGCCATCGAGCGTTGAGGCATAGAGATACAATTCTGGTGCAATTTTGGCAGGATCGAGCAACCAGAAACCACGCTTGATCGAATAGGTCGTCATCAGCACTTTCTTGCCGTCTTCCAGTGCCTTCAGGCGAAGGCGATCAAGGCAATTGTCCGGCGTTATGAAGAGATAGTTGGACTTCTGGTAATATTCATGGTCAACGAGCCGCTGAACGGCATCTTCCCCACCTTCGAAATCGGCGATGAATTCTGCGAAATCAAAATGAAAGCGGCTATCTGGGACGGCAACCTTGCGCAATTCGCGCCAAACGCGTTCGCGGACTTTGATTTTATGATCAACAATATCCAAGTTGAAACTCCGTGATGTCTATTGTGCAGGTGCCATGCCGCGTTTTGTAAGCACGCGATGTTCTATGGCGACCACGATTTGGTAAAAGATTACAGATATGAGCACCGAAACCACTGAGACCGACCAGATCATCCCGTAATCGAGATAACCTCGGGACTGGTTGAGCAGGTTGCCCAATCCTTTCCCGGTGGCCAGCCATTCGGCGATCATGACGCCCAACAGGGCGCGGGGAACGGCCAGCCTTGTGGCCGCAAAAAGATAGGGTAGCGAAGCTGGTATTGAAACGAGCCAAAGCTGTTTCAACGGGCCCGCCCCATAGGCTTTGGGAACCTCGATGGCTGCCTTGGAGACCATGAACAATCCTTGCGCCATGGTGACAAAGGCAGGGAAGAAGGTCACAGAAACCGTAATCCAGAGGATGAGGGAAGAGCCGCGGCCCAAAATGAGCACCAAGAGCGGTGTCAGTGCCACCAGAGGCATGGTTTGGGTGACCAATGCGACAGGCATAAACCCTCGGATTATCGCCGGATAGAGCACAGAGCAAAGTGCCAGCGCAAAAGCGAAGAATAATCCAACCGCCATGCCGATCATCGTCATGGGCAGTGTTTGCGAGAGCGCGGCTACCAGTTTGCCGAGGCTCATAAGGCTGTTCGGCATCATGAAGAGATAGTCAAACAGACCAACGGGCGTTTTGGCGATCATGGCCGGAGTGCCCATAATGGCCAGAAGCATCCACCACAGAAGGAATGGCAAGGCACAGGAAACCGTAACCAACGTAATTTCCTTGAGAATATTCCTCTCGGCTTTGACCGATGGAGGGCTTGTCGGCACGGTAATGGCTTTTGATGCACCCGTAAGGCGCATGGCGATGACGGAGAAGAGCAGATAGGCGAGCCCCGCGATAACTGTCGCGGAAAGACCGATACCCCACAATCGATCAGGCTCGCCCCGGCCGAGCGAACCGATAAGGTATACCCCCAATCCAAATCGACCGCCGCCGCCGAACTCGGCAAGAATGGATCCCAGCACTGCATTTGGAGCTGCAACCCTGAGGCCAGCGAGAATTGAAGGGATAGCGCTGCGCAGCTGGGCATAGATTAGGGTTTTCCATTGCCGTCCACCATAGGCATGGACCAAATCGATGATGCGACGGTCTGTCTGCTGAATGCCGGTAACGGTGGCACTCATGGTCACAAAATAGCAGCCGATTGCAGCCAGAATGATACGTGGTGTCATGCCGGAGAAGGTAATGACGAGGATTGGCGAAATGGCAATCGGTGGCAAGGCGAAAAGGGCAACATTCACACCGCGCGCCAGCCGTTGCGTAATGGGAAAGATGGCAAAGAGCACCCCCGCCGCGATGGCCAACGCATTACCGATAACAAAGCCTGCGCCCGCCCCTTCAAGGGTCGCCCAGATATGCGGGGGATAATCCGACCAGTCGACCCACATCCGCGCCAATATGGCAGACGGCGCTGGCAGCGCACCGTCGGCAACCAACTTGAGCTGTCCGATGATCTCCCAGAGAACCAGCAGAATTAGCCAGTTGCGCAGCGTAGAATAACGAGAGAGCCGCTGGCGTAGGGATGGAGCCTTTAGAGCCGCTGGCATGGTCGTTTCAGTGGCCATCCAAAGCCTCCGCGATTTCCTTTTCAAGGGCGTGGAAGCGGGGATCGGAAAAGAGGTCCGGTTTGCGTGGCCGCTCAAATGGAATGTCGATGATCTGGCTGATCCGGCCCGGCTTGCTTTGCATCACAACCACCCGATCTGCAAGAAAAATGGCCTCATCAATGCCATGTGTCACCAATAGAGTGGTGGCGTTGCTTTCCAACCAGATCCGCTGCAGCTCGATATTCATCTGGCGGCGCAGGATCTGATCGAGAGCCCCGAAAGGCTCGTCAAGAAACAGGATTTCCGGTCGCGTTATGAGAGCACGGGCAATTGCAGCTCTTTGGCGCATGCCACCCGAAAGCTCACCCGGCAGAGCCTTTTCGAAACCATTGAGCCCGACGAGGTCTACCAGTTTGGCAGCCTGAGGCTGATAGTCTGCGCGCTTGCGACCGAGCACGTCTACCGGCAGGAGAATATTGTCTTCTACGGTGCGCCAAGGCATGAGCGCAGCATCCTGAAAGGCAACGCCCGTCTTGCCGCTTCTGGCAGCAGCCTGAGGAGCCATGCCGGAGATCTGCACGTCGCCCGTGTCTGGCGCATCAAGGCCCAGAGCCAGTCGCAATATGGTCGACTTACCGCACCCTGATGGGCCGATCAGGGCAGTGAAGGACCCCTCAGGACACTCAAGAGACACATCGCTCAAGGCTTGAACAACTGTGCCGCGGCCCGAAAAGGACCGCGACACATGATTGAGAGCTATACCGTGCTCGGCACTCATTAGATTTCTTCCAGCAAAGAGGTGTCGAAATACTCACGTTTGGCTTTGATGCCCACTTCCGCCAGCGCCTTGATGTTGGCTTCGATGGCTTCTTCGCTCATGGAATAGATGCCGCTTTCAGCTTCAATCAAAGGCTTCTGGGCATTGTTGAAGAACAGCTCATTCTCGATGGAACGACCGGTGCCCTTGAACCAGCTATCAGCAAATTTAGGCGGATAAACCGTTGTATCCTTGAAGTTTTCTTCCCAGCCCTTACGGGATGCTCTGAGGAAGGAAACGATTTCCTTGCGTTTGGTTTTGAGGGCTTCTTCGGTGACAACAACCGTGTCGTTGAAGATTGTGAAGCCGAAATCATAGAGCAGGAAGGATGTTGCATCTGCCCCTGCTTGCTTGATGGTGAACGGCACGTTGGTCGTGAAATCAAGAGAGGCATCAATTTCGCCCTTGATCAGCGGGGTCGGATCATAGGCGTAAGGCACGATGTTGATCTTGGAGCGATCCACACCGGAGATTTTCAGCATGGCTTCAACAGAGATCACGTTTACCGGTGGCACAGCCAGCGTCTTGCCGATGAGGTCCTCAGGGCTCTTGATCGGGTTGGAAGCAAGAGACACGATGCCGATCGGGTTTTTCTGATACTGGGCGCCAATGATCTTGAACGGCGCACCCTGTTCGGAGATTGCCTTGATGGTGGTGTCTGGCGTGGTCAGGGTGAGATCGGCTTTGCCTGCAATGATCGTGCTTTCCGGAATGACGTCCGGGCCGCCTGATGCGTAATTCAGGTCCAGCCCTTCTGCGGCGTAATAGCCTTTGTCCATGGCGACAAAATAGCCGGTAAATTCTGCATCGTTAATCCAGGAAGACTGGAATGCGAAAGGTGATGCCGCGCCAGCAAAGCGGCTCATGGCTGGCAACGCAGCGCCAGCAGCCATAAGGGAAAGAAATCGGCGTCTGTCCAGAGTTAGTCTCATGATCAGTGTCTCCATTTGTCTCGGGAAGGGAAGGTTTGTCTAGAATACGCCTCTTATCCGGGCCAGCTCGGCCAGAGGCGGAATGTTCATGATTTGCTCTTTGCTCAAGAGATCCCAGCGAATGCCGCGAGGCCGCTTGTCGCTTCTTTCCACCCGGATGAGCTTTTCCGGCGTCGCGATCATATCGATGGCAATATCGAGATCGCTGGCGATGACCGTTTCTTCAGTTACCTGCACATCATGCACGATGGAGGCAACCGGTGTGCTTTCCTCCATCAGCCCAAGGTCCGTGAACATGCCCCATTCCAGATCGAAAAAGGCGTGCCCCTTGCCAAAGCGGATACCCTTGGAGGAAACCGCAGACGCGCCGGTTGCTGCAAAGTCAAAACGGCCCTTGCGCGCAATTTCTTCCAATGAGATAGGGGTGGCAAAATGCTCCATCCCCTCAAGCCAGGAGGCATAGAGTTCCGCCCCCTTGGGTACAACGCCTGGCGCCAGATAGACAAAGCCACGGTGGATGTTGAATGTCGACATGACCAGGGGAATGCCTGCCTCGATCATTTTCTGACGCAGAAGGGTGAGGGAATTGTCCGGTGTCACAAAGGCAAAGCTGCAGGCCCTGAACGCGTCATCGTTCAAAACCCGTTCGGTGGCCAGCTCGGAGCCTTCGAAGTCGGGAATAACTTCAGAGAAATCAAGGTGAAAACGCACGTCGGCCCGGGCGACATCTTTCAGTCGCTGCCAAATACCCTTGCGTATCAGACGAGATTGGCTCATTTCACATCCTTGTTTCTCAGTTTCATAATCATGAAACTGTTGTTTCATTATTGCAAGAGGGCTGATAATATTTTTTTATGAGATAAAAAAGGAATCGGAGAGATTTATGGCATCGCGCCTCGTGCTGAGAATTCAGGAGAGATACTCCAGACTAACCGCTGGAGAGAAAAAGCTCGCGCAGCTCATTCTGGATCGGCAGGACGATATCCTTACCCATTCAGCAACCGAAATTGCTGAAATGGCTGGGGTTTCCAAGGCGACAGCGGCCCGATTCTTTCAGCACCTTGGCTATGCCGACTTCAACGAGGTGAAACTCCAGGCTCGTGAAGAGCGCAATCAAAGCGAGCCCTATGAATTATCTGTGACCAATTCCGAGCAAGTTGCAATGGGGCGTGCCATTGGTGCTCATCTGGAGCTTGAACTGAGGAATCTTACACGCACATTTGAAGAATTACGCTCCGATAAAGTGCGAGAGGCCGCAGAATTGATCGATAATGCTCCAAGGGTCTGGGTGCTTGGGCTGGGAACAGAAGAGGCAAGCGCACGTTATGCGCGGTTGCTTTTCTCGCGGTTGCGCCATGGCGTCATGATATTGGGGATAAATCAGGGATCATGGGCCGAGGATTTGGCCATGACCGGCCCCAAGGATGTGCTGCTGCTGATAACTCTGCCGCCAAGATCCGCGTTACTCAAATCCATTCTGGATTATGCCAAGACCAGCCGCCTCAATGTGGTGACCATCACCGACAGTACCTCCTTGTTTGAAATGCAACGGGTTTCCAAAGTGGTGTTGCCCTGTCATGTCTCCAGTTTTGCACTGGGTGCTTCGGTTACGGCTGTCATGAGCGCGATTCGCCTTCTTGCTCTCACCTATGCTGCTCACGCAGGAAAGTCCGCCCAGCAAAGAGCCGAAATTGTCGAGAGCATAAGAGAAGATTTGACTGGCCTGTGACGGATCTCTTCAGTTCCGCCCTTCATTCCCGCCTGTTTTCTGCAGCACACATCAAAGCTATCCATGAGGCGTTTATGGGCGTTATGAGTGCCTTGTTCTTCTGGCCATCCAGGGAACCAGAAACCGTGCCCCATACGCATCCGGATTTGATGGCTGATCATCCACACCTAATGGAGCATGGAGCTCTCGATCATCGCCATCCGCTCGTTATTGATGATCTACATTGGCAATGGCCTCAGGGAAAGACATTGGGCTCGTGATGGGCCATGGTGAGCCTGACGCCAAGTGGGAAAACAAGAACAGCCATGATTGGAGTGCGCAAACAAAAACGGAGATGAAAAGGGGCCCCTTTCCATCTCCGCGCGCAACATGGCAGCAACTTTATCAAGTGGTTGCCAATTTTCTTCCCCAAATCTGTGCCGCAGCAAATGTCAGGGCAACGCCTGCCAGTTTCACGGCCACCAGTGGCCACAAGCACATGATTGCCGTTAAACCAAATGCATAGCGTTGCCAAAGCGGGATCGGGGCTCTTATGAAGCCGAGCATGGCGAAGGCCATGGCAAACAGGGCGCCAATGCCGCCAAACACTGCCAAGCTGTTTCCGACCAGAGTGGAATTGGAAAGCAGGCCCAGATCGTAGCAGAAAGCAAACGGCACGATGAAGGCCAGAATGCCAAGCTTCAGTGCCTGAATGGCTGTTTCCGTTGGTTTGGACTGGGCAAGAGAGCTTGCAGCATAAGCGGCAAGGGCAACCGGTGGCGTGATGTTCGAGACAATCGCGAAATAGAAGACGAACATATGGGCTGCCAGCGGATCAAACCCCAGCTGTGCCAGAGCAGGAACGCCAAGCGCCGCACCAAGAATATAGGCGCTGGTCGTTGGAAGCCCCATGCCGAGGATCAGCGATACCACAGCGATCAGCACCAGTGCGATAAACGGAACACCCTGCGCCAGCGAAAAGACCAGACCTACGAATTTGAAACCAAACCCGGTGAGAGAAACCGAGCCTACGACAATACCTGCAGCCGCACAGGCAATGCAGACAACTGGCACATTGCGCGAACCGGCTACGATGGCGTCCAGTATCTTTCTGGGCCCCATGCGATGTTCCGGGTCGGGCAGAGAAACCAGCCACGCTCCCAAAATGCCGACGGCAGCGGCCAGCATCGGAGAATATCCCGACAGCAGCATGTAGACGAGAGCGATGATCGGAAACAGTTTGTAGGACTGCAAGAGCACCCGCTTTTTGTCTGGCAGGTCTTCTTCCTTCAGGCCCTTCAAATTGTTTTTGAGAGCCCCCAGATGGACCATCAACAGCACGGCACCATAGTAAAGGACCGCAGGAACGATGGCTGCGATGATAATATCGCTGAATGGCACACCGAGGAATGATGCCATGATAAAGGCGCCTGCTCCCATGATGGGGGGCATGATCTGTCCGCCAGTGCTGGCAACAGACTCAACAGCAGCCGCAAAGAAGGGCGGATAACCGATACGCTTCATCAACGGAATGGTGAAGGTGCCCGTGCCGTAAACGTTGGCAACGGCTGCGCCGGAAATCGAGCCGAACAAGGCGGAGCTGACAACAGAGATTTTCGCCGGGCCTCCGGGAGATGTTCCCGTGAAAGCCTGGGCAAAATCCATGAAATACTGTCCGACACCACTTTTCTCCAGAAAGCCACCAAAAATCAGGAAAACCATGACGAAGGTTGCCGAGACACCCAGTGGGATGGAGAAGATACCTTCATCAGTGAGGTAGATCTGTTCGATAACTTCGGCAAAATTGAACGGTAGCCCTTGCATGACACCGGGCATCCAGTTGCCAAACCACATATAGCTGGCAAAGAAGGCAACGATGATTGCCAGAGGTATGCCGATCACGCGGCGGGTTGCTTCAAGCAGGAAAACAATGAGCGCGGTGCCAAGCACCTGCTGCGCCATGGTTACCTCGTCCACCTGAACCATGCGGAGTGTAATATCTTCGTAATTGAACAGAATATACAGGCCCGGCAGGGTGGACGCTATCGCAAGCACCCAGTCATACCAAGGGACGTTAGCGCTGTCCTTGTCAGCCTCTCGCATCGGGTAGAGGATGAAGGCCATCGGAAAAACCATGCTGAGGTGCAGGCTGCGCTGCAAATAGGCCTCAAAGCTGCCAAACACCGATGTATAAAGATGAAATAGTCCGACCCCCAGAATATAGACATAGACAATTCTCTTGACGAGTGAACCTGTCGCGCGCATGACGCAGTCCTTCTTTTACGAACGAGGAATTCAATTGGAAGCGATCATGGCCCGGATTGTTTTGTCCGGGCCATGATGGAAGTTGTCTTATGTTACTGAACCGATTTCCAGTATTTCACAGCGCCCGGATGGGCCGGAGCTGAAGCGGGAATGGCCTCCTGAGGGTTCAATTCTGAAACAGCCTTGACGCCTTTTTGCAGGGTGTCTTTATTTTCCCAAAGAGCCTTGGTCATCTTGTAGACGGTGTCTTCGTCCAGATCCTTGCGCACGATGATGCTGGTGTAATCGCCGATTGTCGGTACAGGGTCGGTGACAGACTTGTAGATTTCAGGAGAAATCTCGAACGTTACTGTACCCAAGGCAGCAGTCATGGCATCGAGGATTTTCTTGTCCACCGGCAGGATGACAACATCAAGCTGGCTTTCGATCTTCAGCACCACAGAAGCGGCCTTGCCAACCGAGAATGCAAAGCAATCGAGGTGATTATCGGCCAGCTGGTTGGAGCCGTCTGAATATGAGGCAAAGGAAACGGAGCCGCCCCAATCCTTGATGTCCTTCCAGCCAACGCCCAGGCCTTTTTCAAAAGCTGCCCGAACAACGAATTCAGACGATGTGCCCGGTTTGAGAGTGGCAAAGCGGATGGGCAGTTTTTTCTCGACGATGTCGGCAACGGTCTTGATGCCATTGGCTTCGGCATAGTCCTTGCGCATCACGAAATAGGTATACTGACGATAGACGTTCGCTAGAACCGACACATTGTCATAGGCTTTCTTGAAAGGATCGTCGCCCTTTGTGGCAGCCCCGACCAGTGCGGTAACCGAGAAGCCGAGATCGGTCTTGCCTCTGTCGGTATTCACCACGTTGGAAACGCCACCGCCGGTGCTGCTCGATGTTGCGATACCTTCTTTTGACCAGGTTTCAGCCAACGCTCCGCCCAATGCAAACCAGTTTCCCCCCGGAGGGCCTGCGGAAAAGCGAAGTTGATCCTGCGCGCTTGCAGGAATAGCGACAAGTGTTGCACACGCCAAGGAAACTGCAACCGCTAATTCTTTAAACATGAACCATCCTCCTTGTTCAAATTGGGGCATTCAAACATCAGACAAATAGATCGCAAAGAGCTTGATTGGCGAACCATGAACAGATGAGTAAATTGCCCCACCCCGTCCAATAGTATTTCAGCAAGTGTGGCTGAACCATATCCTCCTTAAGTTGTATTGAGCTTTTAAGACACACGCTATTCTGCTGAAATTTCAGGCTGTTCCAATTCGGCAAAGACTATATGGCTTGTGCTTAACTTCAGTTCTTGACGGACAATGAAGGAAAACAGGCGAGCAGGTTGTTGCATTGCAGCGTTAAAGATTGCCGTATCGAGCATATGGCAGATGTTCTGCTTGCTGAGCGTCAGCCGGTGCATTGCTGAATGCTTGTTCCATGATAAGAAAAGGCCAGATCAGGGCAATCCAGCGGCCTCTTGAGCCCAGTGCTAGTCTCGCGATCCACGATGCCTGGATGCGCTGGCAAAAGGGCTGTTGCGCTTCTTTTCTGCGGTCTCCATGACAAACCCGATGACAACAGCGACCGCTGTAAACAGGTGCTCTGGCACATAGTCATCAAGCTCCACCTCTGACAGAGCCTTGGTCAGTGCCGGATTGCCTTCCACCATAATGTCGTGCTCACGCGCCAGCGCAACAATTCGGCGCGCCATTTCACCTTCCCCTTTGGCGGTCACCCGTGGTGCATGGTCTTTTCCATGCTCATATTGCAATGCAACGGCCATGTCTGGCTCAGATGCCACGCCCGATGACATGTTTGATGCTTTGCCAATTTTGTCTTTCGGATTTGTCATAAGGAGCGGTCCAAATGGGATGTATGAGACGGGACGAGGTCGAGCAAATCAGCTTTGTTGCTGTCTTTGGCCTTTTTGAACAGGCAGCCCTCAAGCTGCAAGCCAGCATTTTCAAGTGTGGTTTGCAATGTTTGAGCGGCTTCCTGCAACAGGGCGAGCGTATCGCTCCGTTCCACCGATATATCAAGGTGAATGAGCGTCTCTCTTAGGCGCAAGGCGACAGAAACGGCACCGAGGCCCTCGGTATCAATGGCAAATTGAACCTTCCAGCCGCGCTTCTTTGCCTTGTTTTCGGCGTCATCGCCGTCCTCGTCTTCGTCCGCTTCCTCGGCCGTCTCTCGCTGTAGGGTGAGGGGGATGACCGCCGTGCCATTTGCCAGCATCACAGGCACTTCCGTGTGTATTGTTTGCAAGGCGTGATGAGCCGTGTGGCTCACTTCGCCGGAGGATGAGCGCAATGAGGCAATTTGCGTCAATGTGGTGCGGGCAATGGCTGCCTCGACGTCACTTTTCAAGCGGGCCAGCGCCAGGCTGTTTGAATCGGATGGAAAAATTGTAGCGGCTTGAGGCCTCTGCCCCGGCAAATCCGCTCCCTTCAAAGGTGGCTGATCACGCCTTTGAAGGGCAATATCTGAAGGAAGATCAGGGCCGTCATTTGGCAGAAGCGCGCGCAGCAGGCTAAGGGAGGCCTTGAAGTTGGCTGTAATGTCTGGTGCTGCGCTTTTGCCTTCCGAAGAGGTTGCCCCGGACATCAAGCCGAAAGAGGAAATAATCTGCCGCAAGGCCTTGCTGGCCTTGTCCGAGCCAGCTAGCTGACTTGACGAAACGCGAAAACCGAGCACCCATTTCATCGCTGTTTCAAGATCCTGGGGAACGGCCGGTCTTTGCCCGGTTTCAATTTGCCTGATGAAGGCATCCAGATTGGCAAACAGATCCGTGAGGGAGCGCTGGGTATCCATTGCTTGCCGTTGCACCAAAGCCAGACCGTCCAGCTGGCTTGAAAGCGTCCCATTTGTCACCGTTGGCGTGGCTGAAAGCTGTCGCCCATATGGTGTTGACGCGATCTGGTTGGAACTGGAAGGGGAACTGCTTGCTTCTCTACCGGCGGCAGAAGGCAATGAACCGGTTTGACCGGCTGGCGGGCTATTGATTACGCTTTTGCCACTGTTTGAGGTAACAACCGCCTTGCCGCCTTCCAAGTTATTGCCCTCTTCCATAGGCCGGATAGCAAGCTGCATCCCACCTTCTGTCTTGACGGCTTGTACCAACACGTTTGTGTTGGGTTTTAACTGCGAGCCTGCTTCTGCGCTAACCTTCAGCTCCAGCGGAGTGCCCGAGACAGAGAGCTGTAAACGCATCTCACCATTCGGCATGTTTGTTGAGCGCAACACCGTCGCTTCCTTTGGCTGGCCATTGCCAAGGGCATTCAGCAGGCTATTGAGCGCATTGCTTTGTATTGCGCGCGGGGAGCTGAAAATTTCCATTGCCATGATCAAAAGCCTGAATGGGTGAAATGGCCGTTACCAAAAGCACGGTATCAGAATTGATCTTATGTGAAAATGTGGAACTCGCCAAACTGGACCGATCACCTCTTGCTCAAGCAATCGGCCCGTAGGCAAAGGACATTCGTCCCTAGAAACGCGACTTTCCGTCAAGATGAGGGGCAAGTAAAGTCAAATCGGCTTCAGACAGTCGGTCCGGCGCTGTGCTCTGCTGATGCCAATAAGGATAGGCAAGAGGCTTGCGGCTGACTTTTTCCAGTTTTTCCAAGGCTTCCGCATCCAGCTTCAGATCCGCAGCCTTGAGATTGTCGGCAAGCTGGGTGTCTGATCGAGCACCAATGATAGCGCTTGCCACACCGGGTCGGCTCAGGACCCACGCCAAAGCCACCTGTGCAGGGGTGGCCCCATCGTAATTGCTTGCAA
The DNA here is from genome assembly GCF_963664735.1 of uncultured Cohaesibacter sp. Lineage (NCBI taxonomy): Bacteria > Pseudomonadati > Pseudomonadota > Alphaproteobacteria > Hyphomicrobiales > Cohaesibacteraceae > Cohaesibacter > uncultured Cohaesibacter sp. Next base: position 3,073,083 of record NZ_OY761553.1, on the reverse strand, counting down.
CCTCTATCAACGTTTCCACGATGTCATAGAGGGATTCCCAGTCATAAATCGGAGGCTCCGTCCAGCCCTGCTCGCGGCGCGTGCCTTCAGGGCTCGCCTGACCCCTCCGATATTTACCCGTAAGCAGCCCAGAAGCCAGTGGGGACCAGATGACAGCGCTAAGCCCTTGGTCAACACCAACAGGCAGCAGTTCCTGTTCGGCCTCTCGTGCTTGCAGAGTATAGTGGATCTGTTGTCCAACCGGGCGAACCAGATGCTCGCGTTCTGAAACGCCGAGATATTTCATGATGTGCCAGCCGGAAAAATTGGAGACGCCCACATAACGTATCTTGCCTGCCCTGGTTAGATCATCAAGAGCCCGGAGTGTCTCTTCAACCGGTGTGAAGCCGTCCCACTCATGGCACCAATACATATCAATATAGTCGGTCTTGAGCCTCTTGAGGCTTGCCTCGCAGGCAGAGATTATGTGATGGCGCGAGAGCCCGCGATCATTTGGCCCAGCCCCCATGGGGAACCGCACCTTTGTGCCCAGCAGCAGATCGTGACGGTGTCCTGCAATCGCTTCTCCGATAATCTCTTCAGATACGCCGCTGGAATAGACGTTGGCGGTATCAAGCATATTCACGCCGGCATCAACGGCCATGGCGATTTGACGCTGTGCGCCTTCCACGCCAGTATTGCCAGCCGTGGCGAACATGCCCTCTCCGCCGAATGTCATTGTTCCCAATTGCAATGCTGAAATTTTCAAACCTGATTTGCCGAGATAATTATACTGCATTTTGCCCCCCACTGGCTTTCGGTCTCTGTCTGATAAGTCGAGCAAGTCGAAAAGAAAATTGCTCCTTATCCTATGAGTGCACCATTATGGATAGGACAAACAAGAGCGACCAATAGTATGTTTTCAGGTTTGCAACCAGTCCTGCAAAATTGACCAGTAACAAAAGCGGGAGAAGTGATGAACACTCCTCCCGCATTATTTGGTTCAGTAATGATCTGAAGGATCAGAGCATGTCTTTTGCTGATCCGGCAATCTTCACCTTGATGCCCTGGGTCAGAGCCTGAGCCACAAAGGCTTTCAGCACATAGGCCAACTTGTCTTCTGGCACATAGGCAACCGTGATGTGGTTTGACTCATGGCCAGCCATCAAGTCATCGCGGCCCATGCCATCCAATGTGGTGTTCATCAGCGGCCATTCTGCGTTGGTGGCCTGAAGGCGACGGTTGAATTCTGCCTCTGGCAGTTCATGAGCCATGCCGGTGCCGATATGCATGATGACGTCGGTGCCTTCATAGTGCGCACGCGCCCAGATGAAGGTTCCTGCCTTGCCCTGACCGGATATGGTTGAACCACCTTTCGGGAAGAACATAGGAGGCTGGCGGAAGCCTTTGGCGCCTGCAACACCACCTTTGAGATGCTCGAATGGAACCGAACCGGAGATCTCGAAATCCCAGTAGAAGGTGCCTTCATATTCGCTGCCCCAGCGGACATCGTGCAGGGTGGTTTCACTTGGTAGCCCCATTGCGTCGAGCAGGCGGAAGAGCATGGCCTGAGGAATGGCGGTGCCCATGTCAACTTCGTTGATGCAAGGGATTGGTTTGCCTTCGCAAATGATAGAGCCGTCTTCATCAGGGATCGGGAAGCGTTCGGTAGACCCGATTGCCCCTTCGGCAAAGTCAGAGGCTGCACAGCAGTCTTTGAGGCCCTGCTGATACTGAACGCCAACAGCGGTGAGGCCAAAGCGTGTTGTGATGCGGGCCATGGCAATCATCATGGCGCATTGTTCAAGCACCTGCTCACGGGTTAGTTCGGTGGCGCCATCTGTGCCCCACTGGAACTGCATGCCACGGTCTTCATAGAATTTGAGGCAAGCTTCGCGCAGATCCTGAGGAACTTTTGCCATTTCAACCAGCAAAGCCGACTGAGACAGAGACTCAAGCGGCATGCCAATGTCAGTCAGAGCCTTCACAGGGAAGAAGCCGTTCATCATGCCCATGCAGAACGGGTCGTGCAGGCCGAGGATGGCTTTGTGTTTAAGGATATATTCGCCAACCTTGATGCCATCCTGACCGGCTTCGCTTTTCATGACGGCATGATCAGCGCTCACGTCGCTGAGATAGCTGGTATCCTGAACCAGTTTGCCGTCTTTGAGCCAGGTTGCAAGGCCTTGCTTGAAGAAGTCGTCTTCGCATTTTTCAGACCACAGACGGGAATAGGAAACACCAAGGGAGGTGAGGGTGCCAGCCATGCAGAGCATGCCGACGAGCCCTGGCCAGGTGCCGTCAAAGTTTGCCATCAACAGGATCGGGCCACGATGTTTGGCAAGGGACGGAGCAATATGGTGGGAATACTGCCAAGCGGTCAGCAAAACGATGATCGGAGCATCCGGATCAATGCGGGAAAACAGCTCGGAGCCTTCCTTCTGGGAGGAAATGAAGCCGTGTTTGCGTTCTTCGCTATAAGGATGAGCGCGCTTCATCTTGTAGCCCTGTGCGTTCAGCTCTTTTTCCAGTGCTTCCGAAAAGCTCTGGTAAACAGGCCAGCAAGGCACGTTTGCGCTTTCGCGCAAATCGGCGTTGGTGACAACAAGGATTTCTTTCTCGCCTGCTGAGATCAGCTCGGCCGTTTCAGGTAATTTCAACATGGTTCAACTCCCGAATGGACAGTTCAGAGGACCGAGGCCATCAACGCGTTGTGATGTTCGCGGTTTTCATAGAGATTGAGATAGACTTGATATTTTGCAGCGTGGAATGCGGCAGTTTTTGCGTCGGCCTTGACGCTTGCTCCGGTCTGGACCAAAGCTGCGCTGGCGGCCGGAATGCTTTGAAAGTCACCGGATGCGACAGCGCCCAAAATTGCTGCCCCCAGTGTAACAACGTCTTCTTCGCTGGCCATTTGAATGTCACGGCCAGTAATGTTGGCATATTCCCGGAGCCACAGCGGGTTTTTGGTTGCTCCGCCACAAACATAAAGCGTTGTGATGGTGTGACCGGCTTTGCTCATTTCTTCGATGATGTGGCGTGTGCCATAGGCAACGGCCTGCAAGGTTGCCAGATAGAGCCGGGCCATGGCGTCGCGGCCGGTTTCCAGCGTTAGGCCGGAGACAACGCCGCGTGCATGCGGATTGGCGCGAGGAGACCGGTTGCCATGATGGTCGCCCAGCACATGCAAGGCTGCGGTCGGGTTGGCTTCGCGTGCCTCCAGATCCGCAACCCATTCGTTGAGCAGCGCGATCGGATGCTTGCCTGCAGCCTTGGCTTCTTCCTGTAGCTCAGGCCATGCTTCACATTGATGGATCGTCCATTCAACCAGCGAACCGGCAGCACTCTGGCCACCTTCACCAAGCCAGAAGCCCGGCAACATGGCGCCGAAATAGGGGCCCCAAACACCCGGAACCATCACAGGATTCTGGTTGACGATCATGTGGCAGTTGGATGTGCCCGAGATCAGAGCCAATCCGCCCTCCGGTTTGGCGCCAATCAGAGCCAAGCCACCGGCATGGGCATCAATGATACCTGCGGCAATGGTGATCCCTTCAGGCAGGCCAAGCTGGTCGGCTGCGGTTTTGCCAAGCTTGCCAGCTGCATCGCCCAGAGGCAAAACCTCGGCAGGGACTTTCTCTGTCAGGTCATCAAGGCCCACAGCTTCCAGCATATCGGTCGGGAAGCGGCCTTCATGGGCCAGATAATTCCATTTGCAAGTGAGGGTGCAGGTGCTGGCTGAATCCTCTTCCGTGCAGCGCCAGACCAGATAATCGGCCAGATCATAGAAGCGCCAGACGGAGGCATAGCGATCAGGGAAATTCTTTTTGAGCCACAATATCTTGGGCAGTTCCATTTCGATGGAAACTTCGCCGCCGACATATTTCAGCGCGTCATTGCCGGTTGCATTGATGGCTGCGGTTTCGCTATCCGCGCGGTGGTCCATCCACATGATGATGTCTTGCTCGGCTTCGCCACTTTCGGCTACCGAGATGGAGGAGCCGTCTTTTGCTACGGCAACCAGAGAGCAGGTTGCATCAAAGCCAATCGAACGCACTTTCGAAGCGTCGATTCCGGCTTTCTCAACAGCTTCTCTGGTGGCTTCGCAGATCATCGACCAGATATTGGCCGACGATTGCTCAACAAAATTGGCCTTGGGGTGAAACTGTTTGATGGCGCGGGTCGCAAAGGCAAGGCGGTTGCCAGCTGCGTCATACACGCCGGTTCGCGCACTCGCCGAACCGACATCGATGCCGATATAATACATAGATCTGTCCTCCCAGACCCTTCCTTCGCCCGGCGGCTAGGGAAGGTATCCATAGTGCTGATTTAAGTTGTTTGCGGGTAAGCTTTGATGAGATGACGCCCCGATTCCAATTTGAATTCAGATCCGAGATCGGACGTCATATTTTTCGGAAGAGTGACCTTGGCCTCCACGCTTGGTGGCAAGGAAACCTCCCAGTGAATTTCATTATCCTCAAAATGCCAGTTGCTTTCGATGCGACCGGCGTGAACATCGTGCTTGGCTTCCACAAATCCGATGCGTTTATCGAAAATGGGCCGCATGATGACGGACCGGAAGCCCGGAGCCTCTCTATCCCAGTCAATACCGGCAAGGCGTGACCAGATCCATTCTCCGACCGAGCCATAGGCATAGTGGTTGAAGCTGTTCATGGCCTTGCTCTGGAAGCCCTTTTCCTCGGTCCAGCCGTCCCAGCGCTCCCAGATGGTTGTTGCGCCGTGTTTGATGGAGAAGCCCCAGCTTGGATAAGTGTCCTTGAGCAAAAGCGAAACCGCCAGATCTTCCGCGCCATTGTCACTGAGCACAGGGCAAAGATGCCGAACACCCAAAAAGCCGGTTTGCAAATGCCCGTCAGCCTGTTTGATCAATTCGATAAGACGGTTGGCTGCCTGCTCTTTTGCCTCTTCAGGCAAGATGTCGAAATCAAGAGCCAGCAGATAGGCTGTCTGTGTATCGCCCTTAAGGTGGCCATTCTCAGCCAGAAAGGCTTCGTTGAAAGCTTTGCGCAAGCGCTTGGCAAGCGCGATCCATGGCGCGGTTTCCCGCTCCAATGCCGCAGCAATATCGACCATAAGGTCTGCGATATAAATCCAGTAAGCGGTGTTGATCAGCTCTCGGTCGGTTGCCGGGCCGACGCTCAGCCAATCCCCATAGTTGTTGTGAACCTGATTGCGTCTGATACCGTCGGGATTGCACCGCTCAATGTAATTCATCCAACTGACAAACGGCTGCCAGCAACGATCAAGCAGATCCTTGTCGCCATAACGATGGTAATGCATCCAACCCATGATGATCGGAGCATCTCCCCAAGCCGGAGCACCTGGTTGAGGCGTCAGCCGATAAGGGTTCAATGGTTTGGTCGGTGCGACATCCGGGAAGATGCCTTCATCGGACTGGCCATCGATCAGATCTTCCATCCACTTGGTCAGGAATGCCGAAGTATCCATGAAATAGCCTGCGGTGCGCCAGAAAACCTGTGCATCGGCAGCCCAGCCATAGCGTTCATCGCGTTGTGGACAATCCGTAGGGACAGAAATGAAATTGTCCCTCTGGCTCCAGAATATGTTGGACAAAAGCTGATTGACCATCGGGTGGCCGGTTTTCATATGGCCAACGATCGGCGTATCCGTCTGAATGGCGATGGCAGTCAGCTCGGGCTGGGCATGGGTTTCCCCTTCGACCGTCAGTTCCACATACTGGAAGCCATGGAAGGTGAATTTGGGATGGAAAAGCTCGTTGCCTTTGCCGCTCGCAATATAGATATCTTCAGATACGGCATAACGCAGGTTTTCGGTATAAAGCCTACCCTCAGCGTCGAGCATTTCTCCATGCCGCAGCAGGAAGCGCGTGCCTTCGCTGGCTTCCACTTCCAACTCGACATAGCCAGAAAGGTTCTGGCCAAAGTCATAAATTGTCGTGTGAGCGTCTTGAACAAACAGGGATTTCGGCTTCAGTTTTGCCACTTCCCGAACAGGTTGGCAGCGGGACGCGTCTATTTGTGGCAGGCCCGGTTCTGGAATGATATTTTCGACAGGTTGCCAATAGGTGGTGTCGATACCACACTGGCACCAGTCCTCAAGCTCCAGACGAGCGTCGACCATTTCGCCAGCCAAGAAATCGGAATAGCAAATCGGCCCTTGCCGGGTCATCCAGTTTTCGTCTGAAATGAACGTTTCAATACGCCCGTCCGCATATTCAAGCTGGATTTGGCACTGAAAGGCCGGGCGACCACCATAGTGATTGCCTGCGCGGCGCTGATTATGCCCGATACGGCCAGAATACCAGCCTTCACCGATGATCGCGCCAAGGCAGTTATCACCAGCAATGAGCTGATCGGTTACGTCGTGGGTCTGATATTCAACGCGGGTATGATAGTCCGTCCAGCCCGGAGCCATGACGTCTTGGCCGATGCGCCGACCGTTGATGTAGAATTCATAAAGACCGAGTGCAGAAAGATAGGCCGTTGCGCGCTTTGGCCGTTCAGACAGAGCAACTTCCCTGCGCAAATAATCGGCAGGGCGAGCCTGGAAGCGATTATCGTAGAGATTATCCTGAGGAACATCGCGACCGGCAGGAAGCACGAAATAGCGTCCGATCCAGTTGGCTTTCCACAGGGTCTCTGTCAGACCTGTGAATATCTCGGCAGGTTCTGCAAAGGCGCTGGGTTTGTCATCCTGATCCCAAACCTGAACGCTCCACCAAAGATGAGCGTCCGGCTCCAAAACGAGGCTCTCGTCTGGATAAACGAAATTGCCTTCACCGGCGCACTTTCCCGAATCCCAGATGAGATTGATGCCTTGGCTTACCGCACTCTCGTCTGTACCGATGACGAGCCGCCATGCAGTCTGACACAAAGGACCTTGAGCCGAATTGGCGCTATCAAGCGCCCAGCCGAAGAAAGGGGGGCGGCTGTTCAACCCGGATACACGCGCAAGATGCTGGCATCTCAGATTGGTGGCAAGGACCGATCCGTCTTGCCCGATAATTGATAATGTCACCTAAAGCTCCGTTGCCCTTTGTCGAGCATGAGAGATATGGATATCCATCGCCTCAATGGCAGCTGCGGTGTCGCGCTTGGCGATGGCGTCAATAATAGCCAGGTGGTCGGTGAAGGTGTAAGGCAGCAAAAGTTCCGTCAAGCTGATCCTGTCGTGTCGGATCAAACGGATGCGGATCGCATTGATATTGTAGGCCTGAATGAGAATTTCATTGTTGGTCAGGCGGATCAATACGTTGTGGAAATCGGTGTCAATCTGCTGTCCGCGCTTCAAAACAGCTTCGGTAAGGCCTTTTTCCACAGCGGCTACAATGCTCAGGTGGCTTTGACGCTGCTCTTCCAGAACGCTATCCGGCATATTCTTGACCGCATGAATGACAGCTTCCCGCTCCAGAGCGGCTCGCATCTGGAAGGCGTCGCGTATCATGGGAAGATCTATGGCAGTGATCTGGATGCCGCGTTGGGGGACGACCGTTATCAGGCCTTCGGATTCCAGTCGCGGCAGCAGTTCGCGCAATGCGCCAATAGACAAGTTCAACAGTTTGACCAAGTCTTTTTGGCTCACAAGTTGACCAGATTTCAACTCGCCGTCAAAGAGAGCAGCCTGAAAAAGCTCATAGGCTGCTTCCTTGACACTGCGAGATGCATCTGAATGCTTTGTCATCGCGCGACCTGCTATCACTTTAATTTCCTTTCACCACGGCTTTACTATAGAGCCTTTTCAGCCTCCGCCAGAGCAGCTTCAATAGCTGCCAGCTTGTCGGAAGACAGGGGCTCCATAGGGGGCATGGTGCGAGCAAAAGCAGGGTTGTCATAAACCTTGGCCATCAGCGCTTTGAGCACGTTCAGACCGCCATTCCCGTCCACTGTCTCAATACGCAAAGTGGCGCGTTTCACGAAGCCTTCCGAAACGCCACCAAGATACAACTGCACGCAGTCCTTTGCAAACGGGTTTGTCATACCACCGATCATACCAGCGCCACCAGCATCGACCATATCACGCAGAATTGCGTCACTGCCGGTGAAGATGGAAAGCTCCGGAAATGCCTTGATCAGTTCAAGGCCGCCGGGCAGATAGCCTGTAGAATCCTTGATGCCAACGACAAGAGACCCGATGCGTTTCTGAACGGCTTTCACCTGTTCTACGCTGAAAGGAATTCCGCTGAAATGCGGGAAATTATAAAGAACGATGTCGAGGCCAGGATTGCCGGCTTTCTTGACAAGGGCTTCATAATAATCGGCAACGCCTTCTACGCTCGCGCTGCGATAATAGAATGGCGGAATGATGAGGGCTGCTCTGCATCCCAGCTTATGAGCTTCCACATAGAGGGAAACCGCATCATCAAGTGATGAAGTCATAACACCGGGGATCTGCCGAGACATATCCATGCCCATGTCGGCAAGTTTGCGCAGTGCTTCCAACTTTTGGCGCACAGACAAAGAAGGTCCTTCACCGGTGGTGCCAAAAACGGATGTATAGGCGCAACCTGCTTCGAGCAGGGCATCGCAATGCCGTTTTAGTTGTTCGATATCAATTTCATAATCCTCGGTGAACGGCGTAATAGCCGCGCCGACGACACCCTTGAGGTCGGAACTTTCCAACATAAGGTGAAGCCTCCCATAAAAAATTTCAGTCGAATGTAGTATACTCGATTTGATAACTGATACAATAAGTGTTAATATCAACTGGTCAAACAAATTTTTGCGCGATAATGTCTCTCATGGAGCTATTCCAATACACCAGGGCTGGAGGGTTCTGGTGCATGATCAATCGATGTTCGGGAGGACACAAACATGATGTCTCGTGGTATTGCAGCTGCTCTCCTCTGCTGCACGTTCATTGCTGCACCTGCTGTGGCTCAAGATAAGATTACCATCAAATACACCACTGCTTCGGTTCCTTCGGACCTGCATACCAAAGCAATGCACGTCTTCAAGGAAGAACTGGAAAAGAAAGTGCCTGGTCGCTTTGACGTTCAGCTCTATGATTCCGGAACGCTGTTCTCTCAAGGTGCAGACCTTGACGCTTTGCAGCGCGGCAACGCGGAAATGACCTACCTGTCATTCCAGCTGATCGCTGACAATCTTCCTCAGTACAGCGTGCTGACAGCTGGCTATCTGTTCCAGAATGCCAAACACTATCGCACGTTCCTGAACTCTGACCTTGGTGCTGAACTGAAAGAAGCCGTATCCAGCGATATGGACGTACAGCTTCTCGATACTTGCTATCTTGGCACGCGTGAGCTGAACCTGCGCACAGAGAAAGACGTTCAGACCCCTGATGATCTCAAAGGCGTAAAACTGCGCATGCCTGGTTCTGACGCCTGGTTGTTCCTTGGTCAGGCTCTTGGCGCCAGCCCAACCCCACTGCCATTTGGTGAAGTATATCTCGGTCTGCAGACCGGCACCATCGACGCTCAGGACAACCCGCTTCCAACCGTTGAAGCTGCTAAATTCTACGAAGTTACCAAGCAGATCACTCTGACAGATCACCTTGTTGACGGTCTTAATATTGCGGTGAACAACCGGACTTGGGAAAAACTGAGCGATAGCGAAAAAGCTGCAATGACCGAAGCTGCCCAGGCTTCTTGTGATTGGAACAACGAACAGCGCTATAAAGAAGAAGCTCGCCTGATCGATTTCTTCAAGGAAAAGGGTCTCAAGGTAACCAAACCAGACGTAGATGCATTCCGCAAACACGTGCAGGACTTCTACTTCAGCTCTGATCGTTCTAAAAACTGGCCAGAAGGCTGGGTCGAAAAGATCAACGCAATGGCCGAATAAGGAGCATTTGCTGCTATGGCTGATATCCTTTCAAAGGATATGTTGTTCGCAACCGGTCGCCTTTTGAAAAAGGCGGCCGACGCGATCGGCATCCTGCTCTTCCTGTTCGCTTTTAGCGGTTTCATCGTGCAGATCTTCTATCGGTACGTGATGAATGCCCCTCTCTTGTGGACAGAAGAAATCACGATGATCGCATTTATCTGGACAGTATTCTGGGCGGCAGCCTTCATGACGCCAGTTCAGTCTCATGTGTCCTTTGATGTGGTCTACGACGTTGTCAACGCCAGAACACGCCGGATTTTCTGTATCATTTCCATGCTAGCACTGTTCATCTCTTTTGTGCTGCTTGTTCCGGCGACCTGGGATTATCTTCAATTCCTCACCCGCAAGAAAAGTTCTGTTCTGCGTTTGCCTATGTATTGGATCTACGGCTGCTACATGCTGTTCATACTGGGCTTTATCGTTCAGGCCGTTTATCGGCTGGCCGGTCTGCTGGGCAAGAAGTGGGAAAAATACATTTAAAAGGGTTGGGTTAGAATGACCTTCTTCGCAGATCACGCTCTAAGTCTGATGTTGATCATTATGATCGGTATCACGGTTACCGGGCTGCCTATGGGCGTCTCGATGATCGTTGCTAGTATCTTCTATCTCTTTTTCTCCGGGCAAGATGTTGGCCTGGCTGCCGAGAATGTGCTGAACGGTGTGTTCGGTAACTTCGTGGCGCTGGCTGTTCCCCTGTTCATCTTCGCCGCAAACATCATGAACGCAGGTAAGGTATCCGACCGGATATTGACCTTTGCGCTGGCATTGGTCGGGCGTGTGCCCGGCGGCTTGGCGCAGGTGAATATCATGACGTCGCTCATCTTCTCTGGTATGAGCGGGTCAGCTATCTCCGATGTGGCTGGCGTTGGTAAAGTCCTGACCGACATGATGATCAAGGAAGATCGCTATCCGCGCGGCTTTGCCGGTGCGATTACTGCTGTTTCGGCCGTTGTTGGCCCGATTTTCCCTCCATCCATTCCGGTGATTTTCTACGCCCTCATTTCCTCCACATCCGTTGGCGTATTGTTCCTGGGTGGTGTTATCCCGGCTCTTCTCGTCTGCACGGTCGAGGGTATCGCGGTCATGATCATGGCCAAAGTTCGTGGCTTCCCCGTTGAGGAAGCTATCCCCCTCAAGGCATTCCCGCTCATTTTGATCCGCGCCTTGCCTGCTCTTATGATGCCGATCATTTTGCTGGGTGGTATCTATTCGGGTGCTTTCACCCCAACCGAAGCTGCTGCGGTATCTGCTTTCTATGCCCTGCTTTTGGCAGCCTTTGCCTATCGCGTTCTTGGTCTGCGGTCTTTCATCTCGGTAGTGACCGAAACCGTAAAAACGACGGCTGTGGTTACGCTGGTTCTTTGTGGTGCCTACATCTTCAACTACATCATTACCGTTGAACAGGTTCCTCAGCAGGTGTTTGCATTCTTTGATGCGATGGATCTTAACCGGGTTCAGTTCCTGTTGATCCTGAATGCTCTGTTCCTGATTTTGGGTTGTGTGCTCGATTGCTCAACGATCATGCTGGTCGTAACGCCTTTGTTCATTCCTACGGCTGTGGCTTTGGGCATCGACTTGCATCACCTTGGCATCGTGCTGGTGTTCAACATGATGATTGGTCTGGTAACGCCACCTTACGGCATCCTGCTCTTCATCATTAAGGCTCTGAACGGTATTCCGCTTGGTGAAATGATCCGCGAATGCTGGATTTTCCTTGCTCTGTTGATTGCGTTGCTGCTGCTGCTGACATTTGTTCCTCAGCTCACGCTCTGGCTGCCGCACTATGCAGGGATGCTTTAAGTTTCCTGCGGAAATCGGCTTTGATGCGCGTCATTAAAGCCGCCATAATAATAACGGGTGGACCCAACAATATGGGTTCACCCGTTTTCGTTGGTTCTTACCTAAACCGGGTGGAAATCAAATTCCCTGTCCGCGTCCGGTGCTTCTGTCGAGGTGCCCAGTTGAGGCCCGGATTCGTCTGACTTCAACACCCGCTCAACCTGTTCCTTGATACTTTCCGGCTCGGAATAAATCGCTTTTGCTGCCTTCAGCAGATCCATCATTGCGCTATAGGCATAGTCGGAATCATTAAGAAACGACGTCGCTGACTGAACCTCCAGATCACCAGCCCTGATATGCGCTTCAACAAGCTGTGTGCTGGCGTGCTTTGCGTCTTTGATCTTAACTAGTTCTTCTTCCAGCCAGTCGTTGTCGGGGTCTGTCTTTTCCATTTGGTTGAGCGTGTGTAGCTCGACCAATATGGCGGCGATTTCCGTGCGCAGACTGTTATAAAGCTCCGTTGCTGCCCCCATGGGCTTGCTGGTGAACAGATTAGCGTTGCGGCGCATATGCTTGATTGCTTTCACCGCGCGCACCATGGCTGTGGCCGCATTGCGCAGTCGATAGGCGCGTTCGAGCACGGGGCTGGGAATGTCCTTGTCTCCCACCCGCGAGGTAAAGTCCACGATAGCCGAATAGAGCGATTTGACGCGGGCTTCATAGCGGGCATCGATATCGAGCTCGAAAGTGGCGCGGCTTGTTTGCACAGTTTCTGCAATATCCTTGCTGACATAAAGCTCGTGCCGGTGGATATTGAGCCCATGGGCGATCAACTCGACAGCATTGTCCTGCAGGTGCAGCACCTCCTTGCGCAACGCCAGCTCAATGGTGGCAGGAAACGCGTCAACCGCCTCGTTGAGATATTTGGGTTTGGAAATATCCGCCTTGGGCTCTGCTATCTGGCGCGTCAAAAAGGCGATTAGCCAGCGCATCAGCGGCAGCATGATTGCCACGCCCAAGACATTGAAAATGGTGTGGAAGACAGCGAGCTTGAGGGCGTAATCCGTGTCCGCGATTCCCAGATGAAGGCTGATAAAATCTACGGCCATTTGCAACGGGGAAATAAAAACAAGAGCGACTCCCGCCGTGACAACATTGAAAATCAGATGCGCAAGAGCAAGCCTCTTGCCTTGGTAGTTGGCGGTCAATGAACCGATAATGGCGGTGATGGTTGTGCCGATATTCGCCCCGATAGCAAGGGCAAGAGCGTTAGAATAGGAAATCTGCCCCGCAGACAGTGCCGTCAGTATGAGCACCATGGTGGCATGGCTTGATTGCATGACAACGGTAGCGGCTGCACCAATCAGGGTGTAGACCACAAGCCCGAGAATGCCGGCAAGAGCAAAGCGTGTTAGGTCGAACTGATCCTTGAACGCTTCGAACCCTTCCTTCATGTAATGAATGCCCAAGAACAGAAAGCCAAGCCCGGCCAGAACGTAGCCAATGCCGCGCAAATATTTGCTGCGCTGAAAAACGAGCACGATGGCAAAGGCCAGCATCGGCATGGCATAGGCAGATATCTTGACCTTGAGGCCAAAGCCCGCCACGAGCCACGCCCCTGTCGTCGTGCCGATATTGGCACCGAAAATGATGCCCACGCCAGCAACAAGCGAAATCAGTCCCGCTGACAAGAAGGAAATGGTGATGACTGAAACCAGCGAGCTGGATTGCATCAGCGTTGTGGTGAGTAGTCCGAAGCTTATAGAGCGAAAGGTCGAGCCGGTGGCTCTGGCCAACAACTTCTCAAGATATCCGCCGGAGAAAAGCTTGAAACCATCTTCGAGCATCAGCATGCCGAAGAGAAAAACCGCCACCCCTGCTGCGATTTCCTGAAAGTCTGAGCTAAACCAGAATGCAAGGAGCAGGAGACATAGAATAAGGGGAAGCAGGATTTTCTTGAGCACGGGTGACCTCATGTGTCTTCAAAGAGCGACTTCATATCCAACTCGGTTGAGAGGATATGAAGTCCACTTAAGCGCACAGAGTACACCCGATTTATTAAGGAAGCATCATGCCCCGAAGAGCAAAGTAGAACAATGCGGCCAAGGCACCAGACACCGGAACTGTAATGATCCATGCAGATGCTATCTTGAGCAATGTAGAGCGCTTGACGAGCTGTCGTTTAAGCGCCTTGCGCAACTTTTTGCGTTGCGCCGCAGAGATCACCGCCTCGGGGCCCATTGCTTTTAGAGAATCAAGCATGATCTTCTTCTCTTCAGCCGGAGCGTTGCGGAACTCGGCCAGAACCTGTTCCACTTTGCTGAGGTCGGGACTGCCCACATGTTTTGCCAGCACATTCTCCACCACCTTGCCCATGCGCTGTTCCAGAAACTCACGCAAGAAGCCAACACCGAAAACGGCTCCCAAAGCAACGTGCGTCGAGCTGATCGGCATGCCGAGTTGGCTTGCGATAATCACGGTAATTGCAGCTGCGAGCGCAATACAGAAGGCGCGGGAGCGATCCAGTTCGGTGATTTCAGATCCGACTGTGTGGATCAGTTTGGGGCCGAACAGGGCAAGGCCGAAGGAGATGCCGAGAGCGCCGATAACCATGACCCAGAGCGGAATGGCCACTTGCGAATGATCGCCACCAGCAACTGTCAGAACTTCGACAATACCGGCCAGCGGCCCGACAGCATTGGCCACGTCGTTTGCTCCGTGGGCGAAACTGAGCAGCGCTGCGGCGAAAATGAGCGGGATGGTGAAAAGCTTGTTCACCCCGTCGCGGTCATCTCCGATTTTAAGCGTGGCTCTGGCGATGATCGGACGCACGATGAGATAGCAGAGAATGGCCGCTACCAGACCTATGCCAAAAGCGAGCGGGAATTCAATTTTGATAAGCTTCTTGATGCCCTTGATGCAGAGATAGGTCGTAAAGGCCCAAGCCATGATTGAGACCACATAGGGCATTACCTTGCGCGCCGCCGAAATCGGATCATCCTTAAAAAAGATCAGCTTTTTCAAAGTGTAGAGAGTGAAGGCCGCAATGATGCCACCACTCAGCGGAGAAATGACCCAACTGGCAGCAATCTTGATCATGGAGTCCCAGTTGACAATGTCCCAACCGGCGCTGGCTATGCCCGCTCCCATCACGCCCCCAACGATAGAATGGGTGGTTGATACAGGAGCCCCCAGCCAGGTTGCCGCGTTCAACCATATGGCAGCACCCAACAAAGCACCCATCATGACCCATATGAAGACGTCTGTGTTGGCAATGTCTGCCGGATCGATAATGCCCTTCTTGACCGTATGCACGACATCGCCACCTGCGATGATCGCGCCACCCGCTTCGAACAAGGCCGCAATGACAATAGCCATTGTCATGGTCATGGCGAAGGAACCAACCGCAGGCCCAACATTGTTGGCAACATCGTTGGCGCCAATATTGAGAGACATATATGCGCCGATTACGGCAGCTGCGATAAGAAGAAAGGATTGCTCGACATGGGCAAACTGTGTCCCGGCGTAGATCATGACGCCAACCATGAAGAGAATGGCTGTTCCCAGTCGTCCTACTTCTGATCGGCTCAAATCAGTCGCATTCTCTATTTTGAGAAAATCTCCAACTTTCATATTGCTTGCCCTTTAGCCGTTTCACTTCCTCGACGGTTTCCATGCATTCATTGCTTTGAGAAAAGGTTGGGAACCGTATCTTTTTGCTTTATGGAATTATCTTGGTTGGCTGCTTCAAGGCTTCAGCCACGAAGGGATTGGCTGAAATTTGTCGATATTTCCAGAAAAATCGACAAATAAAATTTCCAAAGCGCACCCCGTGCATTAAAAGGAAGATTATACCCAAGGAGGGGGTGCACACCGTGCACGCATCCTGTTGAAAACCCCGCATCGGATTTTTGCCCAACATGCCGAATTTACTACGCTTCATTGTTTCAACCCTGTTTATTGTCGCCTCTCTGACCGCTTCAGCGTTCGCCTGCCCAAATGACAGGAATCCGGCCCCTTCAGAGGTTAGCGACTCGCTTTATGCCAATTTCATGGAAGAGTTGAACTCCATGGGGATGCAGAATTTTACGGACCGCTATTGTGCTCTGAACGCAGATGAACGGGCTCTTGCCGTGCGCATTTTCGGGTCGGCTTATGAGAATAAGAACAAGGATGATCGATATACATTGCTGAGAATGGCTATCATGGTGCCTGATATCGCCGAGAATGTTGCCTGGGTGGCTGAGAATGCAAGGATCCGGGAAGAAGGCGATGATTGGGAGAGCGTCAGCATCAAGCGATTTGTGTCTCACGTAAGAAACCGGTTTCCCAAAACCCGGTCCGTGCTGGATGATGCCTACCTCACGCAGATGGATGAACTCTACCAACGGGCTCTCGATGCTCTTCGGCAAAAGGAACAGGACGCTGAGCACCGCATTGATCAGGCCGAGACGACAATCACCGATTATGAAAAGCAGATTGAAGAGCTGCGCTGGAAAATTGAAAAGATCAAAGATGAGCGCCGCGATTACCGTGTGATGTTACAGGCGCTCGAAACCGAACAATGAAGCGGAGATTGGCTGCGCCCTGTAAGGGCGGCTGGCACTATTCGCGATTGAGGATCCTGTCGACCAGCAAACTGCTCCAGCGCTCGGACTGGAATGATTTTTTCAAGTCATCCTCGTCATAAACCGTCTCGACCCATTCCAGAAAAGAAATGTCATGGGCTGAGCTGTAGGCGAGATATGTATCAAAGAAATGATCCAGAATTCCGGTTTTTGCCTGTTTGAAATGACCATAGCGCAGGGATAACTGCGTCCGGGCTATTTCAACAGGAACATCTTCCATCAAGATGAGATAGAGGGCAGACACAAGGCTTGCCCGGTCTGCGCCCGCCTTGCAGTGAAGCAGCATCGGGTAGGAAAGGGAGTCAAAGTAAGCTTTGAGGCCAAGGATCGTATCGCGCGAAGGTGCTCCGCGGGAGCGGACTTGCAGGTCATCCCGTAGGGTGATGCCGTGAGCCTCGCAGGCTTTGCGCTCCAGACGATCACTGCCGCAATCTCTGGGCCCACGCAAATTCAGAACGGTCTTGATACCCAGATTCTGCGCGTAATAACGGATCTGGTGTGGCCATGGCTGAGAAGAACGCCAGACATTGTCTGCAACCTTGTGACGATTGGCGTAAGGGGTTCTGAACATGCCATGATCAACAAAGATCATTTCAAAATAGTCATATTTGGGGGCAAACCAGCAGCGCAACCAATCCGGCGAAACATTTGCAATAGAGCTTTTTAGCCGCCGAAGCTGCCTGTAAACGGCCTTGCGGGCTCTTTTGGTGGATAGGGGTTTGCGCATGGTCTTCAGTGTGTTCTCTGGTGATTCCCTCACGCAGCATTCCCTTCATCCATCAATGGAATTGCCACCGTCATGCCTTGTTGAGGCAAGGGCAGTCTGATGCGCGAGTGACTTACCAACCTTTCAAGGCTACGTCAACGCTCCTATACTGTGCCATTGGCTAGGACTTGCAAAGCCCGGTAAAGCAAAAATGCACTTGTCTGTGATGTCCGCGCGCCCTGTGCTCAAACAGATATATGCCCTGCCATTGGCCAAGTGTCATGACGCCATCCTGTACGGGTATGGACAGGCTTAACGAGGTAAGCATGGTCTTGATATGAGCCGGCATGTCGTCCCGGCCTTCCAGTGAATGCTCATAATAGCGATCTTCCGGAGCAATATCGTCCAAATATCTCAACAGATCTTCCTGAACCGTCGGATCAAAATTCTCCTGAATGGTCAAAGATGCAGAAGTGTGTTTGCAAAACAGCGTAACAACACCGGAAACGGCATTGATCTCATCCAGACAACGCGCAATATCGCGCGTTATGGGCAGCATGCCTTTTCCGGATGTTCTGAAAGAAAGGGTATCGTGTTTAATGTCGAACATGGTGGCTATCAATGGATGGCTATTGGGTCTGCGCTATCAGGGATGATGAAATCGCCGCGCCTCATGAGTATGCATATGGCACTTATAGCACTCCTATATATGTGCGAATAGTCCTGAAGGCTATCCGCAACAGGCCAAAGGATATTGAACAGGTTTTCCGGGCTTGATACAGAAAGGTAATATCTGTTTCCAAAAAGGCCCTTCCATGCCTCGCATCCGTCTTGAACCCTTCACCATTGCCTTGGTCTGCGCTGTCATTCTGGCTTCCATCCTGCCCGCTCACGGGCGCTTTGCCGAGATTTTCTCTCTGGTGACCAAGCTCGCCATTGCACTCCTTTTCTTTATGCACGGCGCAAAGCTGGCCTTTCGGACAGTGCTGGACGGTATCATGCATTGGCGGCTACAGCTGACCATCTTTGCCACCACCTATCTGGTTTTTCCGCTGATTGGCATTTTGGCAATGCACCCGCTAGAGAGGATACTCCCCCATGATCTGGTGCTAGGCATTGTCTATGTCTGCCTCTTGCCTTCCACGGTGCAGTCTTCCATTGCCTTTACCTCTATTGCGCGCGGCAATGTGCCCGGAGCGATCTGCGCTGCCTCAGTCTCGAACATTCTGGGTGTCTTCCTGACGCCTGCGCTGGTGGGCTTTGTGCTTTCGGTTTCCGGCAAGAACGGGTTTGATTTCTCCGCCGTCTGGCAAATCATGTTGCAGCTGTTCCTGCCTTTCGTGATTGGGCAGATTTGCCAGCCATGGATCGGAGACTGGATGCGGGCGCACAAGAAATATCTCAATCCAGTGGACCGTGGCTCGATCATCATGGTGGTCTATTCGGCCTTCAGCGCCGCTGTCATCAACGGCATCTGGCATGAATTCTCGGTGATGGATATCGTTATCGTCGCGCTGATCAATGCCGTGATCCTCGCCTTTGTGCTCACCATGACGGCGAAAACCAGCTGTTTTCTGGGCTTTTCGCGTGAGGATGAAATCACCATCGTGTTCTGCGGCTCAAAGAAGAGTCTCGCCAGCGGCGTTCCCATGGCCAGTGCTATTTTCCCGGCAGCAGCGGTGGGCGCGATCGTTCTGCCGATCATGCTGTTCCACCAGATACAGCTCATCGCCTGTTCCGTAATTGCCCAAACCTACGCCCGCCGACCCGAAGATCAATCGGCAAAAGAGGGCGCGGCGCAGCTTTAGAATCGCAGGACTTTTTATGCGTCTATCAGGAAGCGAGCATGTCCTTGATATCCTGTCGGCGGACGACATGCCCGTAGATCATGTTGAGGATTTCAAGCTCCTGCCTGTGCAGCTCTTCGGTCGCCGCCGCGCAGCAGTCCTCTACCATCAAGACATCGAAGCTTTCGTCCGCAAGGCTGCGCACGGTTGAGGAGACACATTGATCCGTAAAGATGCCAGCAACGATAACGGTATCTATGCCCATATTGTGAAGGATCAAGCGCAGGTTCGTGCCGGTGAGGGCAGAATCGGTCGTCTTCAGAACGGTGATTTCATCACCCTCGGGCTGTAACTCTGGCACAATCTGGCTGTCTTGTCTGTCCTTGGGCAGAAGCAGATAATTGAACCCGGGCTTTTTCTGGCTAAGTGATCGATCGCGACCGTCAAGGGTCTGGCAGGCGATCCGAGCGAACATCACCTCAATGCCCTTTTTTCTGGCAAAACTGACAAGATCAACCGTGTTTGGAATGACAGTCTTGTTCATGCGATCAAAGAAGGGGTGCCATCTTTTCTGTTCGGTCTCGTCCTCTTTGGGCTCGATATAGGTGTTCTGAATATCGATAACCAGAATGGCGGTCTTTTCCGGCTCCAGAATAATATCGTCCGGCTCCTCGGCACTTGCATAATAGAAGGAACGATAGGCCGTTTTCCAGTTCCAGGTCATGTATATCTCCTCTATTCGATTGGCTTCATATTGCTACGATTTTTCTTCTGGGCTAGGCTCATTTTATGACATCGAGCAAAAAACAGACCCGCCAGAAGCGCATTGTGGACGAGTTGGCTTTTCAGCCCAGTCTTCGCGTTGCCGATCTTGCAGATAAACTGCATGTCTCCTCGGAAACCATCCGCAGGGACCTGGATGAATTGACCAAACAGGGGTTGATCGGCAGGACCTATGGAGGCGCTGTTGCAAGGCGCAGCATGCAGGAGCCGGGGCTTAACGAGCGCCATAATCTTCTGGTAGAAGAGCGTCAACGCATTGCCAAGGCAGCGATACCGGCTTTGGCGGGCTCGAAGCATTTCATGATCGGATCTGGCGCCACAACCATGCAAGTGGCCCGTCGCATGGCTTTCGAAATGAACAATATCACTGTGCTCACTCATGCTTTCGGAATCGCAACCGCCTTGTCGATGAATCCCACAATCAAGGTCTTCATGGCTCCGGGGCGTTATTATGCCAAGGAAGGCGCAATGCATGGTGGCCAGACAATTCGCTTTTTGCAGACTTTTC
This sequence comes from uncultured Cohaesibacter sp., assembly GCF_963664735.1. NCBI lineage: Bacteria > Pseudomonadati > Pseudomonadota > Alphaproteobacteria > Hyphomicrobiales > Cohaesibacteraceae > Cohaesibacter > uncultured Cohaesibacter sp. Next base: position 3,053,068 of record NZ_OY761553.1, on the reverse strand, counting down.
GGGCCGACTGGGCCATTCTGGGGGCCAGTGGTCTTGATGAAGAAGGTGGAACGGATGCGGTCATTGATGCCGGCGAGGTCTATGCGACAATGATCCAGCGCGCCACGCGGACGATGGTGGTGGCCGATCATTCCAAATATGGCGAGAGCTTCGCTGCACAATATGCGACATGGAAGTCTATCGATGTGCTGGTCAGTGATCAGGCTCCGCCGACGCGACTTGCCACCGCGATAAACGAGGCGGGGGTCCGTCTCGTTACTGCGCCGCAGTGACCTGTTTGACTTTGTTTTTATTTCCCTTATGCCTGCCAAATCAGGATGTCTTGAGGGTGGCGAGGACTGAGGAAAGCCCTTTGATGAAGAAATCGACTTCTTCTTTGTTGAGGCAAAGCGGAGGGCGCACTTTGAGTGTGTGTCCATAGGGGCCGGCACCTCCAATGAGGACATGCTCTTCTCGCAATCCATTCATGATGGCGGTTGCCAGAGCGGGAGCCGGTTTGTCTGGTGAGCCCTCGCAGATGTCCACGCCGATGAAAAGCCCAACGCCTCTGACCTCTCCGATATGATGGTCGTGTTCGGCCAGAAGCTGGATTTGCTGTTTGAGATATGCGCCGGTTTCCAGCGCGTTTTTCTGCAAGCTTTCCTTTTCGATGATTTCGAGCACGGCAGTCGCCGCCGCGGCTGCACCCGGTGTTGCACCGAATGTGTTGAAATAGCCGACATTCGAGCAGAAAGCGTCTAACAGATCAGGGCGAACTGCAAGCGCCGCAACAGGGTAACCATTGCCCATGGGTTTGCCCATGGTGACAATGTCCGGTTTGACATCATGGCGCTGAAAGCCCCAGAAGCATTCGCCGGTCCGGCAAAAGCCCGGCTGAACTTCATCCGCGATATAGAAGCCACCAGCGGCTTGAATGGCATCAACTGCTGGTTTGAGAAAGCCTTTTGGATCGCTAAAGACACCATCGCTGGAAAAGATGGAATCGCAGATCAGCGCCGCACAACCGTGACCGCTCTTCTCAAGCTTTTTGATTGCGTCGGCGACGGCAGAGGCGAACCCTCCCGGAATGTCATCGCCATAAGAGGCGCGGCTCGGTTCGGGGACGATGGCAACCCAATCTGGTGAGTGGCCTTTCTTGAACGCTGAAGGAGAGATATCGGTGATGAGGGACGTGTTGCCATGATAGGCAGTGGCGGTCACAATGACGCCCTTTGCGCCACTGTTCGTCATGGCGATTCGGAGCGCAAGATCGTTGGCCTCACTGCCACTGCAGGCCATGACCACATTGCCCAGATGATCCGGCAAGGTGGTCTTGAGCTTCTCAATATAGCTTTCTGTGGTCTCATACAGATAGCGTGAATTGACATTGAGAATTTTCAATTGCTCGAAGACGGCATTGGCCACTGCTGGATGGCTATGCCCAACAGAAGGCACATTGTTGTAGAAATCCAGATAGGAAACATCATCCTTGTCCGTCATCCAGCACCCTTTGGCTGAGACGATCTCAAGAGGCTTTTTGTAGAAAAGAACTGACGCGGCACCGAAATTGCGGGTGCGTCGTTTGAGCAATGGACTGGCGTTTGTGCCTGCGGATGCGGGGTCGAACGCGTTCATGTCCAGGATTTGACGAATTTCTGTCGACATGGATTTTCTCTTATGACGCACTGCCTAGATAGGTTTCGGCGATACGCAGGGTACCGTCTGTGTAACTGGCACCCAGTTCCAGTGCAGTCGGGGTCTCGGAATGGCTGGCCAGCCAAGCGGTCAGCAGAATTCGGCGAAGCATGATGAAGGTTGGGAACATGGCTTCGTCTTCAGCGCTCAGATGAGCAAAATCTCGGTAGCCTTCGATCCAGGAATGTTGCAAGTCGGGCACAATTGGGTCTTCTTCAATGAAGCTGATTGCTGCGGCAAAATCATACATGTACCAACTCAAACCGCAGTCGTCGAAGTCGATGACGCCTAGCTTGTTGCCGTCTATGAGGAGATTGGCAAGACGGAGATCGGCATGAACCAGCCCGAAACGCTCATTGCCCATGCCGTAGACATCCAGTTTCTCGGCAACCTTTTCACATGTTTTCTCCAGCAGGGCCTTGCCTTCTTCTGTAAGGCCCATCGCGGCTCGCCAATCACCCCAAAGAGGGGAATTGCCCAGGGTTGTGTTGAAGTTCCACGTTTTTCGCACAAAAGATACAGGCCGCTCCCAGGATTGGGCATGCAAATGCAGGCGGGCGCTGATGGCACCAAGCTGGCGAAACCCGTCAATCAGTGATTCATCAGGTGAAGGTTCCTTGCCTTCCATGAAGGAGAAAGCGACAACGTCCCGCTCTTCATGGGCGGTTTTGAAGCTAGCGACCAGATCTCCGCTGCGGGTTTTCAAGGGTTCCGGCGTTTCAACGATGCCTTCGGTTCTAAGGGCTTTTATCCAGGAGAGCTCTGATTCAATTTCGCTTTTTGTGCGATAGCCAGGACGGTGCACGCGTAAAATCACCGTTTTGTTTGCAATCGGATCATGAGCTTTAAAAGTGGCATTTTCCGATACGGTGAGCAGTTTGACATCTGTTGCTTCCGATAAGCCCCATTGGGTTACCAGGCTTTGCGCGCCCTGATGCAATTCATTGACCATCTGCTCGTCATACAAGCCGCCCATGAACTGGTCCTCCTGAAATGTGCTGAATGTGTTATAGTTGCAAGATAGTCAGAAAATGTGAAAAGTACAACAAAATTATATTGCATTTTGTTGAAAATCATTCAGTATGGGATACGCAAAAACAAAAAACCAATGCAATCACCATTCACAATCTGGATTGCCTCTGCCCGAACTGTGGAAGATCTGTCAGAAGGGCGGACGGCGAGACAAGGGGTAAGAAATGAAGCTTTCAAGACGGAGTTTTACCAAGGGTCTGGCGCTGACTGCCGGTGTTGCTGCCATGGGCCCCCTTGGGTCTATGGGGCGTGCCCGCGCCGCAGTGGATGACCGCCTGAACATTCTCTGTTGGGAAGGGTACAACACGGACGATGTGTTGGGACCATTCCGCAAATTGCATCCGGGTGCCAATGTGCGTGCCGAAAGCGGCACCTCTGATCCTGACATGATCAACAAGCTGCGTGCTGGCGAAGTCAATGTCTGGGATTTGATCAACGTGAACCAGCCATGGGCAAAATCCCAGCTTTATCCGGGAGGTCTGATCAAGCCGCTCGATAAGGAGCGGTTCCTTCCATATTTCGACAAGATGACTGAAGAGTTCAAAGGTCCTTATCCGCTGGCTTTTGCTGATGATGGCAACCTGATCGGCATGCCACAGCGCTATGGTCCGTTTTCCTTCGTTGTCAATACGGACAAGATCAGCCGCGAACTGGCGGAAGATCAGGGCTGGAAGCTGTTCCTTGATCCAAAGATGAAGGGTCGTTACGGTATCCTGACCTATGACAACTGGAACATCATGCATATGTGCCTGACCGGAGATCAGAACCCGTTCAAGCCGATGGATGAAGCCGGTTTCTCCACCTTCCGCAAAACGGCCGAAGCGATCTTTGGCGGCTCCAAGATGATGTCGGACGACCTGGTTGCCATGAATATGGCTTTGGTCAATGGCGAAATCGACGCCTATTTCACTGGTGGCACCTATACCTCCAGCCCGGCGCGTCTTGACGGTCTTTCCAACGTGCGCGCCATTACGCCGAAATCTGGCCCGATTGACGGTAAGGGCGGCGTGGTCTGGATCGAGCTGACCTCCCTTGTCAATAACCCCAATCCGACTTCTCTTGCATCCGATTTCCTCGAATTCGTGCAAACGCCTGAGATCTGCAAAGCCATCGGGTTTGCTGAAGGCACATACAACCCTGTTGCCCAGATGGGTAGCAAAGAGGTGTTCGAGCTTTGGAACGCAGAGGAGCTGGACGCTATTCAGTGGGATAGCTTGCCTGAAGAGCTTGAACGCTCCGTGGAATATGATGCCGTGGCATCATATGACGATCTCTACAAGATCTATAACGAAGTCAAACGCGCTTGATGACGCAAGGGGCGTGGCGCGTTTACTGCCGCGCCCCTTTTCCTGTCTGACCTCTTTTTGCTAGCGAGACCATGTCAAACCTCCCAATTCTTACTATCGCCGGCCTGTTGAAGGTCTTTGGTGACTTTACCGCTTTGAACAATATCGACCTCAAGGTCGAAGAGGGCGAGTTCCTGGCTATCGTCGGCCCGTCGGGAAGTGGTAAAACCACTTTGATCCGCTTGCTCGTGGGTATGGATGAGCCAACCAATGGCGCTATTTTTCTGCGCAACAAACGCATGGAGATCGTTCCGGCCAACAAGCGGCCGACCTGCATGGTGTTTCAGTCCCTTGCCCTGTTCCCCCATATGACGGTTGGCCAGAATATCGAATTTCCTCTCAAGATCAAAAAGATGAAGCCCGATGCCCGCAAGGCTCGTGCGCTTGAGCTTCTGGATCTTCTTCAGCTGCCTCAGGATTACTATTCCAAGCGCGTCAATCAGTGCTCCGGTGGTGAACGCCAGCGCGTGGCACTTGCTCGCGCCCTGGCCTTCGATCCTGAAATCCTGTTTTTCGACGAGCCTTTGTCTGCGCTTGATTATCGCCTGCGCAAGACGCTTGAGAAGGAATTGAAGGATCTCCATCAACGTACTGGCAAGACCTTCATTTACATTACCCATTCACTGGAAGAAGCCATGGGCATGAGCGACCGCATCGCCATCATGCGCAAGGGTGAATTCGAGCAGATCGCTCCGGCCGATGAAATCTACACAAAACCGGTTAGCAAGTTCGTCGCCGAATTCATGGGCGACGTCAATCTGTTCGATCTGGGGGCAGGAGATGCAGAGGGGCTCGCTATTTCCCAGGCGGCAGCAACGACGCTGGGTCTTGATGGCACTGGCACACTGATGGTGCGCCCGGAAAATATGAAATTTGTCACCGGACCAGAGGATGCCGAGATTTCGGTAACCGGCAAGGTGACGGCTGAATATAATCTTGGCTCCCGCTTGCAATATGAGGTGATGACCTCTCAAGGCAAGCGCCTGATCGTCGAAACCTTGCGGGACGACAAATATGACGGGGCGTTCAATGACAATGTAACGCTTGGTTGGGGTGCGCGGCATTCCCATGTGATCAGGGAGAGTGCCTGATGGAACGACTGGACAGACGGCTGGGCACGCTGAGTGCGTTGCCCATTCTGGTCCTTCTGGGCCTTTGCTTCATCGCGCCAATGGTTGTGGTTGCGGCCTTCTCGATCATGCCGTCCAAGGTTTTTACGCTGCTCAATGTGCCTGACTTCTCCTCTTACGTTGAGATTATTCAGCAGGGCTATTGGCGCTCGCTTGCCTGGTCGCTTGGTATGGCACTGGCGGCAACTCTCATTTTGCTGATCATCAGCTGGCCGCTTGCCTTTGCGATGGCGAAGATCTTCAAGCGTTTCACGCTGGTCATTACGATCGGGGTCGTCATGTCCCTGTTCGTGTCCGAGAATATCCGCCTGTTCGGTTGGGTACTCACCTTGATGAAAGGCGGGCTCATCGAGGGCTATTGGCGTTATTGGACAGGCTCCGGCTTTGGAGGCCTTCTATATAATGTGCCGGTCATCATTTTCGGGCTGGTCTATGTCTATTTCCCTTTCATGCTTTTCCCGCTGGCACAGGGTATCTCCATGGTGCCGGACGATGCCAGACAGGCGGCTGAGGACCTTGGCGCCAGCCGCTTGCGCGTCTTTTTGGAAATCGATCTGCCGCTTGCTGCTCCGGGTATCGTGGTCGGAAGCCTGTTGACTTTTGTTCTTTCCGCCGGGGCCGTTGCCGAATCCAAACTGCTTGGCGGGCAGGCGGTCATCGTCATCGCGGACGAAGTCGAAACGGCCTTTACCTATGGTCAGAACTGGCCTCTGGGGTCGGCTATTTCCATGGTTCTGATCATGATCATCGGAGGCATTGCCGTTTGGGCGGTGAACCGTGTTGATCTGGATGCCATCATGGGGAGGAAGCACTAATGCTGTCTTTTGATCGCTCTCGCTCTCGTATCGTTCTGTTCATCTATGGCATTCTGGCGCTGGCCTTTCTTTATTTGCCTCTGGTTTCGGTGTTTTTTGCTTCGATTTCCAAAGGACGCTATCTCAGTTTTCCGATCCGCAAATATGACCTCAAATGGTATGGCTCGGTTACCGAGAGTGACACGGTGCGCGAGCTCCTGATGATCTCCCTCAAGGTGGCTGCCATCGTCACACTGGTCAGCATGGTGGTCGGATTTTTCGGGGCGCTTGCCTTTGCGCGCTATCATTGGCGCTTTCGGCGGCTCTATCAGAAGCTCATCCTGCTGCCGATCTTCTTTCCGCAGACGGTGCTTGGCCTGTCGCTTCTGATGTGGTTCAACGCCATCGGCGTAACGCCGACCTGGCATACGGCCGTGATATCCCATCTGGTCTGGATTTCGCCCATCGCCACACTCGTGATTTCCATTCGGGCCTATAGCTTTGACCCGACGCTGGAGGAAGCTGCGCGTGACATGGGGTGCAACACCTTCCAGATCATGAAAGAGATCACCATCCCGCTGTTGATGCCGGGGGTTGTTTCCGCCGGGTTGTTTTCCTTCCTTTTGAGTTGGGGCAACTTTCCGCTGTCGCTGTTTACCACCGGGGCAGATTCGACCTTGCCGGAATGGCTCTATGCGAAAATGGTTTCCGGCTATTCTCCGCTCGTGCCAACGGTTGGTATTTTGACCGTGCTGGCGTCCGGTTTGGTGATGGCGATCGCCCTGATCGCTCCATCCATTCCGCCGCTCTTGGCTCGACTTCGCCATGGGCCGGTTGAGGAATGAAAGCGCAACAGCAATCAATCACCAAACAAAAAAATAGAACAACACCTATAGTCATACGTGAATAGACTGAGAGGAACCGAACTTATGCTAACCTCTATCGAAGGAAAATCATGCATCGTGACCGGTGCATCCAAAGGAATCGGCAAAGGAATCGCAAAGGTTTTTGCTTCCAAAGGTGCCAAGGTGCTTGTCGTGGCACGCGGTGCGGAAGATGCAGAAAAGACAGTCAATGAAATCCGCGCAGCTGGGGGAACCGCTGAATATCATTGCTGTGACGTCTCCAATTGGGAAGACGTACAGGGCATGATCGCTGCGGCAGAAGAAAAGTTCGGTGGTCTGGATATCCTCTGCTCGAATGCCGGTATCTTTCCGCAGGTCAAGATGATTGATATGTCGCCCGAGGACTGGGACCATGTCATGGCAACCAACCTCAAGAGCACCTTTCTGTGCGTCAAGGCTGCCATCCCTGCCTTTGAGAAAGCCGGAGGGGGGCGCATTGTCGTGACATCTTCCATCACCGGACCTGTGACAGGTTTTCCGGGCTGGTCTCATTATGGTGCCTCAAAGGCCGGTCAGCTTGGCTTCCTGAAAACTGCCGCGATGGAGCTTTCCCGCTACAACACCACGATTAATGCCGTGATGCCGGGCAATATCTATACCGAAGGTCTTCAGGATCTGGGTCAGGACTATCTCGATACGATGGCTGCCTCCATTCCGCTGAAGCGCTTGGGAGCCGTTGAAGATATCGCCAATGCCGCCCTGTTCTTCGCTTCCAAGGAAGCGGGCTATATCACCGGCCAGCAGATCGTTGTCGATGGTGGCCAGATCCTGCCAGAATCCCTTGAGGCAATCGCAGAAATCTGACCCGACACAGATTATGTCCCCGTATATGACAATGGCCCTGCTGCAGCAGGGCCATTTTCGCATCCGCACCAAGCAGTGCGGCTTCGTTAGTCTGGCTGGTTTGCTACGGGTTTGAGGAGAGGTGAAATCAGTCAGTAGTCAACTCATTTTCGTGGTCAATTGACTTTTCGCGCAGTCCATCGTTTTGCGAGTTCGACGCCTTCACCCAATCGTGGTTTTCGGCTGGCTTCGGAAGGCCCGGTGATCTGATTTTCAGTTCGGTTCGTAATGATCAACAAACCTTCAGGATTGGTTATTACACAAAAGCATCAACCCGCGGCTCTATCAAAGCTGCGTGAATTTTGGTAATCTTGATTACCTATAAGTCCCGATTTGAACTTAAAGCCTTTTTCCAAGATGGCAAATCATTGAGCAGATGGAAAAATCAGTAAAACAGTCAAGCGACAATGTTGCTGGGCAACAGCCGGAAAGACGCCCACGTGGCCGGCCAAAAAAGACTTCAGATGAAGCGCAACGAGAGGCTTTGGCTGATGCTGCTTGGCCGTTGTTTCTGGAAAGAGGGTTTCAGCGCACGACAATGAGTGACGTGGCCAAGAAGGCTCACGTTTCTCTGCGCACGCTCTATCAGTTGTTTCCCAGCAAGTTAGGACTTTTTGTTGCGGTCGTTGAAGCTCATCGGCAGACCATGATTGCCCTGCCCGGAGATTATGACGAGATCCCCGTAAAACAGGCGCTCATGAAGATTTTTTGCGTCGACATTGCTCCCGAAGCGCAACAAAGACGCATGACCGTAATGGCGATGTTTCTGGAAGAAAGCCGAAATTTCCCCGAGCTTGGCGCCATTCTCGAGGAATACGGGCCGCAACAAGCCAGAAAGCTGCTGGCAAGCTGGATAGAAAGGCAGATCACGTTGGGGCGGATGAATGTCGCAGAACCAGCGATGGCCGCGCATATGCTTATGGATGTGGCTTTTGGCGCCATGTCGCTCAAATTCAACAATGCTCTGGCCTTGCCCGGTGCAAGCGAGCGCAGAGAATATTTGCTTGCTTGCTTTGACATGTTGATCAACGGAATTGGTCCAAGGCCTGCGGATTAATCCGCGCTAGAGGCCGACCTCTCCAGGCCAGCCATGAAGGACACGCGCCCTTTATTGTCCAAATTTTGCATGCCAGAAATGGTGTCTGTTATGCGCTTTTCTCCGCCAGAACCGATGCTCAGGAGGCTCCGTAACTGCTTACTGTCAGTCCCCCTAATAGGCTTTACGTATGCCCTTTTAGATTGCTGAGACCTTAGTAGGCACGCAGTGGTCTGATTAGCCATGAAAGTAGCCGGATTATCCATTTACGACTTTTAATAAGTATTACTTAATGGAGTCTGGGAGATGTTTTCAATAGGGAGGAAACTATGAAACTTAGCTCCATTTTGCTGGCTAGTGCTCTTGTGCTGGCTCCTATGACTGCTATGGCTGCAGGTAAAACCGTTGGCTTTTCTCAGATCGGTTCTGAGTCCGGTTGGCGTGCTGCTGAAACCACTGTTACCAAACAGCAGGCCGAAGAACGCGGCGTTACCCTGAAATTTGCTGATGCTCAGCAGAAACAGGAAAACCAGATCAAGGCTCTGCGTGGCTTTATCGCCCAAGGCGTTGACGCAATCTTCCTTGCACCAGTTGTTGCAACTGGTTGGGACTCCGTTCTTGAAGAAGCTCAGGATGCTGAAATCCCCGTTATCCTGCTCGACCGTAAGGTTGACGCTGATCCTAGCCTGTACATGACCGCCGTTACTTCCGACACCGTCTACGAAGGCGAAGTTGCCGGTAAATGGCTCAAAGACACCATGGCTGGCAAAGACTGCCGCATTGTAGAGCTGCAGGGCACGACCGGTTCTTCTCCTGCAATCGACCGCAAGAAGGGCTTCGAAAAAGCCATTGCTGACGCTCCAAATCTTAAGATTGTTCGCAGCCAGACCGGCGACTTCACCCGCGCTCAGGGTAAGGTTGTTATGGAAAGCTTCCTGAAAGCTGAAGGCGCTGCCAATATTTGCGCTCTTTATGCTCATAACGATGACATGGCCGTTGGTGCCATTCAGGCCATCAAGGAAGCCGGTGCAAAACCTGGCAAAGACATTATCGTTGTAGCAGTCGACGCTGTTCCTGACATGCATTTGGCAATCGCCAACGGCGAAGCAAACGCTACCGTTGAACTGACACCAAACATGGCTGGCCCTGCATTCGATATTCTGGATGCCTACTGGAAAGACGGCACCATGCCAGAAAAATGGGTCCAGACTGAATCCAAGCTTTACACTCAGGCAGATGACAACAAAGCCATCTACGAAATGAAGAAGAGCCTTGGTTATTGATCTCTGACAATCGTTGGTGGTGGGCAGTTTATCTGCTCACCACTCGCGTCATTCGGCTCTTTTGCTAATCTGGTAGCCTTCAGGATCAAATCATGTCTACGACCCCCGAACCGGTCCTACAGGCGACCGGTATTTCCAAATTCTTTCCCGGCGCCATCGCGCTGGATGATGTTTCCCTCTCTTTATATCCTGGTGAAGTTCACGCGCTTTTGGGTGAAAACGGGGCAGGGAAATCAACCCTTATCAAATGCCTGACGGGTGCCTACAAACGCGACGCAGGCACAATCCTGCTTGATGGCAAGGAAATTGACCCGCGCGACCCTCAAGACAGTCTCGCTTTGGGTATCGGCACCGTCTATCAGGAAGTCAACTTGCTAGCCAATATGACCGTGGCAGAAAACCTGTTCCTCGGTTGGCAGCCCATGCGCCATGGCATGATTGACAATCGAGAAATGCTGAAACGCTCTAAAGAGGTCTTGTCGGGCTTTGGTCTCGATATCGACCCGTCCTTGTTGCTTTCCAGCTACTCTATCGCGATCCAGCAGGTCGTCGCTATCGCGCGCGCCGTTGAATTGGCCGGTAAGGTGCTTATTCTTGATGAGCCAACCGCCAGTCTCGACCGCGAAGAGATTGAGCTTTTGTTCTCGGTCGTGCGCAAATTGACGGATCGCGGTCTTGCCGTTGTCTTCATTACCCATTTTCTAGATCAGGTTTTCGAAATCTCGGATCGGGCCACTATTTTGAGAAACGGACGGACTGTCGGCACGCGTCAACTGGCGGATGTGACCCAGACCGAAATCGTGACCATGATGCTGGGGCGCCAGCTCGAAGAAGCCAAGAAAGAAAAAGGCAAGGCTGTTATTGGAGAGACGATACTCGAGCTCAAGAGCTATGGGCGTCGCGGCACCATAGAACCGTTTGACATGATCCTCCATAAAGGCGAGGTCGTCGGTCTGGCCGGATTGTTGGGCTCCGGGCGCAGCGAAACAGCCAGTGTGATCTTTGGTTCGACGCCCGCGGATCAGGGCACGGCAAAATTGCGTGGCGAGACCATCAAGCTGGACAATCCTCGTTCTGCCATTCACATGGGCTTTGGCCTCTGCCCCGAAGACCGGAAGACAGATGGCATCGTCGGGGATTTGTCTGTGCGAGAGAATATCATTCTTTCCTTGCAGGCCCGCCGCGGCTGGACACGGCCGATCTCGCGAGCGAAAGCCGAAAAGATTGCCGAAGAATATGTCAAGAAGCTGGATATTCGACTGGCCAGCCTCGACATGCCAATTCGCCTCTTGTCTGGTGGTAACCAGCAAAAGGCGCTGCTCGCCCGCTGGCTGGCAACCGAACCGGACATCCTGATCCTTGATGAGCCGACCCGTGGCATTGATGTTGGCGCTCATGCTGAAATCATTGAACTTATCCAGTCGCTTCGAGAACAGGGCATGGCGCTTATCGTCGCTTCCTCCGAACTGGAAGAACTGATGACCTATTCAAGCCGGATCGTGGTCTTGCGTGACCGTCGGCAAGTCAAAGAGCTTCAGGGGGATGAAATCTCCATTGGTGCAATCGTAAGATCCATCGCTGATGAGGGAAGGGTGCAACAATGATGAGCAGTACTCTTAGGCGCATCGCGCCACAGCTCATAATCCTCGCAGTCGTAATTCTTCTGAATTTCATCGTCTTTCCGGGGTTCTTTTCAATCGAGTTCCAGAATGGGCGCCTGTTTGGCAACATCATTGATGTGCTGAACCGAGGCGCTCCGGTAGCTCTGCTGGCAACCGGCATGACGCTTGTCATCGCTACCAAGGGCATCGACCTTTCCGTTGGTGCCGTCATGGCGATCGCCGGTGCGGTTGCCGCCTCGGTTGTATCGGCAGGCGGAGGATGGTTTCCTGCGCTGCTTGCTGCCTTGGCCGCTGGATTGGCATGTGGGTCCTGGAACGGAATTCTGGTTTCCTATTTCCGCGTACAGCCAATCGTTGCCACGCTGGTTCTTATGGTGGCCGGGCGAGGCATCGCCCAGTTGATCACTGAAGGCAAAATCATGACCTTCCACAATCCGGGCCTCATACATTTGGGCGCGGGGACCATTTTGGGCGTTCCAACCCCGGTCTATATCTGGATCATCATGGGCTTGTTGGTGACCTATACTGTGCGCCGCACAGCTCTGGGCATGCTGATCGAAGCGATCGGCATCAATGAAACCTCGTCGAGGCTGGCGGGTATCAATTCTCGCGTCCTTTTGGTCGCTGTTTATCTGGTAACTGGATTCTGTGCAGCCCTCGCCGGGGTCGTGGTTGCTGCCGATATCAAGGGAGCGGATGCGAACAATGCCGGTCTCTGGATGGAACTGGATGCCATTCTTGCAGTGGTCATTGGAGGCAACTCATTGCTTGGAGGGCGCTTCTCGATTATCGCCTCCTTGCTGGGGGCGTTGATTATCCAGTCGGTTAACTCCGTCATCCTGCTTTCTGGCATGCCACCGGAATTCAACCTTGTTATCAAAGCGCTTTTGATTATTGCGATCCTGTTCATCCAGTCTCCGACTGTACAACATGCGATCTACCTTTTCCGTGCGAAAACACCGCCGCATGCACCAAGTGAAAATGGCGCGAAGAATAATCAGACCGCCAAGGAGAGTCTGTCATGATGAAATCGCCAAGGCTGCCGCTTTATTTGACCATGGCGACCTTTTTTCTCGCCTATCTGCTGTGCATCTGGGAATTTCCCACCATGTTCTCCACGCGGGTGGTCGCCAACCTGCTAACAGATAATGCCTTTTTGGGCATTACAGCTGTGGGGATGACTTTTGTCATTCTGACCGGCGGCATCGATCTTTCAGTTGGCGCGGTGATCGCATTCACTGGTGTGTTTATTGCGGTCATCCTGCGGGATACATCCATTCACCCGCTCGTTGCATTCGGTTTGGTGCTGGCCATCACCATCGCATTTGGCGCCGCGGAAGGTGCCATTGTCCACTATCTGGAGATGCCGGCTTTCATTGTGACGCTCGCCGGAATGTTTCTCATGCGCGGGATGGCTTACGTTCTGTCAACGGATTCCGTTCCCGTCACCCATGAGTTCTATGATGTCTTGCAGTCAATCTACTGGAAGGCGCCCGGCGGTGGTCGTTTCAGGCTGATCGGCGGCATCATGTTGCTTGTCTTCATTGGGGCCATGATCGTTCTGCACCGCACCAAGTTCGGCAAGAATGTCTATGCGCTCGGCGGAGGTGTGCAAACAGCTCAGTTGATGGGGGTTCCCATCGCCCGCACGACCATTCTTATATATGCTACATCTGGCGGCTTGGCCGGGCTTGCAGGAATCGTCTATTCCCTCTACACATCGGCTGGCTATTCATTGTCGACGGTAGGTGTGGAGCTTGACGCAATTGCTGCAGTTGTCATCGGGGGGACCTTGCTCAGCGGTGGCACCGGGTTCGTAGCCGGAACATTCTTCGGCATACTTATCATGGGCTTGATCCAGACCTACATTGTCTTTGATGGCACATTATCAAGTTGGTGGACCAAGATCGTAATCGGCATTCTGCTGTTCACCTTCATCATGCTGCAAAAGGTACTGGCTTGGGCGACGACGGCGAGAAGAAAACCAGCAACAGAATTCGCGATGCGATCATGAGCCTTACGACCGCTGGAGGAACCTCACAGCAGGCCTTTAACAATACCTCCAAGGTTGTTGATCAGCTTGGGATGGCGATTGTTTCGGGTGACTACGCAGAACAGACCATGATCCCTCTTGATCCTGATCTGGAAGAAATGTTCGGGGTTTCCCGAACGGTCATTCGCGAAGCGAAGAAGACTCTGGTGGGAAAAGGACTGTTGCTCTCAAAAGCAAAGGTGGGGACGCGTGTGCGCCCCTCCTCGGATTGGAGCATGTTTGATCCCGATGTTTTGCGCTGGCATGCTTCCTTGCGAAAACCTGGACCCTTTCTCAATGAGCTGCACGAGATCAGATTGATCTTTGAGCCCGCAGCCTCTGCTTTGGTGGCTCGGCGAGCCAGCGCTGAGGACTGCCAGCACCTAATCGATGCATGCGAGCGCATGGCTGTTGCAAAGGATCATATATCCTACGCCGTGGCCAACATCGAGTTTCACACGCAGATCCTTCACCTGTCTGGCAATCGATTTCTCTCTTCCCTTGGAGACATGGTTCAGGCTGCGCTATTTTCCGTCTATCGGCTCGGATTTGACAATGCCCGCATAGATCCGACCAGAAATGTGCAAGAGGCTTCCATGGATACCTATTGGCAGATTGTTGCTGCCATAAAAGAGCGTGACGCAAAGCGCGCCGAAGAAACCATGGCCGATGCAATTGCACTCTTCAAAGCAAGCCTTTCCTGAAAAGAAAACCCCTTCCTTATTCCACACGTCCTGTTCGATTCGGCAAGAAACCAGACATAGTGCATTTATTGACTGTGGGCTGCCGATCGGAAGATCTCTGCTATCTGCAAATATTGAGCCTTTAGCGGGCTGCTGCGTCGCCACACCATGCCGATGGTTCTGGTGGGGGCCGGAGTTGGCAAATGCGCAATGGATACCGGTGCAGATCGCGTTTCGACCGCGACTGCCATTTCCGGAATGAGGGTAATTCCAATACCGGCTCCAACCATCTGCACAAGTGTTGATAACGAGCTCCCTTCCATCAGGTTGCGTGGCAGGGCGGCGTTGCTATTACAGTAGGAAATGGCCTGATCTCTGAAACAGTGCCCCTCTTCGAGCAGCAACAACCGCATGGTTTGGAGCATTTCAGGCTTCGGCACAGGTTTTTCTGCATCATCCTGAGGGCGCAGCAGGATGAATTCTTCCTCGAATAGCTCCATTTCCTCCAGCTGTGGCTCTGAAATCGGTAGTGCGACAAAGGCCGCGTCCAGACGAGCCTCCAGCAATTCCACAATCAGTCTTTTGGTTTTCGCTTCTCTGGGACGAAGCTCCAGCCCCGGAAAGTGAGCCCCCATGCTTTTAATAAAGTGCGAAAGCACATAGGGAGCGACGGTAGGAATGATACCAAAGCGGAATTGGCCCCCTAGCGGACCGTGGGTGCTGCGAGCAAGATCTTCCAGCTCTTTGACAGACTGCAAGATGCGTTGGGCCTGTTCTGCGAAACTGTGCCCAAGGGCCGTGAGGTGAATTTGCCGCGAACCTCTTTCAACCAAGGGAGCGCCGATCAAGGCTTCCAGTTCCTTGATTTGCACAGACAAGGCCGGTTGGGTCACCGCACAATCCTCAGCTGCCCGGCCGAAATGCTGATGACGGGCCAAAGCGTCGAAATAACGGAGATGCTTCATGGATAAATTTATCATTAGAATTTCTTATCACAATCCTTAGAAAATGCAATTTCATTTTATGAATGAAGTCTGGTAAAAATGACATAAGAAAAAAAGCGGATATCCCGGGCTTTAGCCATATTGAAAAGCCGCTGACGACAAACAAACAGTAAGAATTGTCTATTCTCACAATAACGATTGATTGATTTTTGGAGGACCAGATGGACCACAACGAAACCAAATCGACCGGCAAGTGCCCTGTTATGCACGGCAGCAACACCGCAATGGGAACTGGCGTCATGGATTGGTGGCCGAATGCCCTCAATCTGGACATTTTGCATCAGCACGACACCAAGACGAATCCATATGGTGAAGACTTCGATTATACAGAAGAAGTCAAAAAGCTTGATTATGAAGCCGTCAAACAGGATCTGCGCGACCTTATGCACGACAGTCAGGATTGGTGGCCAGCCGATTGGGGCAGCTATGTCGGCATGTTTGCCCGTGTTGCATGGCACGCCGCAGGATCCTATCGCCTGGCCGATGGCCGTGGCGGTGGTGGAACCGGCAACCAGCGTTTTGCACCTCTGAACTCATGGCCAGATAACGTCAATACAGACAAGGGCCGGCGTCTGCTTTGGCCGATCAAGAAGAAATACGGCAATAAGCTCTCCTGGGCCGATCTCATCATTCTGTCCGGTACGGTCGCCTATGAAGAAGCCGGCCTCAAGACATTCGGCTTTGGTTTTGGCCGCAAGGACATTTGGCATCCGGAAAAAGACACCTATTGGGGTGCCGAGAAGGAATGGCTTGCACCAAGCGATGGCCGCTACGGTGATCTGGAAAAACCGGAGACAATGGAAAATCCGCTGGCTGCCGTGCAGATGGGTCTCATTTATGTGAATCCGGAAGGGGTCAACGGCAATCCTGATCCGATCAAGACCGCTGCCCAGATGCGTGAAACATTTGCGCGTATGGCCATGGACGATGAGGAAACCGTTGCATTGACCGCTGGTGGCCACACGATCGGCAAGTGCCATGGTAATGGCCGGGCAGAAGATCTGAGCCCGGATCCGGAAGCCTCAGGTCCTGAATCGCAGGGCATGGGCTGGATGAATACCAAGGGCCGCGGCATCGGTCGCGATACGGTGGTGAGTGGAATTGAAGGCGCGTGGACCTACGAACCGACCAAATGGGACATGGGCTATTTCGATTATCTGTTTGGTTATGAATGGGAGTTGAAGAAGAGCCCGGCCGGTGCTTGGCAGTGGATGCCAATCGACATGAAGCCGGAGGATATGCCCGCTGACGTAGAAGATCCATCGATCCGTTGTGCTCCAATCATGACAGATGCCGATATGGCCCTGAAAATGGACCCTGTTTATAATGAGATCTGTCAGCGCTTCATCAAGGACCCTGATTATTTCTCTCAGATCTTTGCACGCGCATGGTTCAAGCTGACCCACCGCGATATGGGACCGAAAGTGCGTTACATCGGCCCATGGGTACCTGAGGAAGATCTGGTCTGGCAGGATCCGGTGCCTGCTGGCAAGGCTGACTATGATGTCGATGCAGTAAAGGCCAAAATTGAAGCTTGCGGGCTTTCCGTTGGCGAAATGGTTGCGACGGCTTGGGACAGTGCGCGTACCTATCGCGGATCAGATATGCGTGGTGGCGCGAATGGCGCTCGTATTCGATTGGCTCCTCAGAAGGACTGGGAAGGCAACGAGCCTGCACGGTTAGCCAGGGTTCTCTCTATATTGGAACCAATCGCGGCCGAGTTTGGCATCAGTGTTGCTGATGTCGTTGTGCTGGCAGGTAATGTGGGCTTGGAAAAAGCCATCAAGGCAGCTGAACTGAGTATTAAAGTGCCGTTCTCTCCGGGGCGGGGCGATGCCACTGACGAAATGACCGATGCCGCCTCCTTCGATCCATTGGAACCTTTGGCCGATGGCTATCGCAACTGGGCCAAAAAAGACTATGTCGTAAGCCCTGAAGAAATGCTGCTTGATCGCACGCAATTGCTGGGATTGACCGCAAAGGAAATGACCGTACTCATTGGTGGCATGAGAATGCTTGATACCAATTATGGAGGAACCAGGCATGGTGTCTTTACAGAGAATGTCGGCGCATTGACAAACGACTTCTTTGTCAATCTCACCGATATGGCATTTGAGTGGGTTCCGACCGGTAAGAACACCTATGCTATAAAGGATCGCAAAAGCGGAGCGGTCAAATGGACTGCCACGAGAGTGGATCTGGTGTTTGGTTCCAATTCGATCCTGAGGTCCTATGCTGAAGTTTATGCGCAGGATGACAATAAAGAGAAGTTTGCAAAAGACTTTGTTGCCGCTTGGACCAAGGTCATGAATGCGGATCGATTTGATCTCAAGGCATAGTGCTGCCCAGTAGACACTTTATGTGAGCACTTGCTCTGAAAATGAGAAGCGACGTCGGGTTAGTTCGGCGTCGCTTTTAGCATTTAAAGGCACCTAGTCGAGCAAAAGGAACTGTGAGCAAAATTTTTTGACAAAAAATTTGAAGAAAACTGCCGCCGCAGGCCTGTCAGTTTTACCTAACTGACACAAAAATGAGCTGTGATTCAGAAAAATCATAAGCTTGCAGCCTTCAATTTACAGGGAAATTCAAAACGCTTGGCTATTTCATGAGCAATTGTGAAATATTTATACAGGCAGGACTGGCGGAATTCTGCGCTTTCCAAAAGGCCTAAAACTTTTTCCCAA